>NZ_JALHQI010000044.1 GCF_022842045.1 Arenimonas sp. | reverse complement strand
GGCCTTGCGCGGCGCGGGCGCGGCCGGCTCGGCCTCGCCGTCGCGCTCGTAGGACGCGCGGAACTTCGCCAGCAGCGGCAGGCCGACGGCCTGGGACAGGTCATCCATTTCGCGGGTGCCGTAGGCCAGGGCCACCGGCAGCACGCCGGCGGCGCGCAGGGCATCGATCACCGCGCGGGCCTGGCCGGCGTCCGGGCAGCGGCTCAGGCCGCCGAAATCGAGCACCACGGCGGCGCGGGCGAACAGTTTGGGCGCGCGCTGCACGCGCTCGGCCATCTCGGCGCCCAGGCGCTCCGGGTCGAGCGTGCGCACGCGCAGGTTGGCGATGCCGACCTGGCCGAACTTGAGTTCGCCGGCCTGTTCGTAGTCGAGGGGGTTGGCGGCCATGCTCAGGTCCCCGTGGCCAGCGCGCCGCGGCGGCCGGGCAGGGCGCGGGCGGCCAGCCAGGGCTGGTCGGGCAGGCGGGCGCCGTAGGTCTCGGCGACGAAGGGATAGCTGCACATCTCCTTGACCAGCATCGAGACGCGGATGTCGGTGCCGGGCATGACCTGCTGGCCGACCTCGCGGAAGCCGAAGCTGCCGTGGAAGAGCAGGGCCGGGTCGTTGCCCGACTGCAGGAAGACCTCGCAGCACAGCTGCGGCCAGCGCGGCTCGGCGAAGCTCTGCACGTCGGCGTAGAACGCCCGCCCGCGGCCGCCGCCGCGGCGGGGCCGGGCGATGACGATGCGGTCCACGTAGAGGAAGCGCGGGTGGCGCTCCTTGAACCAGCGGAAGTTGGGGCTGTCGTGCGGTGCGTCCTGGGACAGGGCGACCAGGAAACCGGTGATCAGGCCGTCCTGCTCGGCGACCCGGAAGTATTCGGCGTGCTCCCAGAAGAAACGCGCCTTGGCGGCGTCCATCGGCAGGATGGACGGCCCGGCCGCGTTGTTCAGGGCAAGTACGGAATCCAGCTCGTGCTCGCGCACGTCGCGGATGGTGATCGGCATTGTCTTTCGGACTCCGATGGCGTGAGGGCCGCGGGCAGGGAAACCCGTCGGGCGATCGGGGCGGGATTATCGCACGGGCGCCGTCCCCCGGGGCGGGGCCGGGAAAACGTCGCGGGCATGACTTCCGGGGTGGCACGCCGGGACCATGCCCGGCCTATGATGCCCGCATGCTCAACCGCCTCTCCCACACCCAGCTGCTGCGGTACGCCGGCCTGTTCACCTGGGCGGTGCTGGGCATTCCCCTGTTCGTGTTCACCTGGTACCTGGGTCCGGTGGACGGCGACCTGTCGCTGGGCCGGGCACCGCGCGCCGCGGTGGCGGTGGCCGCCTACCTGGCCTTCGGCCTCATCTACTGGCTGATCACCCGCAGGCTCGGCCTCCGGCAGCAGCGCCTGCCCGACCTTGTCCTGCTGGCCGCGCTCACCTGTTCGGCGATCCTCGTCAGCGCCGAGACCGGCACCGGCATGGGCGCCATCCTGATGATGATCATCGCCGGCGTCATTCCCTGGATGGTGCCGGTGCGGGTCGGCGTGGTCTGGCTGACGGTGCAGCACGTGGCGCTGGTGCCGGTGTTCTTCCGTTTCGAGGGTTTCACGGTCGGCATCGCCGTGCTGCAGGCGATGACCTACGTCGGCTATTCGAGCTTCGCGATGGTGATCGGACTGATCGCCAGGCAGCAGGCCGAGGCGCGCGAGGAGCAGCGTCGCCTCAACTCCGAGCTGCGGGCCACCCGCGCCCTGCTGGCCGAGAGTTCGCGAATGAGCGAGCGCGTGCGCATCTCGCGCGAGCTGCACGACCTGTTGGGCCACCACCTCACCGCGCTGAGCCTGAACCTGGAAGTCGCCGGCCACCTCACCGAGGGCCGCGCCCAGGAGCATGTGCGCCAGAGCCACACCCTGGCCAAGCTGCTGCTCACCGACGTCCGCGAGGCGGTCAGCGAGATGCGCGACGAGGGCGCCATCGACCTCAGCGGCGCCATCCGCACCCTGGTCGAGGGCGTGCCGGCGCTGGACATCCGCCTGGACCTGCCCGATCCGCTGACCATCGAGGATCCCGAGCGCGCGCACGTGCTGCTGCGCTGCACGCAGGAGATCATCACCAATGCCGTGCGCCACGCCGGCGCGTCCACCCTGTGGCTGACCATCGCCCGCGACGCCGGCGAGGCCCGCATCCAGGCCCGCGACGACGGCCGCGGGGTCGAGGGCGACGCCGTGCCGGGCAACGGCCTGCGCGGCATGCGCGAACGCCTGGCCGCCCACGGCGGCCGGGTCGATATCATCACCGGGCGCGGGCAGGGTTTCGCGCTCGACATCCGATTGCCCCTGGAGAACGCCGCATGATCCGTGTCTGCCTGGTCGACGACCAGACCCTGGTGCGCCAGGGCGTCAAATCCCTGCTCGAGCTCGCCGATGGCATCGAGGTGGTCGCCGAGGCCGGCGACGGCCGCCAGGCGGTCGAGCTGATCCCGCAAATCAAGCCCGACGTGGTCCTGATGGACATGCGCATGCCGGTGATGTCGGGCCTGGAGGCCCTGCAGGCGCTGACGGCCAAGGGCCAGCTGCCGCCGACCATCATCCTGACCACCTTCGACGACGACCAGCTGGTGCTGGCCGGCATCCGCGCCGGCGCCCGCGGCTACCTGCTCAAGGATGTGTCGCTGGACCAGCTGGTGAACGCCATCCAGACCGTCGCCGAGGGCGGCTCGCTGGTGCAGCCGGCCGTCACCCAGCGCCTGCTGTCGGGCCTGGAGGGCCTGCAGAACGAATTCGTGAGCCTGGAGCAGCCTGATCCGCTGACCGACCGCGAGACCGAGATCCTGCGCCTGATGGCCGGCGGCTTCTCCAACAAGGAGATCGCCAACTCGCTCGGCGTCGCTGAAGGCACCGTGAAGAACCACGTCTCCAACATCCTGTCCAAGCTGGGCGTGCGCGACCGCACCCGGGCCGTGCTCAAGGCCTTCGAACTGAAGCTCGTCTAGGTCCAAGACCCGCGCCACTGCGCGGTTTCCGGCGATTTCCCGCCGCCCCCTGCCGGGCGGCGGGCTGACCTGTTATCCTCCCCGGTTCCTGCGATTGGGCATGTGGACCAGTCGAGGGCCGTTCCTGGAGAGCTTCCGAATGACCCGAGTTATTGAGTGGATTATTTCCCTGCTGATCGTCCTCGCCCTGTTCGTGGTGATCGGCCTGTTCCTGCCCGCCTCGCGCACCGTGTCGCACTCGGTCGAGACCAATCGCCCGATGTCCACCGTGAACGACATCCTCAGCAGCTTCACCCGGTTCAAGGACTGGAACGCGCTGATCAACCACGACCCGCGCATGCAGCTCACCACCTCGGGCCCCGAGTCCGGCGTCGGCGCCGCGCTTGCGTTCAGCTCCAGCCAGCACTCCATCGGCTCGGGCAAGTGGGAAATCAAGGAAATCGTGCCGGGCGAGAAGATCGTCTACGCGCTCGATACCCCGGGCCGCGGCAAGAACAAGACCATGACCTTCCGCTTCGAGCGGACCGGCCAGCGCAACCAGAACATCGAGATCACCCAGCGCTACTCGGTTGACTACGGCTACGACCTGCTGGGTCGCTACGCCGGCACCCTGTACGTGAACAGCGAAATCGGCGCCGACATCAAGCGCGGCCTGACCAAGCTGAGCAACCTGCTGGCCACGATCCCGCGCTTCGACTACAGCCAGCACGAGCCGGGCTTCGAGATCGCCGAGCTGCCCGCGCAGAACGTCCTGCTGGTCACCACCGCCGCCAAGCGCGCCAACGACGATATCGCCCTGGCGATGACGAACCAGCGCAAGTGGATCGACCAGGTGATGGAGAAGAACGAGCTCGAGGCCGCCGGCCCGATGCGGATCGTCACCAATGAGTTCGGCTCCGACACCTACGCCTTCGACGTGGTGCTGCCGATCCGCCGCAAGGGCACCGGCCCGGCCGAGCCCGCCGACGCCGCCGAGGGCGAGGAACGCGAGGCCGCCGAAGCGGTCGCCGAAGTCGCGCCCGCCCCGGTCGTTGACCCGAACGCGCCGCTGGAGACCTTCGAGGTCGACGTCGAGGGCCCGGTCGTTTACGCCCAGCTGCCGGCCATGCGCGTCGCCAAGTCCAGCTACGTCGGTCCGTCGCCGGGCCTGGCCCGCATCCGCGACCTGGTCCGTGCCTGGGCCCTGGTCCGCGGCCACGAGCCGACCGATCGCCCGTTCGAGGAGTACCTCGGCGAGATCAAGGACATGCTGGCCGAGGACGCGGAGTTCAACGTCTACTGGCCGGTGCAGGTGCCGGGCGCCGATTCCCCGGCCCCGCGCGTGATCGCGCCGCTGCCCGAGGACGAGGCCGACGAGCCCGCCCCGGCCGCCGACGAGGCCGAGGCCGAAGCGGCCGCCTAAGCAACACCGCAGGGCGGGCCTAGTGCCCGCCCTGTCGTTTCCGGGGCCGCCCGGCCGGGTGCCCACCGAAACCGAATCCAGCGAGACTAGCTCCCGATGATCGAGGCACACGCCCTGCACAAGCGCTACGGCCGCCTGCTGGCCGTGGACGGCATCAGTTTCAAGGTCGAGCCCGGCGAAGTGCTCGGCTTCCTCGGCCCGAACGGCGCCGGCAAGTCCACCACGATGAAGATGATCGCCGGCTTCCTGGCGCCCACCGCCGGCACCGCGAAGGTCTGCGGCCACGACGTGCAGGCCGCGCCGATGGCCGCGCGCCGTGCGCTGGGCTACCTGCCCGAGGGCGCGCCGGGCTACGGCGAGATGTCGCCCTCGGGTTTCTTGGGCTTCGTCGCCGACGTCCGCGGGCTGTCCGGCGCGCACCGGCGCGAGAGGATGCAGTCGGTGCTCGGGCGGCTCGCGCTCGAAGGCGTGCTGCACCAGCCCATCGACACCCTTTCCAAGGGCTTCAAGCGCCGCGTCGGCCTGGCCGCCGCGATCCTGCACGACCCGCCCGCGCTGATCCTCGACGAACCCACCGACGGCCTGGACCCGAACCAGAAGCACGAGGTGCGAAGCCTGATCCGCGAGCTCGCGCGTGAGCGCACCGTGCTGCTGTCCACCCACATCCTCGAGGAAGTCGAGGCGGTGTGCAGCCGGGCCATGATCGTCGCCCGCGGCAAGGTGCTGGCGGACGCCACGCCGGCCGAGCTGCTGGCGCGCTCGCGCTACCAGGGCGCAGTGTCGCTGCTGGCTGGCGACAGCATCGCCGCCCGCGCCGCGCTAGACGGCATGCCGGGCGTCAGCGGCTTCCACCAGGATGCCGCCGATGGCCGCCTGTACGTGTTCCCGCAGGGCCGGCCGGTGGCCGCCGACGCGGTGGCCGAACGCCTGCGCCAGCGCGGCGTGGTGTTCAGCAGCCTGCAGCCCGAACGCGGCCGGCTCGACGAGGTCTTCCGCCGCATCACCACCGAGGGGGCGAAGCCATGAGTGCGGTGCTGTCGGTGTTCCGGCGCGAGTTCGCCAGCTATTTCGCGACGCCGCTGGCGGCGGTGTTCCTGGTCATCTTCCTGGCGCTGGCCGGGGCGTTCACCTTCTACCTCGGCGGCTTCTACGAAGCGGGGCAGGCCGACCTGCAGCCGTTCTTCCGCTTCCACCCGTGGCTTTACCTGCTGCTGGCGCCTGCGGTGGCGATGCGGCTGTGGGCCGAGGAGCGCAAGTCGGGCACGCTCGAGCTGCTGCTCACCCTGCCGCTGACGCTGTGGCAGGCGGTGCTGGGCAAGTTCCTCGCGGCCTGGGCCTTCCTGGGCCTGGCGCTGGCGCTCACCTTCCCGATGTGGGTCACGGTGGCCTGGCTGGGTGATCCCGACCATGGCGTGATCTTCGCGGGCTACCTGGGCAGCTGGCTGATGGCCGGCGCCTTCCTGGCCATCGGCAGCGCGCTGTCGGCGGCGACCCGCAGCCAGGTGGTGGCCTTCATCCTCACCGTGGTGGTGTGCCTGCTGCTGCTGTTGGCCGGGTTCCCGATGGCGCTCGACCTGGTCCGCGGCTGGGCGCCGCAGCCCTGGGTGGACGCCTTCGCCGGCCTGAGTTTCCTGACCCATTTCCAGGCGATCAGCCGCGGCGTGCTCGACCTGCGCGACGTGGTGTTCTTCCTGCTGTGCATCGCCGCCTGGCTTACCGCCACGGTGCTGGTGATCGACCTGAAGAAAGCCGACTGACCGCCATGAAGATCCTGTCCCGACGTTCCGCTCCCCTGGTCGCGCTGGCGCTGCTGGCGCTGGGTTTCGTCGCCCTGGTGGCGCTCAACTCCGTGGCGCTGCGCGGCGCCCGGCTCGATCTCACCGACAAGGGGCTGTACACGCTCTCCGACGGCACCCGCAACCTGCTGGGCCGGATCGAGGAGCCGGTGCGGCTGAAGCTGTACTACTCCGAGCACGCCACCCGCGAACTGCAGCAGTTCCGCGTTTTCGCCACCCGCGTGCGCGAACTGCTGGAGGAAGTGGCCGCCCGCAGCGGCGGCCAGGTCACGCTGGAAGTGATCGACCCCGAGCCGTTCTCCGAGGCCGAGGACGAGGCCACCGCCTACGGCCTGCAGTCGATCCCGCTCGGAACCAGCGGCGACAAGCTGTTCTTCGGCCTGGTGGGCGTCAACAGCACCGACGGCGAGACGGTGATGCCCTTCATCCAGCCGGACAAGGAAGCATTCCTCGAATACGACGTCGCCAAGCTGATTTCCACCCTCAGCGTCGATGCCCAGCCGGTGGTGGGGCTGATCAGCGGCCTGCCGACCGGCCCGACCATGGATCCCACCGGTCGCGGTCGTCCGGGCTGGGTGGTGGACCGCCAGGTCAGCGAGCTGTTCGAGCTGCGCCGCCTGCAGGGAAGCCCCACCGACATCGCCGGAGACGTCGACCTGCTGATGGTGGTGCATCCGAAGGAGCTGTCCGAGGAGACGCTGTACGCGATCGACCAGTTCGTGATGCGCGGCGGCCGCCTGCTGGTGTTCGTGGACCCGGATTCCGAGGCCGATGAGTCCGCCATCGATCCGCTCGACCCGCTGTCGGTGGCGATACCGCGCAGCTCCGACCTGCCGCGGCTGTTCCAGGCCTGGGGCATCCAGTACGACCCGACGCGCCTGGTGCTGGACGAGAAGCACGCGCTGCAGGTGCAGCCGGATCCGAACGGTTTGCCGGTGCGGCACCTGGCGGTGCTGGGCCTGGGTCGGGAAGCTTTGAACCAGGACGACGTGGTGACCGGCGAGCTGCAGACGCTGAACGTGTCCAGCGCGGGTGCGCTGGGCCTGACCCGCGATTCCACCCTGGCGATGGAGCCGCTGGCCCAGAGTTCCAGCGCCTCGGCGCTGGGTGATGTTGCGGCGGTGCGCGACGCGGTCGCCGATCCCGACCGGCTGCGCGAGGGTTTCCGCCCGGGCGGCCAGCCGCACGTGATCGCCGCCCGCTTCACCGGTCCGCTGCGCAGCGCGTTCCCGGACCGCTCCGGCGACAAGCACCGGCCCGAAAGCAAGGCGCCGGTGAACCTGGTCGTGGTCGCCGACACCGACGTGCTGGCCGACCGCATGTGGGTACAGGTGAACGACTTCCTGGGCCAGCCGGTCTACAACGCCTTCGCCAGCAACGGCGACTTCGTCTACAACGCGGTGGACAACCTGGTCGGCAACGCCGACCTGATCGCGGTTCGCACGCGCGCCTCGGCCACCCGGCCGTTCGAGCGCGTGGCGGCCCTGCGCCGCAGCGCCGAGGCGCGCTACCGAAGCAGCGAGCAGCGTCTGCAGCAGCAGCTTGACGCGCTCGAGCAGCAGCTGGCCGCGCTGCAGCAGCCCGGTGCCGATGGCCAGGCGCAGCCGCTGACCCCGCAGCAGCAGGCCGAGATCCTGCGCTTCCAGGACGAGAAGCTGCGCATGCGCCGCGAACTGCGGGACGTGCAGCACCGGCTCAACGCCGACATCGAGGCGCTCGGCGATCGTCTCAAGTTGATCAACATCCTCGGCATGCCGGCGCTGGTGATGCTGGTGGCGCTGGGCGTGGCCTGGCGCCGCTGGTCGCGCCGGCGCACGGCGGGGGCCTGAGCCATGCGCGCGCGGCAGCTGGTGCTGGCGGCGGTGGTGGTGGCGGGTCTGGCCGGCGCCGCCTGGTGGCTGCTTGATCGCCAGGCCACGGGCGAGCGCCCGGAGGCTGGCCGGCTGCTGCCGGGCTTCGACCAGCGCATCGAAGCGATAGACACCATCGAGGTGCGGGTCGCCGGCGCGACGCCGCGGGTCCGTATCGAGAAGCGCGACGGCCAGTGGGTGATGCCGGACCGCGACGGCTGGCCGGCGAACCAGCGCGAAGTCAGCCGCGCCCTGTTCCGGCTTGCCGAGGCCCGGCGCATCGAGCCCAAGACCCGCAACCCCGCGCTGCACGCGCGCCTCGGCGTCGAGGACATCACCGCGCCGGAGGCCAAGGGCGCCGAGTTGCGCCTCGCCGGCGGCGGCGACCCGGTAACCCTGGTGGTCGGCAACAACCATCCCTCGCTCGGCGGCAGCTACGTGCGCTTGGGCGACGAACCGCAGGCCTGGCTGCTCGACGAGGACATCGGCCCGGCGCGCGAGCCGACCGACTGGCTCGACCGCCGGCTGCTCGACATCCCGATGGCGCGCATCGAGGAAGTGCGCGTCGCGCCGGCCGGCGCGCGCGCCTTCCGCCTCTCGCGCGTGGACGACCGCTTCAGCCTGGACGGCCGCCCGCCCACCGCGATGACCGACCCGGACGCCGGCAACGGCACCGCCGGTTTCACCGACCAGTTGCCCTTCGACGACCTGGCCACCGACACCGGCACCGAGGCGACCCAGGTCGTCGACTTCATCGGCGTGGATGGCGTGGCCGTGCGCATCGCCGCCTGGCGCGACGAGCGCGGCACCTGGGCGCGGCTGTCGGCCACGCTCGACGAAGCGCAGGCGCTGGCGTGGTTCGAGCAGGCCGACGCGGCCGCGGCGGAACAGGCCGCCAATGATGCCGACTCCGCGGATGCCGGCGCCGGCGACGAGGGTGCCACCGACGGGGCAGGTGCCGATGCGGCCGCCAGCGACGCCGCAAGCGAAGCCAGTGCTGGCGACGCGCGTGGCGACGTGACGAAGTCGCCCGCCGAGCGCGTTGCCGCGCTTCGCGCCAAGGTCGACGGCTGGCAGGCCAGCTTCGAAGGCCGCCAGTTCCTGCTGCCGCCCTACAAGGCCGCGCCGCTGATGCGCAGCCGCAACGACTACCTGGCCGGCACCCGGTGACCGCGCTGGCCCGCGGCCTCGCCGCGCTCGGCGCCATCGCCTGCGCCGCGTCCGTGGGCCTGGGCGCCTACGCCAGCCACGGCCTCGCGGAGGCCGACGCCCGGCGAGCCGGGTTGGCCGCGCTGTTCCTGTTCGGCCACGGCCTCGCGCTGCTGGTGCTGGCCACGCCCACGGCCACGCGCCTGCGCCTGGGCGCGCTCGCGGCGCTGGCGTGCGGCGTGCTGGTTTTTTCAGGCAGCCTGCTCGGCGCGGTGTTCGCCGGCACGGCGACGGCGCTGGCACCGGCCGGCGGGGTGCTGATGATGCTGGCCTGGCTTACGCTGGGCGTCGACGCCTTTCGCCAACGAGCCTAGCCATGGCCCGCCACCCGCGTGGATTCGACCTCGATGACGCCGCCGCGCACCTGCGCCGTCGCGATCGCAAGCTGGGCCGCTGGATCGACCGCATCGGCCCGCTGGATGTCGCCGCGCGCTGGCGCAAGCCCTTCGACACCACCGACGCGCTCGCCCGCGCCATCCTCTACCAGCAGCTCTCCGGCAAGGCCGCCGCCACCATCGTCGGCCGGGTCGAAGTGGCCATCGGCGCGAACAAGCTGCATGCCGATACCCTGGGCCGCATCGACGACCCCACGCTGCGCGCCTGCGGCGTCTCGGGCAACAAGACCCTGGCGCTGCGCGACCTGGCCGCCCGCGATGCCCGCGGCGAAATACCGACGTCGCGCGAGATGGCGGGCATGGATGACGCCGCGATCATCGAACGGCTCACCGCGGTGCGCGGCATCGGCCGCTGGACGGTCGAAATGATGCTGATGTTCAGCCTCGGCCGCCCCGACGTGCTGCCCGTCGACGATCTCGGCGTCCGCAAGGGGGCGCAATTGCTCGACAAGCTCGACGAGATGCCCAAGCCCAAGGTCTTGGCCGAACGCGGCGAACGCTGGGGCCCATACCGGACGCTCGCCGGCCTCTACCTCTGGCGCATCGTCGACGCCGCTACCCCTGCCAAGCCCGCCATCAAACGCTCCCAGGACTGACCTCGGCGTGCGCCCCGCGCACGCCGTGCCAGCGCCAGTGCCAGGGTTCGTAGACGATGCCGTGCGGGTTGCCGCGCGGGTAGCTCATGCGGAAGCCGAAATCGCCCGCCCGGCGGTGCAGCCACGCGAAGGCCGGCGTGGCTTCGAAGGACTCCTCCGCGGGCGGCTGCCCGGGGGTGCCGATGTCGATGGCGCAGCCGCCGTGGTGCTCGCTGAAGCCCGGCGCTGCGTTGACCGCCAGGACCTGCGGCAGCGTCAGCCCGCGCGCAAGCTTCCGCTCGAAGATGCCGAGCTGGTAGGCGTGGCTGCGGTAGCCCGAGATGGCTTCGAGCGTGATGTCGTCGGCAAGGGCCGCGGCGCGCATCCTGCGCCATGCGCGCGCGGCCGGGTCGAGCAGCCAGAGCGGGCGGCGGTAGCGGTCGTGGCCCGCGAATTCCAGGCGCGCCGGTTCGGGCACCAGCGGCAGCCCGACCGCCTCGCCGTAGCTTTGGTCCAGGCCCAGCACGTGCAGGTGCGCCAGCAGGCCGTCGAGCGGCAGTTCGAAGGGCTGGCCTGCGCGCTCGTGCGGCGCCGCCAGCGCCGCGAGGATGTCGGCCAGGCCGGGTTCGCTGGCCAACCGTGGCACCAGCGCGGTGAATCGCCCGTTGCCGGTCACCGCCAGGAAGCGTCCGTCGCGCTTGCGGCGCAGCAACCAGGGCGCCTGCGCCAGCGCACGGGCGTCGGCGTTGGCGCGCACGCGTTCGCGCATCAGCCGCGCGGGCAGTGCTTCGATCAGGTCGCTGTTGACGAGGTGCCAGTCGAGGGCGTGCATGCGGCCAGCTTAACGGGCCGGCGCGGGGGCGTCACGCCGCGGCGCGCCGCAGGATGTCGAGCACCGCCTGCGGGTGCGTGAGGCTGAGCATCCACACCCGGCCGTCGGCGTGCGGCAGGCACAGCACGCGGGCCGGATCGGTGAGCAGGCAGAAAGCCTTGCGCTTGTCGCGCAGGCGGAAGTGCCCGGCCTGCAGGCCCGGCACGGCGAACCCATTGGTTTTCAGCGTCGGCTTGAGTTCGGTGTGCTCGCGCAGGTCGACCACCCGGGCCGCGGCGAGGTCGAACTCCGACAGCGCGGACTGGCGCGTGTAGAAGGTCGCCTTCACCCGCAGATGCTTGCCGTCGAAGGCGGCCTCGCGCCGCCACATCGGCAGCACGATGGTCAGCGAGACGGCCGCCGCCGCGGCCTGGACCACCAGCATCAGGGCCGGCGAGATCTTCTCGGCGCTGACCTGCAGCATCACGCCCACCGCGATCGCGATCGGCAGCAGGCCGCCCACCAGCACGGCGAACACGATCGGGGGCTTGCCGAGCGGGGGAAGGGCGAGGCGTCGGAACATGGGGTGGTCTCCGGCAGGCGTCTATCGGGGAGGGGCGGGGCGTCAGGCCGTCGCCGGCGGCTCGTCGTCGCCGGGCGGTTTCAGGCGCCCGGACTTGCGCAGCGCATCGCGCAGCAGGTATTCGATCTGGGCGTTGACCGAGCGCAGTTCGTCGTCGGCCCAGCGCTGGAGGGCGTCCAGCACTTCGACGTTCATGCGCAGCGGGTAGGCCTTCTTCTCAGCCACCGTCTATCCCCGCAACAGAAGCATCACCACGCCCAGCGCGGCCACCGCGCCGGCCACCGCCAGCACGCGGAAGCCGACGCTGCGGCGCAGCCGGTCGGGGTCGGCGGCGCCCTCGAGCTGCCGCGGACGCCAGAGCCCGGTCACCAGCACCAGCCCCAGGCCCAGGCCCGGCAGGGCCGTGAGCAGCAGGGCCACGCCGACGAAGTGCCAGTTGCCCATGCCGTCCATCAGTAGATCGACCCGGCGTTGACCACGGGCTGGGTGCCGCGCTCGCTGCACAGCACCACCAGCAGGTTGCTGACCATGGTGGCGCGGCGCTCGGCGTCGAGGTCGACCACCTTGCGCGCGGCCAGCTGCTCGAGCGCCATTTCCACCATGCTCACCGCGCCTTCGACGATGCGGGTGCGGGCGGCGATGATGGCGCCGGCCTGCTGGCGCTGCAGCATGGCCTGGGCGATCTCGGGTGCGTAGGCCAGGTGGCTGATGCGTGCCTCGCCGACGGTGACGCCGGCCTGGGCCAGGCGCTCCTGGATTTCCTCGGTGAGGTGCTTGGCGATCTCGGCTGCGTGGCTGCGCAGGGCGATGGTGCCGTCTTCGTGCTGGTCGTAGGGATAGCTGGTGGCCATGGCGCGCAGCGCGGCCTCGGACTGGATGTGCACGAAGCTCTCGTAGTCGTCGACGTTGTAGACGGCTTCCGCCGAGTCGACCACCTGCCAGACGATCACGGCGCCGATCTCGATCGGGCTGCCGTCGAGGTCGTTGACCTTGAGCTTGCCCGACTCGAAGTTGCGCACGCGCAGCGAGACCTTCTTGGCCGCGAAGAACGGGTTGTTCCAGCGCAGGCCCTGGTCCTTGCAGGTGCCGACGTACTTGCCGAACAGGCTCAGCACCGCGGCCTGGTTCGGCTCGACCATGTAGAAGCCGAACAACAGGAAGAACTCGACGACGCCCAGCGCCACGCCGGCGGCGATGAACAGGCCGTCCTGATCGCGCAGGCCGAGGATGAACAGCGCCGCCGTACCCGCCATGGCCACCAGCAGGCCAAGCAGGAAGGGGATGCCGGGGACGGAACTGACGTTCTGCTCTTTCATGGGGACTCTCCCGTGGACTGCGGCAAAGATATCAAAACAATATCTAAATGCAATAGGCCGGATGCAGGGCTCCCTGACGGGACAGAAGCCCCGCCGTATCAATCACTTGGCCTTGGGCTCGATCCGGAAGCGGATGACGGGGGAGGGCAGCTGCTCACTGGCGACGGTCAGGCTGCGGCCGTCCACGGAGAAGGCGATGGCCTCGGCCTGGGGCATCCAGGGCAGGGTGAGGTGGGGCAGCTTGCCGGCCAGGCCGGGGCCCCAGTCCCCGTCGGGGCCGCGCACCACGAAGTGGATGGCGCGGTAGTTGAGCACCGCCAGTACCCGGCCGTTGGGGCTCAGGTCCGCCGCGGTGATCTGGGCGCGGTAGCGGCCGTAGATGGGGCTGCGGCTGAGGTCGCTGGCGTCGGGCTGCTCGATGCCCGGCAGGGTGCCGATCAGTTCCGCCACCTGCTCCTCGTCGCCGGCGCCCAGGCGCACGCGGAACAGCTCGGCCGGCACGCGCTTCTTGGAGATCAGCAGCACCTCGCGGCGCACCGCATCGACCGCCACCGCCTCGCAGTCGCGGGGGCCATCGGGCCAACGGAAGCGCTGGGTCCAGGCCAGCGTGGCGGGCCGGGACAGGTCTTCGGGCTCCTCGAACACATGCAGGCTCAGCGCGCGCCGGATGCCGCCGTTGTCGCCGGTGTCGGCCACCAACAGGTAATCGCGGCCGTCGAGCTGGAAGGACGCCATGTCCTCCCAGTCCAGGTTCGGTGCACCGGGCGTGGCGACGCTGGCCTGGAGCCGGCCGCGCTCGTCGACCAGGTGCAGCTCCGCGGTGTTGCCGCTGTCGTTGTGCGCCCAGTAGAACCCGGGATGCCGGCGCGCCGCGGCCAGGCCACTGATTTCGTCGATGGCGGCCTCGGTGACCAGCCCCATCGCCTCGGGCTCGCTCCAGCGAGCGCCCAGCGCAATCGCCGGGACCAGCAACAGCAGGGCGGTGGCGGAGGTGCGCGCGAAGGACATGCAGGACCCGGAAGGTGAGCGCGAAGCATGCCAGAAACGCCCTGTGGGAGGGACTTCAGTCCCGGTGCCCTTGGCCGGAGAGCCTCGGGACTGAAGTCCCTCCCGCGGATACAATTGCGGCCTCCCCGCCAAAAAGCCCCGCAACGATGACCGATCCGCGCGCCGTCACCCTAGGAACCCCTTTGTCGGCAAGCGCCCGGCGCGTGCTGCTGCTCGGCTCGGGCGAGCTGGGCAAGGAAGTGGCGATCGAGCTGCAGCGCCTGGGTGTCGAGGTGATCGCCGCCGACCGCTACGCCGACGCGCCGGCCATGCAGGTCGCGCACCGCAGCCACACGCTGAACATGCTCGACCCGGCCGCGTTGCGCGACCTGATCGCGCACGAGAAGCCCGACCTGGTGGTGCCCGAGATCGAGGCCATCCACACGCCCACCCTGGTGGAGCTCGAGGCCGACAAGGGCCTGCACGTGGTGCCTACCGCGCGCGCGGCGCGCCTGACCATGGACCGCGAGGGCATCCGCCGGCTGGCGGCCGAGACGCTGGGGCTGCCGACGTCCCCGTACCGGTTCGTGGATACGCGCGAGGACTACCATGCCGCCGTGGCCGCCATCGGTCTGCCTTGCGTGGTGAAGCCGGTGATGTCCTCGTCCGGCAAGGGCCAGAGCACCGTGCGCAGCGCGGCCGACATCGACGCCGCCTGGGACTACGCCCAGTCGGGCGGCCGCGCCGGCCAGGGCCGCTGCATCGTCGAGGGCTTCATCCGCTTCGACTACGAGATCACGCTGCTGACCGTGCGCCATCGCGACGGCACCTGCTTCTGCGATCCCATCGGCCACCTGCAGGTGGATGGGGACTACCGCGAGAGCTGGATGCCGCAGCCGATGTCGGCGGCCGCGCTGCGCGAGTCGCAGCGCATCGCGCAGGCCGTCACCGACAACCTCGGCGGCTGGGGCCTGTTCGGCGTCGAGCTGTTCGTGCAGGGCGACCGGGTCTGGTTCAGCGAAGTCTCGCCGCGTCCGCACGACACCGGCCTGGTCACGCTCATCTCGCAGGAGCTGAGCGAGTTCGCGCTGCATGCGCGCGCCATCCTGGGCCTGCCGATCCCCACTATTCGGACGCTCGGGCCGTCGGCCTCGTGCGCGGTGCTGGCTACCGGCCACGGCGTGCCGGAATTCTCGAACGTGGATGCCGCGCTGGCCGAGCCCGACACCTCGCTGCGGCTGTTCGGCAAGCCGCGGGTCGAAGGCCACCGCCGCGTGGCGGTGACGCTGGCGCGCGACGAGAACGTGGAGTCGGCCCGGGCCAAGGCGCGTCGCGCGGCCGCGGCGCTGGACGTCACCCTGCGCTGAACGGGCGCCCGGCCGCTGGCGGCCGGACGCGCCCGATGGGCTTCAGTGGCCGCGTACGCCGCGGCGATGCAGCAGCGGCATGCCGTGGGTTTGCGACGGGGCGTCGCCGTGGCCGCCCTTGGGCAGTCGCAGGCGGGCCTTGGCGGAGATGGCGTGCTCCGGGCCCGCGTGCGGCGGCGTGACGGGGTGTGCCGGCATGGCAGAAGGCGGCGGCACCAGGGCGATGGCGGGCGTCTTCGTCGCGGCCGCCGTCCCGGCGACGGGCTTCCTGGGCGCGGGCTTCCTCGCCACGGACTTCTTCACCGCGGCCTTCTTCACTACCGCTCTCTTCGCCACGGCTTTCTTGGCCACGGCTTTCTTCGCCACGGCCTTCTTGACTGCGACCTTCTTCGCCACCGCCTTCTTCGCAGTGGTCTTCTTCGCAGCAGTTTTCTTCGCAGCGGCTCGCTTGGCGGGCGCCTTCTTGACTAGCGCCTTCTTCACGGCGGGCTTCTTCGCGACGGCCTTCTTCGCGACAACCTTCTTCGCGGTGGATTTCTTCGCGGTGGCCTTACTTGCGGTGGCCTTTTTCGCAGTGGCCTTCTTCGCAGTGGTTTTCTTCACCGCGGCCTTCTTCGTGGCGGCCTTCTTCTTCGGTGCCTTCGCGCGGGAGATCTTCATGGCATTGCGTCCTCTCGTTCGGCGGGCGGGACTCCATCCTAGCCCTCGCCGCTGACGCTTGCTTGAACACGTGGTTGGCGCGGTGCAGCAACCCGCCGGCCGGTCAGCGGGGAGGCGCTTCCAGGTCCACCCACACCAGGCGGTGGTCGGTGGCGCGCAGCCAGGCGAAGCCGCGCTCGCCCTCGCGCGGCCAGAACACGCCGCTGGCTTTCACCGGCAGGCCCACCGAGGGCAACACGTAGTCCACCCGGTAGTTTCCATTGCGCGGTCCGAACGAGGCGGTGTCGTGAGCCGGCGACGACTTCTGGCCGACGTTGCCGCCGCCGACCTTCTGCGCCGATTCCACCGCGCCTTCGCTGCGCGGCGTGGCGTACCGCAGCACGCGAGGATGCTCCAGCAGCTGCTGGATGGTGCCGGGCAGGCTGCCGCCGTCGGCCGGGTCGGCGTTGTAGTCGCCCACGATCACGAAGCGCTCGCCCTCGGGCAGGCCGCCGCAGCGGCCGGCGTCGTCACACAGCCAGGGCTTGTCGCCCGGCGTCAGGTACTCGGCCCACAGCCGGATCTCGTCGTGGTTTCGCGCCGCGTTCCGGCGCTCTGGCCCATCGAACACCGGCGGCGTCGGATGCGCCGCCAGCAGGTGGATGCGCCCGAGCGGCGTGTCGACCGGCAGGTCCCAGTGGGATTTCGAACTCAGCCGCAGCTGCCGCCAGACCTCGGGCGGGTAGAAGGCCTTGCCGGTGTCCGGGAACTTCGGCGCCCGCGCGTCCGGCATCTCGCTCCAGCGCAGCAGCCGGAAGCTGCGTGCCGCCGCCGCGTCGATCGGATGCATGGACAGCACCAGCATCCCGTACTGCCCCGGGTGCAGGCCGTAGCCCCAGGCGTCGTTGCCGTGGAAGCGGCCCTCGCCGCCGACCCGGCCATCGCCGTCGAGGTCGAGGCCACTCGGCACGCCGGTGTTCACTTCGGCCAGGTAGCGGTGCGGGTAGTGGATCGGCTCGCCGCCGTCCTGCGCGACCGCCAGGTAGCGCGACTGGAACAGGTCGGCCGCGCGGCCGGCCGCGTCGTAGTCGAACTCGTTGAGCAGCACCACGTCCGGGCGCAGGGCCTGCAACGTCGCCGCGATCAGGCGCGCATCCTCGTCGCCCTGGTCCAGGCGCTCGATCAGTCCGCCGTGGGCCTCGTCGTAGAGGGACGTGTTGAAGGTGGCGACGCGCAGCGTCATGGCAGGCTCCGCGGTGGCGGCGGCCGGCGCGTGGCCGCGGCAGCCGGCAAGCAGGGCCAGCGACAGCAGCCCAAGGAAGGTCAGGGGTCTCATGCGCGGCGATTGTGCCCGAAGCGCGGCCGCCCGGGCAGGCGGATCATTCCGGCATCGGCTTCCATTCAGCGCCGTCCAGGAACTCCAGCGGCCGGTAGCCGCGCTTGTAGGCCATCTTCGGGTGGCCATCGAGCCAGAACCCGAGGTAGAGGTGCTCGCGCCCCTCGTCCCGCGCCCGCTGCACCTGGCGCAGGATGGCGTAGGTGCCCAGGCTGCGCGCGGCCTCCTCGGGCGCATAGAACGTGTACACGGCAGACAGGGCATCGGCCACGACGTCGGTCACGGCCACGGCCAGCAGCTGGCCCTCGCGCCGGATCTCCATGAACTCGGTCGGGCTCCAGCCGCAGGCCAGGAAGCTGTCGAAGTTGCCGGGCGCCGGATCGTCCATGCCGCCGCCGACATGGCGGGTGTCGAGGTAGCGCTTGTACAGCGCGAAGTTCTCGGCCGTGCGCTTGGCCGGGACGCTGCGCACTTCGAGGTCGGCGTTGCGGGCGAGGCAGCGCTTCTGGGCGCGGTTGGGTTCGAACCGGCGGACGGGGATGCGCACGGAAATGCAGGCGCGGCACCCCACGCAATGCGGCCGGTACACGTGCCCGCCCGAGCGCCGGAACCCCATGGCCAGGGCACGCCCGAACAGGGTCGGCAGGTACGGGTCGGTCGGGTCGATGATCAGGTCGCGCGAGAGCCGCTCGGGCCAATACCCGCAGGCATGCTCGACGGTCTGGAACAACCGGATGTGATGCTGGCTACCCATGCGCCCAGTCTATCCTCGCCGGCGCGCAAGTCGCACGCCGGAGACCCAGGCCCTTCCGACATACCCTGGGGATCGTGCGGAGGCTGGCGGCGTTGCCACTGCGGGATCTGGCGCCCGCGGGATCTGGCGCCGGTGCCACCGCGGAATCGAAGGTCACTTCCTCCTCCGTGAAGCCTTTATGTCGGAGGAAGTGACCTTCGATTCCGCGGCGTCACCGGTGCGGACCGTCTTGGGTGCCCAACGGAAGGCCCGTGGCGGCCCGCTCCGATGCTTGCGCGTGTGCGATCCGGACCAAGGCACGGCATTTTTCTCGCTGACCTCGCTTGGCTAAACAGCGCAAGGCAAGTGGCTGTTGACGGCCTATCGCGCGCGTCCCTTCGGACGCGAGATGAGGGTTCGAGGCCAGCGTGGAAGGGGGCCAGATTGGAAGACCTATCCGCCCGGCGGCGGTTGGGGTGCAAGTCGTGGAGCCTGGGCCCGTTCTTTTCCGATGGGCGCCAAGGCGACCCGTTGCTCGCGTGCTGCCCCAAGCCCGCGGCCTTCCTCGAAGAACATCGTGCACCCGTGCGGTGGCGACGGAGTGGTCGGAGAAGCATGGACCGACAAGAATCGCCAAGACCCCACACCCGCCGCCGGGCGGATAGGTCTTCCAATCTGGCCACCTTCCGGGCTCGCGCCGGCGCCATGACCTCAGCGAATCAGGCCGACGCGCTGGCCCACGCGGGTGGGGGTCTCGGTGGCGAAGGCGTCGAGCGTGACGGCGTCGCGGGGGAAGAGCAGGATCACCGTGGAGCCATAGTTGAAGCGTGCCATCTCGGCGAAACGGTCGAGCGTGATGCCCTTGCCGCGCCAGTCCCGGCGGATCGGCTTGTGCGCGTAGGGCGGGATTTCCTCCCCGTTCCAGACCGACTCGACGCCCGAGACCAGCAGCGCCCCCACCATCACCGAGCACATCGGCCCGAAGTCGGTGTCGAAGTGGCAGACCAGCCGCTCGTTGCGCGCGAACAGCCGCGGTATGGCCTGCACGCCCCAGGGCGCGACCGTGAACAGCCGGCCCGGCACGTGCAGCGTCTCGACCAGCGTGCCTTTCCAAGGCATGTGCACGCGGTGGTAGTCGCGCGGCGACAGGTAGATGTTGGCGAACCAGCCGTCGGCGTAGGGCGCGGCCATCGCCTCGTCGCCCAGCAGTTCGGCCGCGGTGAAGGCCTGGCCCTTGGCCTGGAAGATGCGGCCGGCCTCGATGCGCCCGGCCTGGCTGATCTTGCCGTCGGCGGGCATCAGCAGCGCGCGCGGGTCGGCGTCGGCGCTGCGCGCGCCGGGCTTGAGTTCGCGGGTGAAGAAGGCGTTGAAGTGCGGGTAGTTCGTGGCCACCGGGTCGGCGGCCTCGGCCATGTCCACGTTGAACTTGCGGACCACGAGCTGGATCAGCCAGTCCTTGAACCAGCCCGCGCGCGTACGCGCCACGGCGTAGGCAACGCGGGAAAGCAGCCGGTGCGGCAGCACGTACTGCAGCAGGACCTTGGGGCTCACGGCGCCACCTCCGACAGCAGGGCCAGGTCGGCGGCGATGTCGGCCGGCACGAAGGGCGGGCGGATCAGGCCGGCCTGGCGGCCCTGCGCATCAATCACGACCAGGGCCGAGGAGTGGTCCATGGTGTAGTCACCGGCGGCGGTCTCCACCTTCATGTAGACCAGGCCCAGGCTGCCGGCGAAGGCCTGCAGCGCGCCCTGGCCGCCGGTGGCGGCGAGGGTGGCCGGGTGGAAGTAGGCCGCGTACTCGCCGGTCTTGGCCGGCGTGTCGCGCTCGGGGTCCACCGACACGAAAAGCACCTGCGGCCGCCGCGCCTCGGGCAGTTCGGCCCAGGCCTTCTGCGACTGCGCCAGCTCCGACAGCGTGGTCGGGCAGACGTCGGGGCAGTGGGTGAAGCCGAGGAAGACCACGGTCCAGCGGCCCTGCAGCTCGCTCGGCTCGAGCGGGCTGCCGTCCGACTGGTCGAGCGTGAACGCCGGCAGCGGACGTGGGCTGGAGAACAGCCGCACCGCCTTGAGACGCTCCGGATCCACCGCGGGGCCGGCGGGCGCGCTGGCGGCGGGCGTGGCGGGGGCGGGCGCCAGCGCGACCTGGGCGGCCCAGAGGCCGAGGCCGGCGGCAAGCGCGGCGACGAGGATGAGCAGGGTGGTGCGGTTGAACACGGCGTGTCCCAGGGGTCGGCAAGGCGGCAATTATAGCGGGCGCGCGGCTATACTCGCGGCATTGCAAGGGCTTACGGCACATGTCGATCGAACTCGTCACCATCGTGGACTTCATCCGCTACGGCGCCAGCCGCTTCGCCGCGGCCGGCCTGACCTTCGGGCACGGCCATGACAACGCCCTGGACGAGGCCACCCAGCTGGTGCTGCACGCCCTTCACCTGCCGCCCGACCTGGGCCCGGCCTACGGCCAGGCCAGGCTGGTGGCGGAGGAGCGCACGGCGGTGCTGGCCCTGTTCGAGCGCCGGATCAACGAGCGCATCCCGGCCTGCTACCTCACCGGCGAGGCCTGGTTCGCCGGCCTGAGCTTCAAGACCGATGCGCGCGCCCTGGTGCCGCGCTCGCCGATCGCCGAGCTGATCGAGGCTGGCTTCGAGCCCTGGCTGGGCGGCCGTGAAGTGAACCGCGTGCTCGACATGTGCACCGGCTCGGGCTGCATCGCCATCGCCACCGCGCACTACAACCCGCACTGGGCGGTGGACGGCGTCGACCTCAGCGACGACGCACTGGCGCTGGCGCTGGAGAACAAGGTGCGGCTGCACGCCGACAACGTGCGCCTGATCCAGTCCGACCTGTTCCGGAACCTCGACGGCGAGGTCTACGACCTGATCGTCACCAACCCGCCCTACGTCACCCACGCCGAGACCGACGCGCTGCCGCCGGAGTACGCACACGAGCCCGAGCTGGGCCTGCGCGCGGGCGACGACGGCCTCGACCTGGCGCTGGAGATCCTCCGCGATGCGCCGCGCCATCTCTCGGAGAACGGCCTGCTGATCTGCGAGGTCGGCGAAAGCGAACGCGCGCTGGTCGAACTGCTGCCCGAACTTCCGCTGGCCTGGGTCGAGTTCAAGGTCGGGCAGATGGGCATCTTCGTCGCCGAGCGCGAGGACCTGGTCGCGCACCACGCGCGCATCAAGGCCCTGGCCGACGCCCGCCGGGCCTGACCGCCGCATGAGCGACAACAGTTTCGGCCGGCTGCTGCGCGTCACCACCTTTGGCGAAAGCCACGGCCCGGCCATCGGCTGCGTGATCGACGGCTGCCCGCCGGGCATCGCGATTGCGCCGGAAGACTTCCGCGCCGACCTCGACCGCCGCGCCACCGGCAAGTCCCGGCACACCTCGCAGCGGCACGAGGCCGACGAGGTCGAGATCCTCAGCGGCGTCTACGAGGGCATCACCACCGGCACCCCGATCGGCCTGCTGGTTCGCAACACCGACGCGCGCAGCAAGGACTACTCGAAGATCGCCGAGCAGTTCCGCCCCGGCCACGCCGACTACACCTACCTGCACAAGTACGGCCGGCGCGACCCGCGCGGCGGCGGCCGCAGTTCGGCCCGCGAAACGACGATGCGCGTGGCCGCCGCGGTGATCGCCAAGAAGTGGCTGCGCGACCGCCACGGCATCACCGTGCAGGCGCACGTTTCGCAGATTGCCGACATCCGCCCGCGCGGCTTCGACGTCGCGGCGATCGAGGGCAACCCGTTCTTCTGGCCGGACGCCTCGCAGGTGGCCGAGATCGAGGCCTTCATGGACGCGCTGCGCAAGTCCGGCGATTCGGTCGGCGCGCGCGTGGACGTTGTCGCCCGCAACGTGCCGCCCGGCTGGGGCGAGCCGATCTACGGCAAGCTCGACGCCGAGATCGCCGCGGCCATGATGTCCATCAACGCGGTGAAGGGCGTCGAGATCGGCGCCGGCTTCGCGGCCGTGGCGCAGAGGGGCACCGAGCACCGCGACCTGATGTCGCCGGCCGGATTCGCCAGCAACCACGCGGGCGGCATCCTGGGCGGCATCAGCAGCGGCCAGGACATCACCTGCTCGGTGGCCTTCAAGCCCACCTCCAGCCTGCGCCTGCCCGGCGCCACGGTGGACACCGCCGGCCAGCCGGTCGAGGTCATCACCACCGGCCGCCACGACCCCTGCGTCGGCCTGCGCGCCCCGCCGATCTGCGAAGCCATGCTGGCCCTGGTCCTGATGGACCAGGCCCTGCGCCACCGCGCCCAATGCGGCGACGTGGGCGTTGTCTTGCCTGTGGTTCCGGGCGGTGGTGCGTGAGTAGGGTTCGAACGCGGATCAATGCGGAAACATCGGACAAGAGCGGATCCAGGAAATGGCTCGACGCTCGAAAACTGCTGCCTCGGCCGCAGTCTGGTCGCTGAGCCCTTTGGCTCGCGGCCCGCACTCGCCGAGGCCCCTCCGATTCGTTTTATCCGCTCCTATCCGATTTTTCCGCCTTGATCCGCGTTCAATTCGCGAACCCTTGGAAGCACAAGAACCATGAGCAAGACCTTTAACGTAGCGATCGTCGGGGCCACCGGTGCGGTGGGCGAGGCGATGCTTTCGATCCTGGCCGAGCGGCAGTTCCCGATCGGCACCCTGCACCTGCTGGCCAGCGAGCGCTCGGCCGGCGAGAAGATCAAGTACGGCGCGCGCGAGATCGTCGTGCAGGACCTCGCCACCTTCGATCCGGCCGGCGTGCACATCGCGCTGTTCTCGGCCGGCGGCTCGGTGTCGAAGGCATTCGCACCGAAGTTCGCCGCCGCCGGCGCGGTCGTCATCGACAACAGCTCGGCGTTCCGCCAGGACGACGACGTGCCGCTGGTGGTGGCCGAGGTGAACCCGGAGGCGATCGCCAGGCGCCCGCGCGGCATCATCGCCAACCCCAACTGCTCGACCATGCAGATGCTGGTGGCGCTGGCGCCGATCCACCGCGCCGTCGGCATCGAGCGCATCAACGTCGCCACCTACCAGTCGGTGTCGGGCGCCGGCCGCAGCGCGATGGAGGAGCTCGGTCGCCAGACCGCCGCCATGCTCGGCTTCCAGACCCATGAGCCGAAGAAGTTCCCGGTGCAGATCGCCTTCAACCTGATCCCGCACATCGACGAGTTCATGGACAACGGCTACACCCGCGAGGAAATGAAGATGGTCTGGGAGACCCGGAAAATCCTGGGCGACGACGCCATCCAGGTGAACCCGACCGCGGTGCGCGTGCCGGTGTTCTACGGCCACTCCGAAGCGGTGCACCTCGAGACCCGCGTGAAGCTGTCGGCCGCCGACGCCCGCGCCCTGCTGGAAGCCGCCCCGGGCGTCGAGGTGGTGGACGAGCGCGAGCCCGGTGGCTACCCGACGCCGGTGACCCACGCGGCCGGCAGCGATCCGGTTTACGTGGGCCGGATCCGCGAGGATTTGTCGCACCCGCGCGGCCTCGACCTGTGGATCGTCGCCGACAACATCCGCAAGGGCGCCGCCCTGAACGCGGTGCAGGTCGCGGAACTCGTGGTCAAAGCAGCCGGCTGACCGGTATATTCGGGCGGTACTGCCGTCGGGGCCGCTGCAGGGGAGTGGTCGCGCCAGCCTTCTTCGGGGAGATCCAAGCGTGAAAAAACGGCATCTGCAGCTTCCGCTGGCACTGGCACTGGCGCTGGGCGCCTCCGGCGCGCACGCGCTGGGGCTGGGCCCGATCCAGGTCAAGTCGGGGCTCAACGAGCCCCTGGTGGCTGAGATTCCCATCCTGTCGGCCGCGCCCGGCGAGCTCGACGAGCTCGAGGTGCGGCTGGCTTCGCCCGAGGCCTTCGCCCGCGTCGGCCTCGACCGCCCCGTCGGCCTCACCGCCAACCTGCAAATGAGCGTTGGCCGCAACGCCTCCGGCCAGCCGGTCATCCTCGTCACCACCGCCTCGCGCTTCAACGAACCCTTCCTGACCTTCCTGATCGAGGCCAACTGGGGCCGCGGCAGCGTGGTGCGCGAATACAGCGCCCTGGTCGATCCGCCCTACATCGCCCCGGCCGTCATCCGCCCGCTGGAGGCGCCGGTCGCCGCTGCGCCCGCGCCCTACGTCGCGCCGCCGCCGGCGCCGCTGCCCGCACCGGTCGAAACCACCCCGGTGCCCGATCCCGAGCCGGTGCTCACCGTCACTGACATTCCGCCCGAGGCGCCCGCGCCGGCACCAGAACCGCTGCCGCCCGAGCCGACGCCAAGCCCGGAGCCCGTGCTGCCCGAGCCGGAGCCCGAGGTCGCGGCGCAGCCTACCGTGCCTGAACCAGCGCCCGAGCCGGCGCCCGAGCCGGCGCCTGTCCCGGCGCCCGAGTCTGTCGCTGCCATGCCGGAACCGGCCCCGGTGGCCCCGCCACCTCCGGCGCCCGCGCCGGCCCCCGCGCCCGCCCCCGCCGCCGACAGCTACGGCCCGGTCAGCGAAGGCCAGACCCTGTGGAGCATCGCCAACGCGGCGCGCCAGGATCGCGCGGTCACCATCAACCAGATGATGCTGGCGCTGCAGCGGGCCAATCCCGAAGCCTTCATCAACGACAACATCAACCAGCTCAAGCGCGGCGCCGTGCTCCGCATCCCGGCGCGCGAAGAGGCGCTGGTGCTCGGGGCCGAGGAAGCCGCCGCGCTGGTGCGCGAGCAAGCGAGCGCCTGGCAGGCGCGACGCCAGCCCGTGCCGCAGCCAGCCGAATCGGTGGCCGAGGCGCCGTCGCGCCCGGCGCCGCCGCCCGGCGCCAGCGCGCCTGCCGACGGCCGCCTCGAGATCGTGCCGCCCTCGGGCGGCGAACAGGCCGCCCGCGGCGTGCAGTCGGGCGCCAGCGGCGCCGGCACAGGCGCCGAGCTGCGGGCCGAGCTGACCCAGGCCCGCGAAGACCTGGCTGCCCGCCAGTCGGAAGTGGCCGAACTGCGCTCCCAGCTCACCGAACTCGACGAACAGCAGGCCGACAGCGAGCGCCTGGTGGAACTGCAGGACAGCCAGCTCCAGGCCCTGCAGGCGCGGCTGGGCCAGCCCGAGCCGGCGGCCCCGGCGCCTGAACCCGGGCCAGCGCCCGCGCCGGCCGCCGACACC
>NZ_JALHQI010000043.1 GCF_022842045.1 Arenimonas sp. | reverse complement strand
CCGCGCAAGGCCGCCGCCGAACCCACCCCGCCCCCGGCCGCCGCGCCGGCCCGCGCCGCCGAGCCGGGCCTGATGCACGTGCACCCGGTGCGCTCGGGCCAGCAGGTCTACGCCCAGGACCGCGACCTGACCGTGTGCGCCACGGTGGGTGCCGGCGCCGAGGTGATCGCCGACGGTTCGATCCACGTCTACGGCGCCCTGCGCGGCCGCGCCCTCGCCGGCGCCGGCGGGCTGGCCTCGGCCCGCATCTTCTGCCGTGAATTCCACGCGGAGCTGGTCGCGGTGGCCGGGCACTACAAGGTGCTGGAGGAAATCCCCAGGGACCTGCTCGGCAAGCCCGTGCAGATCTGGCTCGAGAATGACAAGCTGCACCTCGCGCAGCTCGACTGAAACCCCATTAGAAGCGCGCCCAGAGCGCACCGTTACGGAGAAGAACATTGGCTGAAATCATCGTTGTGACCTCGGGCAAGGGCGGCGTCGGCAAGACCACCACCAGCGCCAGCATCGCCTGCGGCCTGGCCAAGGCCGGCAAGAAGACCGCCGTGATCGACTTCGACGTCGGCCTGCGCAACCTCGACCTGATCATGGGCTGCGAGCGCCGCGTGGTGTACGACTTCGTCAACGTCGTCAACGACGAGGCCAACCTCAAACAGGCCCTGATCAAGGACAAGCGCTTCGAGAACCTGTTCGTGCTGGCCGCGTCGCAGACCCGCGACAAGGACGCGCTGACCATGGAAGGCGTCGAGAAGGTGCTCAAGGCCCTGGCCGACGAAGGCTTCGACTTCATCGTCTGCGATTCCCCGGCCGGCATCGAGAAGGGCGCCTTCCTGGCGATGTACTTCGCCGACCGCGCCGTGGTGGTGGTGAACCCGGAAGTGTCCTCGGTGCGCGACTCCGACCGCATCCTCGGCCTGCTGGCCTCCAAGACCCGCAAGGCCGAGAAGGGCGAGCGCGTGCAGGAGCACCTGCTGCTGACCCGCTACAGCCCGAAGCGGGTCGAGGCCGGCGACATGCTGTCGATCGGCGACGTGCAGGAAATCCTCGGCCTCGACGTGGTCGGCGTCATCCCGGAATCGCCCGAGGTGCTGCAGAGCTCCAACGCCGGCGTGCCGGTGATCCTGGACGAGACCTCGCCCGCGGGCCAGGCCTACACCGATGCCGTCGCCCGCATCCTCGGCGAGGAGCGCCCGATGCGCTTCACCACCGTCGAGAGGAAGGGTTTCTTCTCCAAGATGTTCGGGGGTTGAGCCATGGGCATCCTTGATTTCCTCACCCAGCGCAACAAGAACACCGCCAACGTCGCAAAGAACCGCCTGCAGATCCTGATCCAGCAGGAGCGCTCGATGCGCGGCGCGCCCGACTACCTGCCGCTGCTGCAGCGCGAGCTGCTGGAAGTGATCCGCAAGTACATCAACGTCGACTCCGACGCGGTGAAGGTCGGCCTGCACAAGGACGGCGACAACGAGCTGCTCGACATCTCGGTCGCGCTGCCCGAGAAGGCCGCGCCCGCCGCCAACGGCTGATCGCGATGGCGGGCGACGACGCGACGGCATCGGCGCCCGCCGGTGCCGTTTCCGCATCCGGGGCCCACGCGGCCGCGGTGCTGACGCTCGCCGACATCGGCTTCGAAGCCCCTGCGGCCCTGCTGGCGCGCCACGGCCTGGCGCTGGCCCGGGTGCCCGATGGCCAGCCCATCCCGGGCAGCTACTGGGGCGAATGCGAAGCCGGGCTGATCGGCTGCACCGTTTACGCCCGGTCCGACACCCCGGTGCACTCGCTGCTGCACGAGGCCTGCCACCTGCTGGTGATGCCGCCCGAGCGCCGCGCCGCGGTGCACACCGACGCCACCGATTCGGTGCCCGAGGAAGACGCCGCCTGCTGCCTGCAGATCCAGCTGGCCGACCAGCTCCCCGGCGTGGGCCGCGACCGCCTGATGGCCGACATGGACGCCTGGGGCTACAGCTTCCGCCTTGGCTCCGCCCGCGCCTGGTTCGAACACGACGCCGAGGACGCCCGCGCCTTCCTCGCCGCCCGCGGCCTGCTCCCCTGACCCCGACCCTGTAGGAGGGAATTCATTCCCTCCTACAGGGGCGCGGGGCGGCTTGCGGCGGGCGGCCCGGCGGTCTAGCCTTCCGGCACCCTGCCCTGCGCAGAGCCTCCCGACCCGAACCCGGAGTTTGCCCCGTGAAATCCCAACGCGCCCTGCTGGCGCTCGCCATCTCCACCAGCCTGCTGCTTGCCGCCGGCTGCAGCACCTCCGACACCGACCAGGGCGCGCCCGGCCAGGCCGGCAGCGAGGATGCCGACGCCTTCGTGGCGCGCGTGAACAAGACCATCAAGGACATGACGCCGGAAATGACCTCGGCGGCGTGGCTGGGCGCGACCTACATCAGCGACGACAGCCAGCGCCTCGAGGCCGCGGCCAACGAGCGCTGGCTGGGCAAGAACAACGAGTTCGTCGAGCAGGCCAAGACCTACGACCCCGCGGGCCAGAACCCGGCCACCGCGCGCGCGCTGCACCTGCTCAAGGTCAGCGCCTCGATGCCGGCCCCGCGCGACCCGGCCCAGCTCAAGGAGCTCACCGACATCGCCAGCCGCATGGGCGCGACCTACGGCGCCGGCAAGTGGTGCGTGGGCGATGACTGCAAGGACATCGGCCAGGTCAGCGAGATCCTCGCCGACACCGAAGGCAGCAGCTACGAGGAAATGAAGGCCGCGTGGGAAGGCTGGCACACCATCGCCCAGCCGATGCGCAAGGACTACCAGCGGTTCGTCGAACTGACCAACCAAGGCGCCAAGGAAATGGGCTTCGCCAACACCGGCGACGTCTGGCGCGCGGGCTACGACATGCCGGCCGACGACTTCAAGGCCGAGGCCGACCGCCTCTGGGGCCAGGTGCAGCCGCTGTACGAGCAGCTGCAGTGCTACACCCGCGAGAAGCTGGTGTCGAAGTACGGCGAGCAGGGCTCGGTGGACGGCATGATCCCGGCCCACCTCACCGGCAACCTGTGGCAGCAGGACTGGGGTTCGCTTTGGCCGCTGCTCGAGCCCTACCAGGGCGTCGGCAGCCTCGACATCACCAGCGCCCTGCAGAAGCAGCGCGACGCCATCCTGGCCGGCCTGGTCGCCGACGCCGGCGGCATGGGCAAGCTGACCGCTTCGCAGCAGGTCGAACTCGAGCGCAAGGCCGACCTCGAGATGGCCACCCGCATGACCAAGCTGGCCGAGAGCTTCTACACCGGCCTGGGTATGCCCGCGCTGCCGGAGAGCTTCTACGCCAAGTCGATGCTTACCCAGCCGCGCGACCGCGACGTGGTCTGTCACGCCAGCGCCTGGCAGATGAACTCGGACGCGTCCGACGTTCGCATGAAGATGTGCATCAAGCCGACCGAGGAAGAGCTCACCACGATCTACCACGAGCTCGGCCACATCTATTACTACCTGGCCTACAAGGACCAGCCGCCGATGTTCCAGACCGGCGCGCATGACGGCTTCCACGAGGCCATCGGCGACACCATCGAGCTGTCGATGACGCCGGACTACCTGGCCTCGATCGGGCTGGTCGACAAGCCTGCCCTGAGCCAGGAGGCGGTGATCAACTCGCAGATGCGCATGGCCCTGGCCAAGGTCGCCTTCCTGCCGTTCGGCCTGATGATCGACCAGTGGCGTTGGGGCGTGTTCGACGGCTCGATCGCGCCGGACCGCTACAACGCGGCCTGGTGGGAGCTGAAGGCGAAGTACCAGGGCGTGGCCCCGGCCGGCGGCCCGCGCGGCGAGGAGTTCTTCGACGCCGGCGCCAAGTACCACGTGCCGGGCAACACGCCGTACACGCGCTACTTCCTGTCGCACATCCTGCAGTTCCAGTTCTACAAGTCGCTGTGCGATGCGTCCGGCCACACCGGCCCGCTGTACACCTGCTCCTTCGCCAACAACCCGGAAGCGGGCAAGCGCTTCTGGGCGATGATGCAGCGCGGCGCCAGCCAGCCCTGGCAGCAGACGCTGAAGGAGCTGACCGGCGGCGAGCAGATGGACGCCTCGGCGGTGCTGGAGTATTTCGCGCCGCTGCAGGCCTGGCTCAAGGAACAAAACGAAGGCAAGACCTGCGGCTGGTAAGCCGCCAGGTCCTGACCCTCTGGTCCCGCCGCCCCGTCTTCAGACCCGGCGGCGTCAGACGGGGCCCCGGCCCCGTCCCTGTAGGAGGGAATTCATTCCCGAAGCTCTTGGCCAAAAGCTTCGGGAATGAATTCCCTCCTACATCATTTGAAGGCACCGGCCATCATGAACCCGAAGCTCCCCGATTCCCTCGCCCCGCAGCCCCTGTCGCACGCGCTGTCGCTCGACGCGGCGTTCTATACGGGCGAAGGCATGGTGGCGCGCGACCGCGAGGCGGTGTTCGCGCGCAGCTGGCAACTGGTCGGGCATGAAACCGCGCTGGCGAACGCCGGCGACCACCTGGTCACCGACGTCGGCGGCATCCCCGTGGTGGTTATCCGCGACACCGAAGGCCGGCTTCGCGCCTTCCACAACGTCTGCCGCCACCGCGCCGGGCCGCTGGCCACCTGCGACGGCAAGGGCGCCAAGGTGCTGCGCTGCAAGTACCACGGCTGGACCTACACCCTGGAGGGCGTGCTGCGCAGCGCGCCCGAGATGCAGGCGACGGAGGACTTCGATGTTTCCGACGTTCGCCTGCCCGAATTGCGCATCGACACCTGGCAGGGCCTGGTGTTCGTCGCGGGCGACGGCGCGGTGTCGTTCGAGGACTTCCGCCGCGGGCTCGACGGCCCGCTGCGCGGCCTGTCGCCGAAGGACTACGTCTTCCACAAGCGCTTCCGCTACGAGGTCGCCTGCAACTGGAAGATCTACTGCGACAACTACCTCGAGGGCTACCACGTCCCGCACATCCACCCGGGCCTGAACAGCCTGCTGGACTACCGGCAGTACGTCACCGAGTGCGGCGACTGGTTCTCGTACCAATACAGCCCGCTGGCCAGCGACGCCGGCCTTTACGGCGACGGCGACGCGGTCTACTACTTCATCTACCCGAACACGATGCTCAACCTGCTGCCGGGCCGGCTGCAGACCAACCGCGTGCTGCCGCTGGGCGCCGACCGCTGCATCGTCGAGTTCGACTACTACTACTCACCGGGCGAAGACGCCGCGGCCCGGCACCAGGCCGACCACGACTTCGCGCACCAGGTGCAGGACGAGGACGTCGAAATCTGCGAACACGTCCAGCGCGGCCTCGCCTCCGGCTCCTACGTCCCGGGGCGACTCAATCCCCTGCGCGAGAACGCCGTCCACCACTTCCACGAACTCCTCCGCGCCGCCTACCGCGCGGAGTGAGCGAGGTACCAGCGCCAGAGGGCGTAGGCGACGGCAGTGAAGGTGGCGGCGGTGATGGCGAGCGCCAGGCCGCTGTGGCTGACCAGGGGCGAAAGCAGGCCGGCGATGGCGGCGTTCGAGACCAGGCCGACGAAGGCCTGCATGGACGAGGCGCTGCCACGCTGGCGCGGGTACATGTCCAGGATCGACAGCGTGACGATCGGGAACACCAACGCGATGCCGAAGGCACCCAGCGCCGTCGGCAGCACCGCCCAGGGCAGCGTGGGCGAATCGGTTAGCGCGTTGTAGCCGACGTTGTAGGCCGCGGCCACGCCGCAGCACAGGAAGCCCCACTCCACCAGCCGCCGCCCGCTGACCCGCCCCGCCGCGCGGCCGCTGGCGAAGGCGCCGAGCATCATGCCGCCGATGGTGGGAGCGAAGAACCACACGAAGTCCTGCTCGCCCAGCCCCAGCAGGTCCATCACGAAGGCCGGCGCGGATGCGATGTACAGGAACAGCGCACCGAAGTTGGCCGTGCCGGCCAGCGTCAGCAGCCGGAAGCTGCGGTTGGACAGCATGCCGCCGTAGTCGCGCGCCAGCGTGACCGGGTGCAGCGGCACGCGCTGCTCCGGCGGATGGCTTTCGGGCAGGCCCCACGCCGTGAGCACCAGCAGCAGCACACCGAAGCCGGCCAGGAACCAGAAGATGCCGTGCCAGTCGGAGAACCCCAGGATCCACCCACCGATCACCGGCGCGATCGCCGGCGCGATGCCGAAGATCATCGATATCTGGCTCATCAGCCGCTGCGCGTCGTCGCCCTGAAGGCAATCGCGCACGATCGCGCGCCCTACGATCAGGCCGACGCCGGCCGACAACCCCTGCAGCGCGCGGTAGACCAGCATCGTGGCCATGTCGGTGGCCAGCGCCGCGCCGACCGAGGCCAGCGTGAACACCACGATGCCCGCCAGCAGCACCTTCTTGCGCCCGATCGCATCCGAGATCGGGCCATGGAACAGCGACATCGCCGCATAGCCGACCAGGTACACGCTGATGGTCTGCTGCATGGCGACCTTGCCGACGTCCAGGTCGGCGGCCATCGCGGGAAAGGCCGGGAAGACGGTGTCGATCGAGAACGGGCCGAACATCGCCAGGCCGCCCAGGATGAAGGCCAGCCGCGCGCGCGAGATGGAGAGATGGGGGATCATCGGAAACCAGGACGGAAAACCGTGCCAGCATACAATCCCGCCTACCCCGCCGCTTGAACCCGGGCGCCAAGACCCCCATCCGAGCGGCCATGACCGACACCCCGAGCGCCAACCCCGAAGCCCCGCCGGTCGCCGAACGCAGCCTCGCCGCGATACTGCGCGAACTGGGCCCGTTCCTGAAGCCCTACCTCGGCCGCATCCTGCTGGCGATGGCCTGCCTGGTGGCGGCCAAGCTGGCGAACCTGGGCGTGCCGCTGGTGCTCAAGGCACTGGTGGACGGGCTGGACGTCGAGCCCTCGCTGCTCGTGCTGCCGGTGGGCCTGCTGCTGGCTTACGGCGCGGCGCGCCTGTCGGTGACGCTGTTCACCGAACTGCGCGGCATCGTCTTCGCCCGGGTGATGGCGCGCAGCTCGCGCACGGTGATGCTGCGCGTGTTCCGGCACCTGCACGCGCTCAGCCTGCGCTTCCACCTCAACCGCCGCACCGGCGGCGTGGCCCGCGACGTCGAGCGCGGCGGCACCGCCATCTCCGACCTGCTCGACTGGACCATCTACACCATCCTGCCGACCCTGCTCGAGATCACGCTGGTCACCGCCGTGCTGGTCTGGGCCTACGACTGGGGCTTCGCCGCGATCACGCTGGGCACGATCGCGGTGTACGTGGCCTGGACCATCCGCATCACCGAGTGGCGCACGCGCTTTTACCGCGCCGCGGTCGAGGCCGACACCCGCGCCAGCGCCCGCGCGGTGGATTCGCTGCTCAACTACGAGACGGTGAAGTACTTCAACAACGAGGACCACGAGGCGCGCCGCTACGACGAGCACCTGGTGCAGATGGAAGAGGCCTCGGTGAAGAGCCTCAAGTCGCTGGCGGTGCTTAACCTGGGCCAGAGCGCCATCGTCGCGATCGGCATCACCGCGCTGATGTGGCGGGCGGCGGCCGGCGTGGCCGCGGGCACGATGACGATCGGCGACCTGGTGCTGGTGAACGCCTACCTGCTGCAGCTGTCGGCGCCGCTGAACTTCCTGGGCATGGTGTATCGCGAGGTGAAGCAGGCGATCACGAACATCGAACGCCTGTTCGGGCTGCTGGACGAGGCGCAGGAAGTGCGCGACCGCCCGGATGCGCGCGCCCTGGTGACGCACCAGCCGCAGGTGGAGTTCGACGACGTCCGCTTCGGCTACGACGGCCGCCGCGAGATCCTGCACGGCGTCAGCTTCAGCATCCCGCCGGGCGGCACGCTGGCGGTGGTGGGGCACTCGGGCAGCGGCAAGTCCACGCTCTCGCGCCTGCTGTACCGCTTCTACGAGATCCAGTCCGGCGCCATCCGCATCGACGGCGAGGACCTGCGCGAACTGCGGCAGGACAGCGTGCGCGCGGCGATTGGCATCGTCCCGCAGGACACCGTGCTGTTCAACGACAGCATCCGCTACAACATCCGCTACGGCCGGCCCGAGGCCAGCGACGCCGAGGTCGAGGCGGCGGCGCGCTCGGCCCACATCCACGACTTCATCCTGTCCCTGCCCGACGGCTACGACAGCGAAGTGGGCGAGCGGGGCCTCAAGCTCAGCGGCGGCGAGAAGCAGCGCGTGGCCATCGCGCGCGCGCTGCTGAAGAACCCGGCCATCCTGATCTTCGACGAGGCGACCTCGGCGCTCGACTCCGCCAGCGAACAGGCCATCCAGGACGAACTCGACCGCATCGCCGTCGGCCGCACCACCCTGGTCATCGCCCACCGCCTGTCCACGGTGATGGACGCCGACGAGATCCTGGTGCTCGACCAGGGCCGCGTGGTCGAACGCGGCAGCCACGCCGCCCTGCTCGCCGCCAACGGCCACTACGCCCGCATGTGGCGCCTGCAGCAGCAGGAAGCCCCCGCGGAGCCAGGTTCGGAACCTGACCCCGCGACTGCCGGTAGAATGACGCCATCGTTACCGCCTTGAGCCTGACCCCCGCATGACCGAGCCTGCCCGCCCCACCTTCCACGGCTTCGAACAGATCCCGCTGCGCGAGTACGCCGAGCGCGCCTACCTCGACTATTCGATGTACGTGGTGCTCGACCGCGCCCTGCCCTTCCTGGGCGACGGCCTCAAGCCGGTGCAGCGCCGCATCATCTACGCCATGAGCGAGCTGGGCCTGGGCGCCACCGCCAAGCCCAAGAAGAGCGCGCGCACCGTCGGCGACGTCATCGGCAAGTTCCATCCGCACGGCGACAGCGCCTGCTACGAGGCGCTGGTGCTGATGGCCCAGCCCTTCTCGTACCGCTACCCGCTGATCGAAGGCCAGGGCAACTTCGGCTCCACCGACGACCCGAAGTCGTTCGCGGCGATGCGTTACACCGAGTCCAAGCTCACCCCGATCGCCGAAGTGCTGCTGGGCGAACTCGCGCAGGGCACGGCGGACTGGGTCCCGAACTTCGACGGCACCCTGCAGGAGCCCAGCTGGCTGCCGGCGCGCCTGCCGCACCTGCTGCTCAACGGCACCACCGGCATCGCGGTCGGCATGGCCACCGACATCCCGCCGCACAACCTCAACGAGGTGGTGAGCGCAGCCATCCGCCTGCTCGACGACCCCGACGCCAGCGTGCGTGAACTCTGCGAGCACGTGCGCGGCCCCGACTACCCCACCGCCGCCGAGATCATCACGCCCGCCGCCGACCTGGTGCAGATGTACGAGACCGGCAACGGCAGCGTCCGCGCCCGCGCCACCTGGACGCGCGAGAACGCCAACATCGTCATCACCCACCTGCCCTACCAGGTCTCGCCCTCGAAGATCATGGAGCAGGTGGCGATGCAGATGCGCGCCAAGAAGCTGCCCTGGCTCGAGGACCTGCGCGACGAGTCCGACCACGAGAACCCGGTGCGCCTGGTGCTGGTGCCGCGCAGCAACCGCGTCGACTTCGACGCGCTGATGGGCCACCTGTTCGCCACCACCGACCTGGAGAAGAGCTTCCGGGTCAACTTCAACATCATCGGCCTCGACGGCCGGCCGCAGGTCAAGAACCTCAAGGCCTTCCTGTCGGAATGGCTGATGTTCCGCACCGACACCGTGGCGCGCCGCCTGCGCCACCGCCTCGAGCGCGTCGAGCGCCGCCTGCACCTGCTCGAAGGCCTGCTCATCGCCTTCCTCAACCTCGATGAAGTCATCCGCATCATCCGCACCGAGGACGAGCCCAAGCCGGTGCTGATGGCGCGCTTCGGCCTCAGCGACGACCAGGCCGAGTACATCCTCGAGACCAAGCTCAAGCAGCTCGCGCGCCTGGAGGAAATGAAGATCCGCGGCGAGCAGGACGAGCTGGCCAAGGAAGCCGAGAAGATCAAGGGCATCCTTGAGTCCAAGGCCAAGCTCAAGAAGCAGGTCAAGGACGAGCTGCTGGCCGACGCCAAGAAATTCGGCGACGCCCGCCGCTCGCCGCTGGTGCAGCGCGAGGCCGCGCAGGCCATCAGCGAAACCGAGCTGGTGCCGAGCGAGCCGGTGACCGTGGTGCTGTCGAAGAAGGGCTGGATCCGCAGCGCCAAGGGCCACGACGTCGAGGCCGCGGCGCTGAGCTACCGCGATGGCGACGGGCTGCTGCAGGCGGTGCGCGGGCGCAGCACGCAGCAGGTGGCCCTCCTCGATTCCACCGGCCGCAGCTATTCCACGCTGGCGCACACCCTGCCCAGCGCGCGCGGCAACGGCGAGCCGCTCAGCGGCCGCTTCGCGCCGCCGGCCGGCGCCAGCTTCGTCGGCCTCGCGGTGGCGGAGAACGAGGCACGCTACGTGGTGGCCTCCAGCTGGGGCTACGGCTTCGTCACGAAGTTCGAGAACTTCACGGGGCGCAACAAGGCCGGCAAGGCCCTGATCAATGCCGACGACGCCGCCGACATCCTGCCGCCGGTGCCGGTGGCGGACGCCAAGAGCGACTGGATCGTCAGCATCACCAGCGCCGGCCACCTGCTCGCTTTCCCCATCAGCGAGCTGCCGGAACTCGACAAGGGCAAGGGCAACAAGCTGGTGCAGATCCCGCCGGCCAAGCTCAAGTCAGGCGAGGAAAAGGTCATCGCCGTTGCCAGCGTGAAGCAGGGCGGCGAGCTGACCATCTACTCCGGCCGCCAGAAGCTGGTGCTGGGCTGGCGCGACCTGCAGGCCTACGAGGGCGCCCGCGCCAGCCGCGGCAACCTGCTGCCGCGTGGCTTCACCAAGGTCGACCGCGTCGAAGCCAGCGCGTGACCCAAGAACGGGGTCAGGTTCAGTTCCTGACCCCGTTATTGTTATGGCGGGCGGCGAGACGGAACAGGCGCGCCGCCGCCAGCCACACCGCGCACATGAGGGCGGTGAACACGAACACGACACCCAGCCCCGTCAGCCACGCGTAAAGGCATACCGCCACTTGCACCACGGCGGTGGCCACCATCACCCAAGCCATCGGTTGCGGGCGGAACAGCACCAGCAGCGAGCCCACCATCGCCAGCGCGACCACGTAGAAGAACAGGCCGTTGGCGGGGTTGTCCTCGGGGCCGAGGATGCCGACCGCCAGGTTCGCCCAGAGCGTGAAGAAGCAGGCCCCTGCCGCCAGCGCGGCGGCGACCATGTAGGCGTTGTTGCGGGCGATGCGCGCGGCAATCTCGTAGGCCGTGCACACGGCCAGCAGCATCACGCCCATCACGATGAAGTCGGCGCCGGTCCAGTCCACTTCGTCGGTGAACTGCATCGCCACCCCCGGCAGCAACAGCAACGCGGCCGCGCCGCCCCACACCAATGCCCGCACGATGCCGCCGCGCAATTGATCCTGCTCGAGGATGCCTGCCATGTCCTTCTCCCTGCCCGGCGCCACGCCCGGGCGGGCCGGCCAACGGGAACAGCATGGGCAGGATATCTGGCTTTTCGCGGGCAGCCGTGGGTCGATCCCGGGGCGTCGACGGTCACATCCGCCCCGCACCGCCGTCCGGACCAGACAGGCCCGGCCGTCCCGGGCCGGAGACTCGCCATGCCCCTGCCCCGCTCCCTCCTGGCCTTCCTTGCGCTGGTCGCCCTCGCCTTCGTGGCCATCCTCGGCTGGCTGGCCTGGCACGGCCTCTGGTCCACCGCGGCGATGGTCGCCGCCCCGGTGGGCGGCGGCCTGCTCGTTTGGGCGGCCGCGCTTCGACGCCGCGCCGGGCGGATGCCCTGACGGCCTGCCCCGCGCGGCGCCGGCGTTATAGTCGGCAGGTCCCGACCGGAGCCACCCATGGGCCAGACCTCGCTCGTCCGCCGCCTCCCGGCCCTGCTCCTGCTGGCCGCGCTGGCACCCTTGCCCGCGCAGGCGCAGCGCACGTCGCCGCAGCTCACGCCGGAACAGAGCGAGGCCGCCGCCGCGCGCTACCAGCAGTACTGCGCGCTCTGCCACGGCCCCGACCGCGCCGGCCACGCCAACGACCACGCGCCCTCGCTGAAGTCGGCGTCGCTGATCGCCACCGGCACGCCCGTCGTCATCGGCGAAGCCATCGCCTACGGCCGCCCCGGCACGCCGATGGGCGCCTACCACGTCGAAATGGGCGGCCCGCTGACGCGCCAGGAAATCCGCGAGTTGGCCTTCTGGCTGATGGACATGGCGCCCACCGACCCGATCGAGGTCGCCGACCGCGTCGAGGGCGACATCGCGCTTGGCGCCGAGGTTTACGGCGAGCATTGCGCCAGCTGCCACGGCGCGCAGGGCGAAGGCGGCACCGGCACCGCGCTGGGCAATGCCACCATGCTCGCGCTGACGCCCGACGGCTTCCTTCGCCACGCCATCGAGAACGGCCGCGAGGGCACGCCGATGGTCGCGTTCAAGGACGTGCTGAGCCCCGTACAGATCGACGGCGTCACCGCCTTCCTGCGCAGCCGCAGCGCCGGCTGGGAAGTACCGGAGCCCAAGCGCCACACCCCGCCGCCGCTCGATGCCTACGTCATCAACCCGGATGCCGCCGCGCCGTCCTTCACCCTCACCGACGGGCTGTACGTCAGCGCCGCCGAGCTCGACCGCGAACTCAAGGCGCGCAAGCGCATGGTGCTGCTCGACACCCGCGTCACCTCGATGTGGGAGCGCGCCCACATCGAAGGCGCCGTGCCGGGCCCCTACTACGCCAGCCGCGAGGAAGTGATGGCGAACCTGCCCACGGACGGCACCTGGATCGTGGCGTACTGCGAATGCCCGCGCGCCGCCGCCGAATCGGTGGTGCGGCGACTTCGCGAGGCCGGCGTGCAGAACACCGCCGTGCTCTGGGAAGGCATCCAGGGCTGGGTGAGCCTGGGCTACCCGGTCGTGCAAGGCAAGGCCGCGACGCCGCCGACCCCATGAACAAGGCGATGGCCGCCCCGGGACTGGCGTGGATGCTGGCGTTTGCCGCCGGCCCGGCGCAAGCGAGCGGTTCGCCGATCGGCGACGAACTCGGATACTTCGCGGCCTGGATGGGCCTCGCCGCGCTGCTCTTCGCGGCCAGCCTGGTGCTGGCAATCCGTCGTGCCCGGTGGCGCGGCGCGCGTTCCGGCTGGCTCCATCTCGGCGGCGCGGTGCTGATGCTGCCGGTCGGCGCGATGCTGTCGCTCGCGCTGTTCTCCACGCGATTCGGCGCCAGCCTCTCGACGATCGGTTCGATCCTGGCCGCCACGCTGCTGCCCACGCTGGCGCTGTGGCTTGCCTTCCTGGCGGCCATCCATTCCGATGACCAGCGCGAAGAGAACCGCGCCTGGAAGTCCACCCGTTGAGCGCACCAGATCGCGCGCCCCTGCCATGAAGAACATCCTGGAGTCCGCTGCATGAGCCCCACCCTGTTTACCCTCACCGCCTTCATCGCCTGGGCGCTCTTCCTGCTGGTGCTGATGGAGGCCATGCGCTCGAACCTGGTGCTCACCCGCCAGGTGGCGCCGACCGGATTCACGCCCGACAACGCCGGGCTGTCGCCCTTCATGCAGCGGCTGGCACGCGCCCACGCCAACTGCCTCGAGGGCCTGCCGATCTTCGGCGGCCTGATGCTGGTGGCGCTGGTGAGCGAACGCACGGCGGTCACCGATCCGCTGGCCTATGCCTTCCTCGCTGCGCGCGGGCTGCAGTCGGTCACCCACCTCGCGTCGGCGTCGGCCGCGGCGATCACGCTGCGATTCACCTTCTTCGTGGTGCAGATGGTGATCGGCGTGGTTTGGACCTGGGGCCTGCTGGCCGCGGGCTGAGCCCGGGCGCGGCTGCTATCCTGCGCACCCCGCCGGCCCCGGCGCCCCGCCCGGAACCCCGATGATCAACAACGACGTCCTGCGCAGCGTGCGCTTCATGCTCGACCTCGCCGACGCCACCATCATCGAGGTGACCAAGCTGGCCGACCCCGCCTTCGACCTGGTGCGCGACGACGTCGCCGCCTACCTCAAGCGCGAGGGCGAGGAAGGCTTCGAGGAATGTCCCGAGGAGGTGCTGGCGCATTTCCTCGATGGCCTGGTGATCCACTACCGGGGCGTCGACCCCACGCGGCCGCCGCGCCCGGTGGACAAGCGCATCACCAACAACCTGGTGCTGAAGAAGCTGCGGGTCGCGTTCGAGCTCAAGGACGGCGACATGCACCAGGCCTTCGCCGACGCCGGCCACCCGGTGTCCAAGCCCGAGCTCTCGGCCTTCTTCCGCCAGCCCGGCCACAAGAACTACCGCGCCTGCGGCGACCAGCTGCTGCGCAACTTCCTCAAGGGGTTGACGATGCGCAGCCGCGGGGTCTGAGCCAGCGCGTCGCCGCGCTGCGTGGCGGGGATCAGCGTGGCGCGCCAAGCGAGGCTTGCATCACCGCCGGGCTGCGCCTAGTTTGGACCCGCCCCCCCCCCGGCCCACCACGAGGTTCCCCATGAAGCTGCTCGCCATCGCCCTGTCCGTGATCGCCCTGTCCGCCTGCGGCTCCATCCCGGCCGGCCAGCCCTACCGGGGCGGCGACACCGTCCTGGTCTGCCACAAGGGCAAGAAGACCATGGAGCTGCCGGCCAACGCCGCCGAAGCCCACATCAACCACGGCGATCGCTACGGCCGCTGCTGAGCCCATGGCGCCCGAGGCCATCCTGGCGTTCTGGTTCGAGGAGACCGCGCCCGCGCGCTGGTGGAAGGTCGATCCAGCGTTCGACGACGAGGTGCGCGCACGTTTCGGCGGCGTGCTGCAGCAGGCCGCCGCCGGCGAATGCCACGCCTGGCGCCGCGACGCGAAGGGCCGTCTGGCGGAAGTGATCGTGCTCGACCAATTCCCGCGCAACATCCACCGCGGCAGGCCCGCGGCCTTCGCGCAGGACGCCATGGCACTGGTGCTGGCGCAGGAGGCGATCGCGGCACGCGCGCTGGCCGCGCTCTCGCCGGTCGAGCGCAGCTTCCTGCTGCTGCCCTTCATGCACAGCGAGTCGCGCGCCATCCACGCCTGGGCCGAAGCCCTGTACCGCGAGCATGCGCCGCCGGAAAACCTCGACTTCGAGCTCCGGCACAAGGCCATCATCGACCGCTTCGGTCGCTACCCCCACCGCAACGCGATCCTCGGCCGGACCTCCACGCCCGAGGAAACCGCCTTCCTGGCCGAGCCCGGATCGAGCTTCTGATGGCGTAGGATGGCGGCAGCCCGGTGCCGGGCGGTCCATCGCCGGCGCCGGCCGCGTCGTGTGCCAGGGGCGGGGACCGCATGGCGACCGAGAGGCGATACCGCGCATTCATCAGCTACAGCCACGCCGACGAGGCCGCGGCGCGCTGGCTGCAGCGCGCCCTCGAGGGCTACCGACCGCCCTCCAGCCTGCACGCCAGCCACCCGGGACTGCCGGCCCGCCTCTACCCTGTGTTCCGCGACCGTGACGAGCTTGCCTCGGCGCATGACCTTTCCGACGCCATCCGCCAGGCGCTGGATGATTCCGACGCATTGGTGGTGGTGTGCTCGCCGGCGGCGGCGACGTCGCGCTGGGTGGACGAGGAGATCCGTTACTTCCGCGCCTCCGGCCGGGGCCACCGGATATTCTGTTTCCTGGTCGCGGGCCAGCCGCGTGCGGACGCGCCGGACTGCGCGTTCCCGGCCGCCATGCTGCGCGACGCGCACGGCGAACCGCTGCACGAGCCACTGGCCGCCGACGCCACGCCCGCGGGCGACGGCCGCCGCAACGCCCTGCTGCGGATCGCCGCTGGCCTGCTCGACGTCGGCGTGGATGAACTGAAGCGACGCGACGCCCAGCGCCAGGCGCGGTTCTGGGCCGGCATGGCCACGGCCTCGCTGCTGGTGGCGGCGGTCACGGTCGGGCTCGCGCTGTACGCGTTCAAGTCGCGCCAGGAGTCGGAGCTGCGTCGCCAGCAGGCCGAGGCGCTGATCGGCTTCATGCTCGGCGACCTGCGCCAGAAGCTCGAGCCAATCGGCAAGCTCGACCTGCTCGACTCGGTCGGCGACGAAGCGATGGGCTACTTCACCACGCTGGGCGAGCGCGGCACGCCGTCCGAGCTGCTCGCGCGCGCGGTGGCGCTCAAGCAGATCGGCGACGTGCGCTTCAACCAGGGCAAGCTCGAGGCCGCGCTCGCCTCGTTCGAGCAGGCGCTGTCACAGTCCCGCCAGCTGCACGAGGCCGAACCGGAGAACAACGACTACCTCTACGAGCTGGGCCAGGCCGAGTTCTGGGTCGGCTACGTGGCCTGGGAGCGCGGCCGGCTCGACCAGGCCGAAGAGGCCATGCGCAACTACCTCCGCCACAGCCTGGCCCTGCGCCTGCGCGAGCCGGACAACCCCGACTACAACCTCGAGCTGTCCTACGCCTACTCCAACCTTGGCAGCCTGTCGCGCGCGCGCGGCGACGCCAAGACGGCGCTGGCCTACTTCGGGCTCTGCCGCGAGATCACGGAGCAGGAGCTGGCCAAGTCCCCCGGCGACCCGGCGCTCACCATCGCGCTGGCGGAAACCTGGTCTTGGATCGGCTCCACCACCTTCGACGACGGCGACCTGCAGGGCGGCGAGCGCGGCTTCGCGGAAGTAACGCGCCTGCTGCAGCCACTGCACGAACGCGGCGACGACGTCCACGCCACCGACCTGCTGGGCCGCAACCTGATCTTCCAGGCCAACGCCCAACTGGAGCTGGGCCGGGTGGAGCTGGCCGCCGACCACATCGCCCGCGGCGAGGCGATCTTCGCCGCGCTCACCGCCCGCGACCCGCAGAACGCCTCATGGCAGCGCAGCGCGCACCGCGCGGGGCTGACCCGGCTGGGCCTGCAGCGGCCCGCGCAGTGGTCGCCCGGCCAGGCGGAGGCGCTGCATGGCCTGGTGGCCGGCCTGGCCGACCTGGCCGACCAGGACCCGACCAACGCCGGCGTGGCGGTCGACCTGGCGCAGGCGTTGCGGCTGAAGGCATTGCGGGCCTTGGCCGTTGGCGACACCCATGCCGCCGTCGCCGCCGCGGAGGATGCGCACCGGCGCATGCAGGCCCTGGTCGCCGGCACCGACTACTCGGCGCAGCGGCTGGTGGAGCTGGCGCGGGCCGCCGAGGTGCTGGGCACGGCCCAATCCGCCCGCGGCGACCATGCCGCCGCCCGCGCCACCTGGGCCGAGGCGGCCGAGCGGCTCGACCGCCAGGCGCAGCGGACCTTCGAGTTCAACCCCGTGCGCCGGCTGCTGGCCATCAACCTTGGCCAGTCCCGGGAGCTTGCCGCGTTGCAAGGAGTGCTCGACCAGGCCGGATACCGCGATCCCCGAATGGATCCGGCCTATACCCTCACCGGATCCTTCCGGCCAGAAGAAGACACGACAAGAGGACCTACCGATGCGACGTTCTGAGCTGATTCCGCGCCTGCTCTTCGCCGGGCTGCTTTCGCTGCCCGTGCTCGCCGCCGCCCAGCGCGGCCCCGACTTCAAGGTCGACCTCGATCCCGAGACCTGCGTGTTCTCCGGCGGCAGCGACGGTGCCGGCAACGTCGAGACCGCCGCCGGCAGCGGCAACAGGATGATCCAGGTGCGGCTGGGCAACCCGCGCGAATGGGGCATCGCCGATGTCCGCTTCGACGGCGAGGGCCAGGAGCAGATGGTTCACGCCGGCGGCGGCGCGGCCCACGTGGTCAACATCTTCAACCGCAACGACGGGCCCGCCGACGTGAAGTACTCGGTCGTGGTGCAGAACCGGGCCACCGGCGAGACCCGCGACTGCGACCCGCGCATCATCAACCGCTGACCGGCACGCGCCGCGGCCCGCCGGTCGCGGCGCGATGCACGCCGGCCACGGCGCGGCCCGAGGGGTCGGCTGCCGCCGCGAAGGCCGGGTCCCAGGCGATCGCCGCCGGCGACGAACAGGCGATCGACTTGCCGCCCGGCACCGTGCGCGCGCAGGCCTCGCCCGGGAACTCGCGCTCGAACTGGTCGCGGTACCAGTAGGCCTCCTTGGTGGCCGGCGGATTCACGGGGAAGCGCAGCGACGCCTCGGCCAGCATCGCGTCGCTGACCACCGCCTCCGCCCTCGCCTTCAGGCCGTCGATCCAGCCGTAGCCGACGCCATCGCTGAACTGCTCCTTCTGGCGCCAGAGGATCGCGTCGGGCAGCACGCCGGCGAAGGCCTCGCGCAGCACCGCCTTCTCGATGCGCCCGGCGCCGGCCATCTTGGCGGTGGCATCCATCGACATCGCCAGGTCGAGGAACGCGAGGTCCAGGAACGGCACGCGCGCCTCCACGCCCCAGGCCATCATCGCCTTGTTGGCGCGCAGGCAGTCGAACTGGTGCAGGGCGTCGAGCTTGCGCACGCACTCCTCGTGGAAGCTGCGCGCATCCGGCGCCTTGTGGAAGTACAGATAGCCCCCGAAGATCTCGTCGGCGCCCTCGCCGCTGAGCACCATCTTCACCCCCATCGCCTTGATGCGCCGCGCCAGCAGGTACATGGGCGTGGACGCGCGCACCGTGGTGACGTCGTAACTCTCGATGTGGCGGATGACGTCAGGCAGCGCGTCCAGCCCTTCCTCGAAGGCGTAGGTGAACCCGTGGTGCACCGTGCCCAGCGCCTTCGCGGCGACCTCGGCCGCGGCGAGGTCGGGCGAACCCGGCAGGCCGATCGCGAAGGAATGCAGGCGCGGGTACCAGGCCTCGGCGCCGTCGTCGTCCTCGATCCGCCGGCGGGCGAAGCGCGCGGCGCAGGCGGCCACCAGGGAAGAATCCAGCCCGCCGCTGAGCAGCACGCCGTAGGGCACGTCGGTCATCAACTGCCGGTGCACGGCCTGCTCCAGGGCGCCGCGCAGCGCGTCCGGCGCGACGGTGACGCCTGCGGTGGCGTCGTACCCCCGCCAGGCGCGCTCGTGGTAACGCGTCAACGCGCCCGTGGCGGTGTCGTAGACGTGGCCCGGCGGGAACCCGGCAACGTCACTGCAGTGCCGCGCAAGCGCCTTCATCTCGGACGCCACCCAGAGCCTCCCGTCGCCGTCGTGGCCCCAGTAAAGCGGGCAGACGCCCATCGGGTCGCGCGCGATCACCGCGCGCCCCGCGTCCGCATCCCACAGCGCGAAGGCGAAGATGCCGTTCAAGCGCGCGATGCCCGCGGTGCCCTGCTCGCGGTACAGCGCGTTGATCACCTCGCAGTCGGAGCCCGACTGGAACGCGTAGGGTCGCGCCAGCCCGCGCTCGAGTTCGCGGTGGTTGTAGATCTCGCCGTTCACCGCCAGCGCCAGCGCACCGTCGGCCGAGCGCAGCGGCTGGGCGCCGCCGGCCGGGTCGACGATGGCCAGGCGCTCGTGCACCAGCAGGCAGCGTGGTTCGGCGAAGACGCCGGACCAGTCGGGCCCGCGGTGGCGCTGGCGCGCCGACAGGGACAGCGCCAGCGGCCGCAGCGGCCGCAGGTCGGCGCCGGGGCGCAGGTCGAACACACCGAGTATCGAACACATGGGTCGGGCTCCTGGTTGGTTTTTGCGACGCAAACGGAAACGGCCCGCACTTGGTCAGTGCGGGCCGTCGTGGACTGGTGGCGGGGGCTAGCTAGCGCGCCAAGTCGTCGACCCGCGGACGGGGACGATTGTTGTTATTGGCGTTGTTGGCGTTCGCGCAGGCGCCGGCGGCCCGGGACGGGTTCACGCGGAGGGCGATGGCGGCGATGCGGGACATGGGCCATCCTAGGCACGGTCTTCCTTCGCAATCAAGCCACCCCATGCGCAAAGCACTCCGGTTCGCGTCCCGACTGCTCCTCTTCGTGTTGCTCCTGGCCCTGCTGGCGGCGATCGCGGCGTGGTGGCTGGCGCGCGGCAGCCTGGCCACGCTGGACGGATTGCAGTCGCTCGAAGGCCTGTCGGCGCCGGCGACGGTGACCCGCGATGCGCTCGGCATCGCCACCGTGGAAGCGGCGAACGAAGCGGACGCGGCGCGTGCGCTCGGCTTCCTGCACGCGCAGGAGCGCTACTTCGAGATGGACCTGCTGCGGCGCTCGGCCGCCGGCGAACTGTCGGCGCTGTTCGGTCCTCTGGCCCTGGAGCGCGACAAGGAGGTGCGCGTGCACCGGCTGCGCGCACGGGTGGACGATTCCCTGCGGCAGATCGCCGGCGACCGGCTGCCGGTGCTCGAGGCCTATCGCGACGGCGTCAACGCCGGCCTGCTGGCGCTGGATCGCAAGCCCTGGCCCTACTACCTGCTCCAGGCCGAGCCCGAGCCGTGGACGGTGCCCGACATCGCGCTGGTCGGCTATGCCATGTTCTTCGACCTGCAAGACGAAACCAACTCGCGCGAACTGGCGCTGTGGCGCATCCGCGAAGTCGTGCCGGCGCCGCTCTACGACCTGATCGCCACCGACGGCAGCGAGTGGGATGCGCCGCTGTTCGGCCAAGCGCGCGGCAACGCGGTGCTGCCCGGCGCCGACGTGCTCGACCTGCGCACGCTGCCGGTGCCGGACGACAACGGCGACTACGACCTGTCCGAGCCGGCGGCGCCCGGCAGCAACAACTTCGCGGTGGCCGGCTCGCGCACCGCCGACGGCCGCGCCATCGTCGCCAACGACATGCACCTGGGCCTGCGCGCGCCCAACCTGTGGTTCCGCGCGCGCATGAAGTACCCGGATGCGCGCGCCCCCGGCGGCCAGGTCGACGTCAGCGGCTTCACCCTGCCTGGCATCCCGGCGGTGATCGTGGGCAGCAACACGCACGTGGCCTGGGGCTTCACCAACAGCTATGGCGATTGGCTGGACTTCTACCGCGTCGAGTTCACCGACGAGGACAAACTGAAGTACCGCGTGCCCGACGGCGTCGCGGCGCTGCGCGTGGCCAGCGAGTGGATCCAGGTCAAGGGCGGCGAACCGATTGAACTGAAGGTGCGCGAGACGCGCTGGGGCCCGATCACGCGCGAGCTGCCCGACGGCACCGCGCTGGCGCTGCGCTGGACCGCGCAGCTGCCGGGCTCGCTGAACTTCGGCCTCGCCGACCTGGCTTACGCCGGCAATCTCGACGAAGGCCTGGCGGTGGCCGACACCGCCGGCATCCCGGCCCAGAACCTGATGATGGCCGACCGCCACGGCCGCATCGCCTGGCGCCTGACCGCGCAGATGCCCGAGCGCGCCGGCACGTGTGCGCCGCAGTCGCCGCTGCGGGTCGCCGACGCCTGCCGCTGGGCCGGCTGGCTGCCGCCGACCGAGAACCCGAGCCTGGTGGATCCTGCCGACGGCGTGCTGTGGACCGCCAACGCCCGCGTCGTGGATGGCGAAGCGCTGGCGCTGGTCGGCGATGCCGGCTATGCCAACGGCGCGCGGGCCCGGCAGATCCGCGACTTCCTGCGCGAAAAGCCGGTGCTGTCCGAGCCCGACCTGCTGGCGCTGCAGATGGACGACCGTGCGCTGTTCCTCGCGCGCTGGCACCAGCTGCTGGTGGACGAAGCCGCGCGCACCGGAAACGCCGACCTGCAGGCGATCGCCGCCGCGTCGGCCGACTGGAACGGTCGCGCCAGCGTCGACAGCGCCGGCTACCGCCTGGTGCGCGGCTGGCGTTTGGCGGTGGTCGAACGCATCCAGAACGGCCTCATGGCGCCGGCCCAGGCTGCGCTGGGCGACGATTTCGTGATGCCGGACCTGCCGCAAATGGAAGCCGTGGCCTGGCCGCTGCTGCAGGCGCGGCCCGCGCACCTGCTGCCGCGGCGCTTCGATAGCTGGGACGCGCTGCTGGCCGACGCCGCGCGCGAACTCCGCGTCCAGCTCGAAAGCGCCGGCCCGCTGGCCGAGCGGCGCTGGGGCGAACGCAACACCGCGCGCATCTGCCACCCGCTGGCGGGCGCCCTGCCCGGCCTGCTGCGCGGTGCGCTGTGCATGCCGGCCGAGCCGCTGCGCGGCGATGGCCACATGCCGCTGGTGCAGTCGCCCGGCTTCGGCGCCAGCCAGCGCATGGTCGTCTCGCCCGGCCGCGAGGCCGAGGGCTACGGGCACATGCCAGGCGGCCAGAGCGGGCACCCGCTGTCGCCGTTCTGGGGCGCCGGGCATGCGGCCTGGGTGCGGGGCGAGCCGACGCCCTTCCTGCCGGGCGAGCCGACCCATCGCCTGGCCCTGGAACCCGCCGCGCCGACTCCAGAAATGTGAGCAATTTCACATTTCGGTGAGCGAAAGCTGACAGGCGTCACGAATTGGGTCATAAACGGCCCACTGCCCGGCAAGCTCCGCCGGCGCAGCGACGGGTGGATCGCCGTCAGGGGGAGCGATTCGCCTCACCGATATTTTTTGCACGGCGAGGTGGATTCACATGCAATTCCTGATCGTTCTCCTGACGCAGTGGCGTCGCGCGATGCTGGCCCGCCAGGCCGCGGCAGTGCGCCTGGCCGTGCAGGCCATGAGCGCCGAGCAGCGCAAGCAGACCACCGACCTGACCCTCGCCGAGATCCAGGCCGCCGCGCGCCTGCCGATACCGCACCTGCATGGCGACAACGAGGCCACGCCCTACCGCCCCTGGTCCCCGGTGGCCTCGGTCGCCGCGGCGCGGGCCAAGGATCGCTCCATCCAGCTGCGCCAGCGCAGCATCGCGCTCTGGCTGGCGGTGGTTTACCACGAGACCCGCGGCGCCACGAACGAGGGCCTGATGGCCGTGCACCGCGAGGTGCTGGGCATCCTGCGCGAGCTCAAGGACCACAAGCCGGCCGCGGCCACCGAACGGGCCTGGTTCAACCAGGCCGCCTGAGCATGGGAGGGCGGTAAGCGGAGGTCAGCGGGAAAGCAGTCGCTCGGCGATGGCTCGGTAAAGCGCGGGGAGGCGCTCGAGCTCGGCCACGGCGACGCGCTCGTCGACCTTGTGGATGGTGGCGTTGACGGGACCCACCTCCACCACCTCGGCGCCCAGGGGCGCGATGAAGCGGGCGTCCGAGGTGCCGCCGCCGGTGTTTTCGTCCGGCGTCGTGCCGCACTGCTCCACCAGCACCGCACGCACGGCCGCGCGCAGCCGGCCCTCGCGGGTCAGGAAGGGTTCGCCGCCGCGGTGCCAGCGCAGGCCGTACTGCAGGCCGTGGCGGTCGAGCACCGCATGCACCTCGCGCTCCAGCGCCTCGGCCGACCAGCCCGGGTTGTAGCGGAAATTGAACAGCACCTCGCAGTGCCCGGGGATCACGTTGTTGGCGCCCGTGCCCGCGTGGATGTTCGAAACCTGGAAGCTCGATGCCGGGAATTCCGGGTAGCCCTCGTCCCAGCGCCGCGCCGCGAGTTCGGCCAGCGCCGGCATCGCCTGGTGGATCGGGTTGCGGGCTTTATCCGGGTAGGCCACGTGGCCCTGGATGCCGTGTACCGTGAGCGTGCCCGACAGCGTGCCGCGGCGGCCGACGCGCAGCAGGTCGCCGAGCACCTCCTTCGAGGACGGCTCGCCCGTGACGCAGAAGTCGATGCGGCGGCCCGTGGCGCGGAAATGGTCGGCGACCTTGCGCACGCCATCGATGGCATCGCCCTCCTCGTCCGAGGTGAGCAGCAGCGCGACCGTGCCCGGATGGTCCGGGTTGGCGGCCACGAACTGCTCGAGCGCCAGCACGAACGCGGCCACGCTGCCCTTCATGTCGGCGGCGCCGCGGCCGTAGAGATAGCCGTTGCGGATCGTCGGCGTGAAGGGATCGCTGGTCCAGGCCTCGCGCGGCCCCGGTGGCACCACGTCGGTGTGGCCGAGGAAGCACAGCACCTCGCCGCCGTCGCCGTGGCTGGCCCAGAGGTTCTTCACCGCGCCGAAGTCGATCTGCTCGCAGCGGAAGCCGGCGCGGGCCAGCCGCTCCGAGATCATCGCCTGGCAGCCGGCGTCGTCGGGCGTCACCGACGGGCGCGCGATCAGGTCGTTGGTGAGGGCCAGCACGTCGCTCATTTCTTGATCCCGAACCGAAGCTTCCAGCCGTTGTCGGTGAATCCTACGCTGACCGTGCCGTCGTCGGTCACCAGCACCGGGCGCTTGATGAGCGCGGGGTGCTCCTTCAACAGCAGCGTCCACTCCGGGTCCGAGGCCGGCGACTTGCGCGCCTCCGGCAGCTGGCGCCAGGTCGTGGAGGCCTTGTTGATGAGCTTGTCCCAGCCGCCCAGCTGCGCGGCCCAGGCCTTGAGCGTCTCCGGCGGCACGCGGTTCGCCCGGTAGTCGACGAACTCGTGCGCCAGCTCGAAGCGCTTGAGCCAGTTGCGCGCCTTCTTGCAGGTGTCGCAGGTATCGAGGCCGTAGACCGTGGTCATTCCACCGCGCCCCGCAGCAGTTCGTTCACCGAGGTCTTGGCGCGCGTCTTAGCATCCACCTGCTTGACGATGACCGCGCAGTACAACGAGTACTTGCCGTCGGCCGAAGGCAGCGAACCCGAGACCACCACGCTGCCGGCGGGCACGCGGCCGTAGGTGATCTCGCCGGTGGCGCGGTGGTAGATGCGGGTGCTCTGGCCGATGAACACGCCCATGCCGATCACGCTGCCCTTCTCCACCACCACGCCTTCCACCACTTCCGCGCGGGCACCGATGAAGCAGTCGTCCTCGATGATGGTGGGGCTGGCCTGCAGCGGCTCGAGCACGCCGCCGATGCCGGCGCCGCCCGAGAGGTGGCAGTTCTTGCCGATCTGCGCGCAGCTGCCCACCGTGGCCCAGGTATCGACCATGGTGCCGGCGCCGACGTGGGCGCCGATGTTGACGAAGCTCGGCATCAGCACCACGTCCTTGCCAATGTGGGCGCCGGCGCGGACGATCGCGCCCGGCACCACGCGCGCGCCCAGCTTCTGGAAGTCGCCTTCGTCGAAGCCTTCGAAGCGCAGCGGCACCTTGTCCCAGAACGGCGCCGGATAGCTTTCCACCAGCTGCATGTCGTTGACGCGGAAGTACAGCAGCACGGCCTTCTTCAGCCACTGGTTCACTTCCCAGCCCTTGCCGGCCGGCACCGCCACGCGGGCCTTGCCCGATTCGAGCAGCGCGATCGCTTCTTCCACCGCCGGGCGGGTGGAACCCTCGATCTCGGCGGCGCTCAGCGTCGCGCGGCGTTCGAACGCGTCCTCGATGATCGCCTGCAGCTGCTCAAGGGCGGGCTTCTTTCTTGCCATGGTCCGTCTCTCCATCGACGCAGGCCACGATGGCCTGGCTCAGCTTGTCCAACAGGGCCTGGTCCTCGACGGCGCGGTCGCGCTCGTCGGTGAGCAGGAAGAAATCCTCTACCTTCTCGCCGAAGGTGGCGATGCGGGCATCGTGCACGCGCAGCCGGTGCTGGCGCAGCACCTGGGCCACGCCGGCCAGCAGCCCGGGCTGGTCGGTGCAGACCAGGCTCATGCGGGTGCGACGGCCGTCGGCCACGGTGTCGAAGGCGACGCGGGCGGGCACGCGGAAGTGGCGCAGCTGCCGCGGCGCGGCGCGGCGCACCGGG
>NZ_JALHQI010000042.1 GCF_022842045.1 Arenimonas sp. | reverse complement strand
CGGGGGTGCGCGAGCGCGCGGCGGCGGGCGCGCTGGCGCCGGTGGCCGGGCTGGCCGGGGATCGCGTGCTGGTGCTGCATGGTCGGCACGATCGCACCGTCTCCGCCGAAGTCAGCCGCGCCGCGCTGGACGTCTACCAGTTGCTGGCGCCGGACGCACCGGCGATGCGGCTGCGCTTCGAAGGCGATGGCGACTTCGGCCACGTAATGCCGACGCTGCGTGCGGGCGCAGACTGCGCCGCGGGCGGCCCGCCGCACCTGGGCGCCTGCGGCCTCGATGCCGCGGGGCAGGCGCTGGGCTGGCTGTTCGAGGCGGGCGGCACCGCGACCGAGGCCAGCGGCGAGCTGCGTCGATTCGACCAGGCGGCGCATGCGCCGGACGACGTGGACCCGCTGCTGGCGGACGAGGGTTTCCTTTACGTGCCGGCGGCCTGCGCCGGCGGCGAGCGCTGCGGCGCAGTCGTGGTCTTCCACGGCTGCGAACAGGACATCGGCCGCCTCGGCGACCGCTTCGCGCGCGAGGCCGGCTTCAACCGCTGGGCCGACGTGCACCGGCTGGTGGTGCTGTATCCTCAGGCGCGATCGAGCTATCTGCCGCTGAATCCGAAGGCATGCTGGGACTGGTGGGGCTACACGGGGCCGGACTACGACACCCGGCGCGGCGCGCAGCTGCGCTGGCTGGCGTCGGCCATGGCTGCGCTGGGCGCGCCGCTGGAGTGAGCCCGGGCGCCGCGCCGTGCTGACCGACGCCTTCGTCATCGGGGCGGGCCTGGTCTGGCTGGGCCTGCTGTTCGGCACCGCGCTGTGGGCCGAGCGCCGTCCCGGCCTGCTCGCGAAGCAGTGGCCCGTGGTCTACAGCCTGTCGCTGGCGGTGTACTGCACGTCCTGGACCTTCTACGGCACGGTGACGCAGGCGCAGCGCTCGGGCTGGCCGATCCCGCCGACCTTCCTCGGCACGATCCTGCTCTACGTGCTCGGCTTCGGCTTCCTGCTGAAGCTGCTGCGGCTGGCGCGCGAGCACAACTCCACGTCGCTTGCCGACCTGGTGGCGACGCGGCTGGGAAAGAATTCCTGGCTCGCCGCGGTGGTCACCTTCGTGGCGATGCTGGGCATCGTTCCCTACATCGCACTGCAGCTCAAAGCGGTTGCGATGAGCTACGGGCTGCTGACCCGCGCCTCCGACCTGTCGCCGCCGCCCTGGCAGGACAGTGCGCTGTACGTGGCGCTGGCGATGGCGCTGTTCGCGATGCTGTTCGGCGCGCGCCGCGCCTCGGCGGTCGAGCACAACCGCGGGCTGGTGCTGGCGATGGCGGTGGAGTCGCTGCTCAAGCTGGGCGCGATGCTGGCGCTGGGCGCTTTCGTGTGGTTCGGCCTCGACCTGCCCGACGTGCCGCCGGTGCCGCCGCCGGCCGATGGCGCCAGCGGCTTCCCGGCGCTGGTGCTGCTGGGCGCGCTGGCGATGTTCACGCTGCCGCACCAGTTCCACGTCGGCGTGGTCGAGTGCCGCGACGAAGGCCAGCTGCGCACGGCGCGCTGGCTGTTCCCGCTGTACATGCTGCTGATCGCGCTGCCGATCCTGCCGCTGGCGCGCGCCGGCGATGCGCTGCTGGCACCGATGGGCGTGCCGTCCGACCTGTACGTGCTGGCGCTGCCGCTGGCGCAGGGCCAGGAGCCGCTGGCGCTGCTGGCCTTCCTCGGCGGCCTGAGCGCCGCCACCGGCATGGTGATCCTGTCGACGCTGGCGCTGAGCGTGATGATCAGCAACCACTGGCTGGCGCCGCTGCTGGTGCGCGGCGCCTGGGGCCTGGGCCGCGGCCGCGGCGCCGACCTGCGCGGCGCGGTGCTGATGCAGCGGCGCGTGGGCATCCTGGTGGTGGTGCTGCTGGCGTGGCTTTACAGCCGCGCGATCGCCGGCAGCGACGCGCTGGCCGACATCGGCGCGCTGTCGTTCTCGGGCCTGGCGACGCTGGCGCCAGCGGTCGGCTTCGCGGTGTGGCGGCCGCAGACGCCGCCGCGCGCGGTGCTGGTGGGCCTGCTGGCCGCGGTGGCGATGTGGGTCTGGGTGCTGCTGGTGCCAGCGCTGGCCGAAGCGGCGGCGCATCGCGGTGGCTGGCTGCTGGACGGACCGTTCGGGCTGGCGTGGCTGGCGCCGGATGCGATGTTCGGGCTGGGCGAATGGAGCCGGATCGCGCGCGCGACCGTGCTGAGCCTGGTCGCGGGTGCGCTGGTCACCTGGGCGCTGGCCTCGCGGCTGGACGTGCGGCCGGACCGGGGGCAGGGCGTGACGCTGACGCGCGACGGGCTGCGCGCGGTCGCCGTGCGCTTCCTGCCGTTGCCGCGGGTCGAAGCGGCGCTGGCGGGCGCCAGCAGCGATGGCGGGGTGGCGGCCGAGGTGCAGCAGCGCGTCGAACGCGAGCTGGCGGCGGTCCTGGGCGCGGCGTCGGCAAGGCTGCTGCTCGATGCCGCGCGCCGCGAGCAGGGCCGCGACCTCGACACCGTGGCCACGATCGTCGGCGAGGCTTCGCAGGCGCTGCGCTTCAACCAGCGCGTGCTCGAGGCGGCGCTGGAGAACATGAGCCAGGGCATCAGCGTGGTGGACGCCGAACTGCGGCTGGTGGCGTGGAACAAGCCTTACGCCGAGCTGTTCGACTATCCGCCCGAGCTGCTGCAGGTGGGCGTGCCGGTGGCCGAGCTGGTGGCGCACAACGTCGCGCGCGGCCGGGTGCAGGTCGGCGAAGCGGGCGACGCGGTGCAGCGCCGGCTGGAGCACATGCGCGCGGGCACGCCCTACGTCACCGAGCGGCGCCTGGGCGACACCGTGGTCGAGATCCGCGGCACGCCGATGCCCGGCGGTGGTTTCGTGGCGACGTTCACCGACGTCACTGCCTTCCGGCGCAGCGAGGCCGAGCTCAAGTCGGTGGCCGAGACGCTCGAGCAGCGCGTGGCGGAGCGCACCGCCGAACTGGCGGGCGCCAAGGCCGAGGCCGAGCGCGCCAACCGCGCCAAGACCCGTTTCCTGGCGGCGGTCAGCCATGACCTGGCGCAGCCGCTGAACGCGGCCCACCTGTTCGTGCACGCGCTGTCGCCGCAGCTGTCCGAGCCGGGGCACCAGGCCGCGCTGGCCAACATCGACGGTGCGCTGGGCTCGGCCGAGTCGCTGCTGGGCGGGTTGCTCGACATCTCCCGGCTCGACGCCGGCGGCATGGCGCCGAAGCCGCAGGCCTTCCGGCTCGACGAGCTGGTGCTGCCGCTGGCGGCGGAATTCCGCGTACTGGCGGCCGAGAAGTCGCTGCCGCTCGACACCGTGGCCTGCCGCGCCTGGGTGCACACCGATCCGCAGCTGCTGCGGCGCGTGCTGCAGAATTTCCTGGGCAACGCGGTGCGTTACACCGCGCGCGGCCGCATCCTGATCGGCTGCCGCCGGCGCGGCGACCGCATCGCCATCGAAGTCTGGGACACCGGGCCGGGCATCGCCGAGGCCGACCAGGCGGTGATCTTCGAGGAGTTCCGCCGCCTGGACCGCGGCGGCCAGGGGCTGGGCCTGGGCCTGGCAATCGCCGAGCGTGTGGCGCGGCTGCTCGGCCTGCCGCTGAAGCTGCGGTCCTGGCCCGGCAAGGGCACGGTGTTTTCGATTGAAGTGCCGCGCACCGCGCCGGCACCGGCCCCGGCCAGCGCGCCCGAGCCGCCCACGCCCGAACCGCCGCGCAGCCGCGTGCTGGTGGTGGACAACGATGCCGACGTGCTGCGCGGCATGCAGGCGCTGCTGCAGGGCTGGCAATGCGAGGTGCTGGCCGCCCGCGATGCCGACGAGGCGCTGCGGCTGGTGGCGGGCGCCACGCCCGACCTGGTGCTGCTCGACTTCCACCTGGGTGACCACCAGACCGGCCTGATGCTGCGTGAGCGCCTGGCTGCGGTGATGCCGCCGCGCCCCTGCGTGGTGATCACCGCCGACCACGGCACCGACGTGCGCGAGGCCGTGGCCGCCGCCGGCTGCGTGCTGCTGCACAAGCCGCTCAAGCCGCTCGCGCTGAAGTCCGTGATGGCCCGCCTGCTGGCCCGCTGACCCGAGGCCCCCTGTAGGAGGGACTTCAGTCCCGAAGCTCTTCACCGAAAAGCTTCGGGACTGAAGTCCCTCCTACAGGGGGTTACGGCAGTTCGCCGAGGTTTTCGGCGCGCAGCGACTGCACGGCGCCATCCACGAATGCGCGCGGCGTGGTGGCGATGTCGGCGTCGGCCGGCAGTGCCTTGCCTTCCGCGACGTGCGCCCACGCCGCGTCCAGCGCGCGATAGCCGTAGGGCATCATCGGCACGTAGCGCATCGCCAGCACCGGCAGGCCGAGGAAGGCATCGAAGTGCTGGGCGTTGCGCACGCGCCAGTAACGGATCGTGGTGCCGTCGTGCGCGGCCCAGCGCGCGTAGGCCGCGCCGCTGAAGGCCTCCGGCACCAGGCCGTCGTCGGCGCCGTGCACCACGATCACCGGCAGGCCCGCGCGGGGCAGGGCGGCGCGGGTTTGTTCGATGCCGTCGCGCACCGGGCCCTCGGCGTCATCCCAGAGCAGGCGCAGGCACAGGTTGCCCTCCAGCGTCGGGTCGGCACCCTCGGCCCGTGGATCGCGCAGGGCGATCCCGCTGCCGGGCGGGATGCCGCTGCCGTCGCTCCACCACGCCGCGCGTTCGGCGGCGGTGGGCGGGCGCGGCTGGCCCGCGGGGTCCAGCGCCGAGAACGAGAACCCGCAGGGCATCTTGTCCGGCCCGGTGCGTGCGTAGGCGGAGGCATAGGTCGCGTTCACCGCGCGCCAGAGGTCGAAGTTGCTGCTCAGCACGCCAGCGGCGATGGCCGCGTCGGTCCAGCCGCCCTCGAGCAGGTGCCGGCGGGCGGCTTCGGCCTGCGCACGCGGCTCGTCGTCAGCGAAAAAGCCTGCGGCGCGCAGCGAGGCGCAGCGTGCGACGCCCGCGGGCGAAGGCGCGCCGCCGGGCCGCGCCAGCATCACGCCGTCGTAGGCACTGGCGTTGAGCGCGCACGGCATCCAGATCGCCGCGTCGCTGGAATAGTCGTACAGCGGGCGCCCTCCGTCGCGCGGCAGGATGTTCGGCGACACCGCCACCACCGCGTCGAAATGCGGCCCGTCCAGCTCGCCCGCGCGCAGCACCGCGCCGCCGCCGTTGGAGACGCCGACGGCGATCACGCGGGTGTTCTCGAAGGTCCACGGGCCGGCGTCCGGGTGCGCGAGCGAGAGCACCTGCAGCGAGAACTCGGCGGCCTGCGCCACGTGGCGGCCCCAATCGGCCTCGGGGTTGTCGCCGGAGTGGGCGTGCTTCACCGCGATCGGCGGTGCGAATCCTGTGGTGCTTCCCGGGGCCACCGCGGCACCGGGCGCATTCGCGGCGCCCGAGCCGGCCGCCGCGCTCGCCGCCGGAACGCGGAACTCGACCGGCGCGTCGCCTTCGGCCAGGCGGCCGTCGAGGCCGAAGCCGCGGCCATCGCGGGTGTCCACGTAGCCCGTGCCCGCACCCTTGTCGGTGTAGGCCACCGCGCAGCCGCGCGGCAGGCCCCAGGCGCCGGCCAGGGCGATCGCGCCGTAGATGCCGCGCGAGCCGGACGAAGCAGCGACCACCACGCAGCGTGCTTGCGCATCGAAGGCATCGGGCACCTGCACCATCACCCGGTGCGGCTGCCGACGCTCCGGCAGGCGGACCAGCGCGTGGTACTCGCGGCCGGGCACCGGCGCCAGCGCGCCGTAGACCTCGCCGTAGCCGCCGCCCGGCGACAGGTCGGCGATGCCGCGCCAGTTGGTCCAGATCGCGCGACGGCGGAGTTCGTCCACGGTGGGCCGTGCGGGGTCGGCGAAGGCCGGCGGCGTCGCGCTGCGCAGGCCCGCTTCGCCGAGACCGGCGGTCAGCAGGTCGTCGCCATCGCGGTGGGTCTTCAGCGATATGCCGGCCTCGACGTCGAGTGCGGGCGTTCGTGCGGCCTGGCCGGCGCAGCCCGCCAGCGACAGGGCCAGCAGCGAAGCCAGCGTCGCGCGGCGGCGGCGGTCCCAGGCCGGCGGCGTGCGCGCGGGAAGGGGGCGGGAGGGCAGGGTGGTCTTGGCGTTCATGCACCGACCTTAGCAATGGCGACCGGGCCGGGCATCGTACCTTGGTACGACGCGCCGGCCGGGCGGCGCTGCTAGGGTGGGGCATCGCTTTTGCCGCAGGAAACACGCCATGACCGATCGCTTCCTCGATGGCCGCGTCGCCCTCGTCACCGGCTCCACCTCGGGCATCGGCCTGGCCATCGCCCAGGGCCTCGGTGCCGCCGGCGCCCGGGTCGCGGTGAACGGGCTGGGCAGCACGGCGCAGGTTGCGGCCGCGGTGGACGCGGTGCGGCTGGCCGGGGCGCCGGATGCGCGCCACTTCGACGCCGACCTGGCCGACGCCGGCGCCATCGAAACGATGATGGCGGCATTGGCCGAGTGGGGCCCGGTCGACATCGTCGTGAACTGCGCCGGCGTGCAGCACACCGCCCCGATCGCCGAGATGCCGGCGGCCACCTGGGACAAGCTGATCGCCATCAATCTCAGCGCCGCCTTCCACACCATGCGGCTGGCGCTGCCGGGCATGGCCGCGCGCGGCTACGGCCGGGTGGTGAACATCGCCTCGGTGCACGGCCTGGTGGCGTCGGTGAACAAGTCGCCCTATGTCGCCAGCAAGTTCGGGCTGGTCGGAATGAGCAAGGTGGCCGGGCTCGAGTATGCCGCCGCGGGCTCGCGCGACAGCGGCGGCGTGACGGTGAACTGCGTCTGCCCCGGCTGGGTCGAGACGCCGCTGATCGAGCCGCAGATCGCCGCGCGCGCCGAGGCCGTCGGCGGCGACCGCGACGCCGGCGTGCGCGAGCTGCTGCGCGAGAAGCAGCCCAGCGGCCGCATGTCGCTGCCGGCCGAGATCGCCGACACGGTGCTGTGGCTGTGCCGGCGCCAGTCGCACAACCTCACCGGTGCCGCCATCCCCATCGACGGCGGCTGGACCGCGCAGTAGTGAGGTCCGGCGCCGGGCATGCCGCGAAGACGAGGGTCACTTCCTCCTCCGTGAAGCTTTTTATGTCGGAGGAAGTGACCCTCGCCTTCGCGGCACGCCCGGTACGGCTCGTCAGGTGGGCTGATCGAAGGGCAGGCGACGGCGCGCTCCGGTGCTTGCGCGTGCCGATCAGGACCAAGGCGGGGCATTTTTCTCGCTGATCAGGTGTGTGAAACGGGGCGATTCGCTTGTGGAGAGCGCGTCAGCGCCCGCGTGTCCCTTCGGACACTTGATGGGGTTTCGGGGCCAGCGTGGAAGACGGCCAGTGCGAAGCAGCTCGCCGCCCGGCGGCGGGTGTGGGTGCCGGGCGAAACGCCATGGTCCGTGCTTTTCTGATCGGAGCCTTCTTGCTCGAAAAATGACGGATCAAGAAAAGGGGTCAACGCAATTATTCGTTTCAAACGAATAATAACTCTGCCCCCTTTTCCCGGATCGTCGAGGGCGGGCGCAGTTTCAACCAGACCATCGGAAAAGAATGGAGCGCGGCGCTTCGCGGAGGTCTCACACCTGCCACCGGGCGGATAGGACTCTCAATCTAGTCACCTTCCGGGCTCGCGCCGACTTCGCTTCCGCGGTGTCTCCGGCTCCGGATCTCACCAGCGGCGCGGTATCCCCGCGCCGGGCTAGAATCCAGGCATGACGCGCCTGCTGATCGCCGACGACCATCCGCTTTACCGCCTTGCGCTCACGCAGGCGGTGCGCGGCGTGCTGCCCGACGCGACGATCATCGAGGCCGAGGACCTGCCGGGCGTGCAGGCCGCGCTCGCCGCGCATCCCGACACCGACCTCGTGCTGCTCGACCTGCACATGCCGGGCAGCCACGGCCTGGTGGGGCTGGCTTCGCTGCGCGCCGAGCATCCGGGCGTGGCGGTGGCGATGATCTCGGCGCACGACGACCCGGTCACCATCCGCCGCGCCCTGGCCTACGGCGCCGCCGGCTACCTCACCAAGCGCGCCGACCTGTCGGAGCTCCAGGCCGGCCTGCGCGCGGTGCTGGCCTGCGAAGAATGGCTGCCGCCCGCGCTGCGCGAGGCGGTGAAAGGCGCCCCCGCGGAACCCGGCGACCGCGAGACCGCCGCCCGTCTCGCGACGCTCAGCCCGCAGCAGTTCAAGGTGCTGGCGCGCGTGGCCGAAGGCCGGCTCAACAAGCAGATCGCCGACGAACTGGGCATCCAGGAGCGCACCGTGAAGGCGCACATGAGCGCCATCTTCGAGAAGCTCGGCGTGCGCAACCGCACCCAGGCCGGCGTGCTGCTGGGCGCGCTGGCCCTCGCCGATCCCGCGCGCGAAGCCTGATCAGCGCCAGAACGGGATACGCCAGGCCTGCGGCTCGCCATCCTCCGGTGGTTCGTCCGGGCGAAGGGTGACGTGGAGTTCATGCCGGCCAACAGGCAGGGCATCGATCGGAATCATGTACAGCAGCCCGCGCAGGTCGCGGTCGGCGTCCGAGTAGGCCTCGGGCGGCAGCGCCAGCGGCTCGCCGTCCAGGCGCACCACCAAGCCCGCGGCCAGGCAGTCCAGCGCGGCCTGGTGGCGAGCGGTCCGCGCCGCCGCGTCGCGACCCGGTCCGGCACCCGGGCAGCCGGCCAGCAGGTGCTGGTGCAGCGTTGGCACGTACGGCACCACCAGCGGCAGGTAGCGACCGCGCGCCACCAGGTCCGGCACGAACGGGAGGTCCGGGGTTTCGCCGGCCTCGTGCCGCGTCGCGTAGTGCGCGTGGTGCACGGCCCGCGGCAATGCGCCACTGCCTTCGGGAAAGCCGGCGTAGTTGCCGGGACCGAGGTCCTCCCTCACGAAGGCGGCGCTCGCCAGGCTCAGCACCGTCGCCAGCAGCATGACCGCCAGCACGACCCAGTTGCTGCGCTTCTCGCCGACGTTGCTGGAGTAGATCGTGACCAGCGGGCTGGACTCGCGGCTGGTGCCGGTGCGCGAATACAGGTGGAGCGTCCGGTGCAGGATGCGGTACGGCCATCCGGTGGGCGAGAGGCGGTGGCCGAACCGCCGGTCCAGGTAGCCCGCGAGCAGCTGCGGCCCCAGCCAGATCGCCAGCAGTGCCATCAGGATCGGGCTCGCCAGCGTGGCATTGCCCAGTGCCATCGCCACGCCCAGCGAGACCAGGAACAGCAGCAGCGCCGACACCGTCACCAGCAGAAGCACCAGGGTCAGGCCAATGCCAAGCCCGAACACCACGGTGGCGCGGTTGTCGGCGCGTTCGATGGCGGCGTCCATGTCCTGCCAGTTCCGGGCCAGCAGCGACTTCGCGATCGGGCCGGCCCGCAACTTCTCCAACTTCAGGCCGCCCGGGAAAACAGAGTGCATGCCCACCAGCGCCACCCAGTAGCCGCGCATCAGCAGGTGCAGCAGGAAGGCAAGGCACAGCAGTACCACGGCGCTGTGGCCGTAAAGCAGCATCAGCCGCCCAAGCTCCAGCCAGGGATCGGCGAGGCGCGGCAGCAGGTACACCCCCCAGGCCGGCAGCGCACCGGCCAGCTGCATCAGCGCGAACACGGTGGCGCCCGAGAGCAGCATCTCGATCTCCCAGGTCGGCGTCGTGCGCCGCGAAAGCCGGGTCGGCTCGTCCTCGGCGGCCGGATGCCCGTCGTCGTGCTGGTCCATGGTCGTCCCCTCGTGCAGGTCGCCAGATTCGCAGACGCCGGCCTTCACGGACAAGCCCGGGGTGGTAGCATCCTCGGCCTATTTCACCGTCATGGGCGGGCAGGCTAGGCATGAAGAAGCTGTTGGTGTTCCTGGTGTTGGTCATTGGCGCCGCGATGTGGGGCAAGTCGATGCTGACCGGCGAGCCGATCCTCCGCGTCGGCAGCAGCGAGCTGGTGAATCCGTACCCGCCCGGCTCGGCCCTGCATGCCCAGCAGCAGGAGTTCGTGGACCAGTTCAACGCCGACCCGAAGCTGCGCGACCGGTTCGCCGGCCGCTTCACCAGCAAGGGCCTGTACGCGGAGGTCACCGGCGCGCTGCAGCGGGGCGCGCGTTCGCTCGACTCGGCCCAGCTGATCTCGGTGACCCGCGCCATGGCCGCGGTGATCCCGCGCCTGCGCGAGGAGAACTGCGCCAAGCTGATCCGGCCCAAGGACGACTTCGACCCGGTGCTTTCGGCCGACATCAGCGATGCGCTCGAGCGCCTGCCGCCGCGCCACCACCGCAATTTCTGGAACTTCTACCTCAGTTCGCTGAAGGCCGAAGTCAACGACCTGCCCGAGCGGCCGGTGGACGGGCCGGCCCGCGAGCGCGCGCTCGAAGAGCTGGGGTCGCGCTACCACGGCCCCACCGGCCAGCGCCTGGCCAACGTGATGCGCGACCCGGTGCGGGCCCCCGACGCCGAGGCCTGCTGGGCCATCAACACGCTCACGCATACCTCGACCCAGCTGTCGCCCGACCACGCCGAGGCGCTGGCCCGGCTGATCTGGGGCGGTCAATAAGGCCATGCCGGTCCTGGTTCGCCTCGCGCGGATCCTCGGCGCCACCCTGGGGCTGGGTTGGGCCAGCCCGATGACGGCGGCGGGCCTGCTGGCGGGCCTGGCCGCGATGCCGTTCGGTGCCCGCATGCGGTTCTCGGACGCGGCGCTGGTGTTCCACCGCTACCCCTGGGGACCGGGCGGGGCGCTGACGCTGGGCAACGTGATCCTGCACACCGGCGGCAGCCTGGACGAGCCGGCCGTGACCTACGCCTGCCGCGCCCGCGGCGGCCGCGACCAGCAGGTGCGGCTGGGCGACCACGAGCGCGCCCACGTGCTGCAGTACCTGGTGCTGGGGCCGCTGTTCCTGCCGCTGTACTTCGCCTGCGGCGGCATCAGCCACCGCAGCCGGTTCGAGCAGGCGGCTGACCGTTATGCCCTGACCGGGCGCGGCTGGTGGCCCTGGCCGCGGCCGCCGGCCAGCTGAGGGCGCCACCGCGGGCCCACGGACGGGCTGTTTGACCGCGCTCAAGAGCGCGTGAAGGCGCGGTGGTAAACTGCCGGCAACCCGCAACCCCTGGTGATGCCATGTTGGCCCTCGAATTCCCCGGCAGCGACAAGCTCATCGCGATGATCAACGCGGCGGTCACCGGCGACTGCCAGCGCCAGACCACCGACTGCATCCGCAACGGCCTCTCCGACCTGATCCGCACCCGCGCCATGACCCTGCCGGCCTGCGTGCTCGAGCCGGTGGCCGACCACTACGCCCGCCGCGAGCTCTACCGCTGCGAGCTCACCGGCTTCAGCGTGGTGGCGATGACCTGGGGCCCGGGCCAGGGCACCGCCATCCACGACCATTCCGGCGTGTGGTGCGTCGAGGGCATCGTCGAGGGCCAGCTGGAAATCACCCAGTACGACCTGCGCGGCCGCGACGGCGACCGCTTCCAGTTCGAGCCCGTGGGCACCACGCTGGCCGGCGCCGGCTCGGCCGGCAGCCTGATCCCGCCGCACGAGTACCACACCATCCGCAACCCCAGCGCCACCGACATCGCGGTGTCGCTGCACATCTACAAGCAGGCCCTGACCTGCTGCGCGCACTTCCACCCCGAGGGCGAGGGCTGGTACACCAAGGCCGACCGCCAGCTCGGCCTCGACGAAGCCGCCTGAGCTATACTCGCCGGGCCAGCGTGCCGGTGTGGCGGAATGGTAGACGCGGGGGACTCAAAATCCCTTGGCAGCGATGTCGTGTAGGTTCGAGTCCTATCACCGGTACCACTGCAAATGAACCAGGTTCATTTGTTTTCGACGAGGCCCGCGCAAGCGGGCCTTCTTTTTTTGAACGCGGATCAAAGCGGAAAACGCAGGATAAAAGCGGATTAACTGAAACTGGAGCCAGCGACCTGGTTAGGCACCGGCCTCAATCCAATCCAACCTCCCTCATCCGCTCTGATCGTGTTTTTTCCGCTTTGATCCGCGTTCAAACAAGTAACGCTAGATCTTCGCGAGGAACCCGGCGATGGCGGGGCCGAAGCGATCGATGTCGACGAGGAAGGCGTCGTGGCCCTGGGGCGAGGGCAGCGGCAGGAACTCCGCATCGGCGCCGCCTGCGCGCAGGCCGTCGGCGACCTGCTCCTGCTGCTGCAGGGGGAACAGGATGTCGGTGTGCACGCCGATCGCCAGCGCCCGCTCGAGCTTGATCGTCGCCAGCCCGCGCAGCACGTCGCCGTTGCCGTATTCGGCCACGTCGAACCAGTCCATCGCGCGGCCCAGGTACAGGTAGCAGTTCGGGTCGAAGCTGCGTACGAAGCGGCGGGCGTGGCCTTCGAGGTAGCGTTCGACCTCGAACTCCTGGCCGAAGGGATCGTCCTCCCGGCACTCGCTGTCCAGGCGCACGCGGCCGAAGCGGCCGTCCCACTCCATCGCCGAGCGGTAGGTCACCACGCCGAGCTTGCGGGCGATGCGCATCCCGTTCTCCGGGTACGCGTGTTCGTCGTACAGGCCCTGGTTCCAGTTCGGATCGAGCCGGATCGCCTCGCGCTGCAGCGAGCGGATGGCGATCGAGAACGGCAGCGCCTGGGCGCTGCCGGAGACATTGATATGCGTGCGCGCCGCGCCCGGGTGCAGCAGCAGGAAAGCCAGCGCGCTCATGCCGCCCATCGAGTTGCCGATCACGCAGGCCAGGCGTTCGATGCCCAGCGACTGCACCACGTGGTGCGCCGCGCGGGCGCCGTCCTCGATCGACAGGTCGGGAAAGTCGAGGCGGTAGGGCTGGCCGGTGGCCGAGTTCACCGACGCGGCGCCGGTCGAGCCCTTGCAGCTGCCCAGCGCATTCACGCACACCACGAACCAGCGGTCGGTGTCGATCGGCTTGCCGGGACCCAGCATGGCTTCCCACCAGCCCGGCTCGGGGTTGGCTTGGTTCGACGCGGCATGCGCGTTCGGCGACAGGCCGGTGAAGACCAGCACCGCGTTGTCGCGCGCGGCGTTCAGTTCGCCCCAGGTCTCGTAGGCCATGCGTGCGCCGTGCAGCTCGCCGCCGCGCTTGAAGGCGAAGGGCGAGGGCAGGGCGACGAAGCGCGTGCCCGGCGGGATCGCCTCGGTCACGGCAGCACCCGGTCGATCACCAGGTCGGCGCGGGCGCCATCGGCGACGGCCAGCGTCACCGCGGTGGCCTCGAGGTCACCCGGCGCGGCGGCCGCGTCGCCCGATTGCGAGATGCGTGCCAGCACGCGGACTTCGGACTGCATCGACAGCTTCTGCGCCGGCATCAGGCCGTCGGTATCCGATAGCGTGACCGTCAGCGGGAAGCCGCCCGCGGGCAGGCGTTTGACCGCGACCGGCAGGCCGGCGCCGTCGGCCGTGCGCGCGAACACGTACAGCACGCTGCCTTCGCCGACCTGTTGGGCCAGCGCCGGCGCCAGCGAAACGGAGACGGTGATCGACGGGCCGGCAGCGACGGGCGCGTCCTCGCGCGGTGCGAGGCCCGCCAGTTCGCGCGCCTGGTCGAGCTGCGGCTTCAGCGCCTGCGCGGTCTGCGGGTCCAGCAGCGGCAGCAGGCGCTCCCATACCTCGGCGGCCTCGGCCGGCTGCCCCGCCTGCAGGCGCTGGGCACCGAGGAAGAACAGGCCGCGCTGGTGCGTGGGCACCGCGGCCACCACCTGCTCCAGCAGGCGCGTGGCGCTGTCGGGGAAGCGGCCATCGGGCGCGGCGCGCATCTGCGCGTCGGCGTACTCGACCATCAGGTCCGGCTCGTTGGGCAGCAGCGCGTAGGCCCTGGCGAAGGCATCGCGGGCGTCGGCCCAGCGCTGCTGCGCCATGCGGCTGCGGCCGAGCAGCACCCAGCCCTCGACGCTGCCGGGTTCGTCGGCCAGCCGGCGTTCAAGCTGGGCGATCGCGTCCTCGAGCGTGGTCGGGGCCTCGACGTTGGCCGGGTCCAGCGCGTCGGGCTCGCCCACCGCGACATAGAGGCCCACGGTGAGCGCGGGCACTGCCAGCAGCAGTACCAGCGCACTGCCGCGCGCCGAGCGCCACAGCGGCGGCAGCACGAAGGCCAGCGCCAGCAGCACCAGCAGGGCGGCGCCGATCAGGAAGGACGTCATCACCACTCCTGGGAATCGTTGGGCGGCGGCACCGCGGGCGCGGCGGCGGCGCGGCGGCGCACCACGACCACCAGCACGGCGGCGCCGCCAAGCAGGATCAGCGCCGGGCCGAACCACAGCAGCCAGGTGCTCGGCTTCACCGGCGGGTTGTAGAGCACGAAGTCGCTGTAGCGCGCGACCAGGTAGTCCTTGATCTCGTCGTCGCTCTTGCCCTCGCGCATCAGGTCGAGCACCTGCCGGCGCAGGTCCTCGGCGATCTGGGCGTTGGAGTCGGCCAGCGACTGGTTCTGGCACATCACGCAGCGCAGCTCGGCGCTGAGGGCGCGGAAGCGGGCTTCCTCGGCGGCGTCGCGGAATTCGATTGGCGCCGCGGCGTTGGCCGCCAGCGAAGCCAGCATCAGCATCAGGACGAGCAGGCGCTTCATCGGAGGTCCTCGATCAAGGGCAGCAGCTGCGCATCGACGACCTCGTCCGTGACCGGCCCGACGTGCTTCCAGCGAATCACGCCCTGCGCGTCCACCAAGAAGGTCTCGGGCGCGCCGTAGATGCCCCAGTCGAGCGCCGCGCGGCCTTCCTCGTCGGTGATCACCAGGTCGTAGGGGTTGCCGAACTGCTGCAGCCAGCGCTGCGCGTCCTCGGTGGTGTCCTTGTAGTCGTAGCCGACCACCTTGATGACCCCGCTTTCGGCCAGGCGCGTGATCACCGGGTGCTCGTCGCGGCAGGCCGGGCACCAGCTGCCCCAGACGTTGAGCAGGTAGGGCGCGCCCAGCAGGTCGGCGTTGCGCACGATGCGGTCGGGTTCGCCCAGCACCGGCAGCGCAAAGTCAGGCGCCGGCTTGCCGACCAACGGCGACGGGATCGCGCTGGTGTCCTTGCCCGAGTTCATGATCACGCCCACGCCCAGCAGCACGGCCAGTCCGACGAACGCGATGAAGGGCAGCAGTCGTTTGATCATGCCGCCACCTTGCGCCGGAAGCGCTGGTCGAAGGCGACGATGAAGCCGCCCAGCGCCATGAACAGCGAGCCGAGCCAGATCAGGCGGATCCAGGGCTTCACGTACAGCCGCAGCGCCCAGGTGCCGTTCGCATCCAGCGGCTCGCCCAGCGCCACGTAGAGGTCACGGTGCAGGCTGCCGTGCAGCGCGGCTTCGGTCATCACCTGGCCGCCGGCCTTGTAGGCGCGCTTCTCGGGATGCATCACGGCGATCTCCTCGCCGTCGCGGCTCACGCGCACGGTGCCGCGGTCGGCGATGAAGTTGGGGCCCGGCGCCTTGCCGACGCCCTCGAAGGCGAAGTCGTAGCCGCGCAGCGCGAAAACTTGGCCCGGTTTCGCCGCCACGTCGCGCTCGATGCTGGTCGATTCGGTGATGAACACGCCGGCCACGAAGATGCCGATGCCCGCGTGCGCCAGCACCATGCCGACCATCTCGGCGGTGAAGCGGCTGCCCTTCGAGCGCGCGCGCTGCCAGACGAAGCGCGCGGTGCCACCCAGGATCCAGGCCGCGCCCAGCAGGCCGAACGCCGTCTTGGCCGTGCCCTCGGGCCAGGCGAAGAACGCGACGACGCCCACGATCACCGCCAGCACCGCCCACGGCGCCAGCCAACGCACCGGCTGCGACATGTCCTCGCGCTGCCAGCGCACCAGCGGCCCGAACGGCACCAGCGCCACCAGCGGCGCCATCAGCAGGATGAACAGCAGGCCGAAGTAGGGCGGGCCCACGGAAATCTTGCCGAGGTCGAGCGCATCGGCCAGCAGCGGGTACAGCGTACCCAGCAGGATCATCGCCGCCGAGGCGGTGAGCAGCAGGTTGTTGGCCAGCAGGAAGGTCTCGCGCGAGCCGGCCGCGAAGGGCTGGCCGGATTCCACCTTGGGCGCGCGGATCGCATACAGCAGCAGCGAGCCGCCGATCACGATCGCGAGGAATATCAGGATGAACATGCCGCGCTCGGGGTCGGACGCGAAGGCATGCACCGAGGTCAGCACGCCCGATCGCACCAGGAAGGTGCCCAGCAGCGACAGCGAGAACGCCGCGATCGCCAGCAGCATCGTCCAGCCGCGGAAGCTCCCGCGCTTCTCGGTCACCGCCTGCGAGTGGATCAGCGCCGCGCCCACCAGCCAGGGCATGAAGCTGGCGTTCTCGACCGGGTCCCAGAACCACCAGCCGCCCCAGCCCAGCTCGTAGTAAGCCCAGAAGCTGCCCAGCGCGATGCCCAGCGTCAGGAAGGCCCAGGCCACGTTGGTCCACGGCCGCGACCAGCGCACCCACTGCGCATCCACCTTGCCGTCGATCAGCGCCGCCACCGCGAACGCGAACGCCACCGCGAAGCCGACATAACCCATGTACAGCAGGGGCGGGTGGAAGATCATGCCCGGGTCCTGCAGCAGCGGGTTCATGTCGCGCCCCTCGGCGGCACCCGGCAACAGGCGCACGAAGGGGTTCGAAGTGAACACGGTGAAGGCCAGGAAGCCCACCGACACCATGCCCATCACCGCCAGCACCCGCGCCACCACCGGCGCCGGCAGCGCCTTCGAGAAGCGCGCGACCAGGGCGGTCCACAGCACCAGGAACCAGATCCAGAGCAGCAGCGAACCTTCGTGCGCGCTCCAGACCGCGGTCACCTGGTAGGCGCGCGGCAGCAGCGTATTCGAGTTCTGGGCGACGTAGGCGACCGAAAAATCGTGCTGCAGGAAGGCCCAGGTCAGCAGTCCGTACGACACCGACACCAGCACCAGCAGTCCATAGGCCAGCGGCCGCGCCGTGGCCATCCAGGCCGCGTGGCTACGGTGCGCGCCGGCCAGCGGCAGCACCGACAGCGCCAGTGCCAGCACCATCGCCAGCAGCAGGCTGATCAATCCGAGTTCGGGCAGCACTCAGTACCCCCCGGTCTTGGCTTCGCCGGCGGGCGGCGTCTCGACCTTGTGCTTCTCGTGCGCCTTGCCCATGGCGTCGGCGACTTCCTTGGGCATGTACTGCTCGTCGTGCTTGGCCAGCACCTGGGTGGCGATGAACACGTCGCCCTCTCGGCGGCCGGTGGCGACCACGGCCTGGTTCTCGCGGAACAGGTCGGGGAGGATGCCTTCGTAGTGCGCGGTCATGATCGCGTCGCCGTCGGTGACGCCGAACTGCACCTTCAACGTGCCTTCCTCGCGCTTGAGCGTGTCCTTGGCGACCATGCCGCCTAGCCGGAACACGGCCTGGTCGGCCGCCTCGCCCGCGTACACCTGGCTGGGCGTGTAGAGGTAAGTGATGTTCTCGCGCAGGGCCAGCGTGACCAGGGTCGCGGCCACGCCGGAGGCGGCCAGCAGGGCGAGGATGAGCAGCAGGCGGCGCTTGCGGATCGGGTTCATGCGGGGGTTCCGGACTGGCGGGCGGCCTCGCGCTTGGCGCGCTGGACGATGTCGCGGCGGGTGCGGGCCAGCTTCATCCGCGGCACCGCGAAGTCCCACGCCAGGAAGGCGGCGAACACGGCGTAGGCACCGACGACGTATTCCAGGTAGCTCATCGCGGCACCCCCGAGGCCGCGCGGGCCCAGTCCTTGCCGGCCTCGCGCGCGAGATTGTCGGCGCGGGCGCGCTGAAGCAGCGAGCCGATGAACCAGAACTTGGTGGCCAGCACCATCACCCACAGCGGCCAGGTCATGGACGAATCCATGGTGGATTCGCCGAAGAGCTTGATGGTGGCGCCCTGGTGCAGCGAGTTCCACCATTCCACCGAATAGCGGATCACCGGCAGCAGCACCACGCCGACGATGGCCAGGAAGCCGGCGGCGCGCGCGGCGGCGCGGCGGTCCTCGATGGCGGTGTTCAGGCCGATCACGCCCAGGTACAGGAACAGCAGCACCAGCTCGGAGGTCAGGCGCGGGTCCCAGTCCCACCAGGTGCCCCACATCGGCTTGCCCCAGATCGACCCGGTGGCCAGTGTGACGAAGGTGAACAGCGCGCCGATCGGTGCGCAGGCCATCGCCAGCACCTCGCAAAGCTTGATGTGCCAGACCAGCGCGATGACGGCGTAGAGGGCCATCAGCGCGTAGACGAACAGGCTCATCCACGCGGCCGGCACGTGGATGTAGAGGATGCGGAAGCTGTCGCCCTGCTGGTAGTCGGCCGGCACCACGAACAGCGCGCCGTAAAGGCCCACGGCCATCATGGCCAGCGCCACCAGGAAGGACGGCGGCACCCAGCGTGCGGCGAAGCGGTCGAAGACCGGCGGCGAGCCGAGTTGGTGGAACCAGAGCAGGACGGGATTCACGGCGGTTTGCGACTTCTTCAGCTCAGGGCGATACGGACCGCCGCGGCGGCGGCGAGGGGGGCCAGCACCAGGGCGAGGGCCAGGCCCGCGCCCATCAGGAGCAGTGCGCCGACCCACGAGGACAGGCCCTGCGCGGCGGCCATCACGCTGCCCGCCCCGAACACCAGCACGGGGAGGAACAGGGGCAGCGCCAGCAGGGCCAAAAGCATACCAGAGCGCCGTATACCGACCGTCAGCGCGGCGACCACGGCGCCCACCAGGCTCAGCAGCGGCGTGCCCAGCAGCAGCGAGACCATCAGCACCGGCAGGAGTTCCCCCGGCAGGTACAGCAATTGCGCCAGCAGCGGCGTCGCCAGCACCAGGGGCAGGGCGGTGGTCAGCCAGTGCACGCCCACGCGCACGGCGATCAGCCAGGCCAGCGGCACCGGCGCCAGCAGCATCTGTTCGAGGCTGCCGTCCTCGACGTCGCTGCGGTAGAGCGCATCGAGCGTGAGCAGGCCGGACAGCAGCACCGCGACCCACAGCACGCCGGGGGCGATGCGTGCGAGCTGCTGCGGGTCCGCACCCAGCGCCAACGGGAACAGCGCGACCACCATCAGCGCGAACAGCAGCGGCTGGGCGGCATCGCCGCGCCGGCGCCACACCAGGCGAAGGTCGCGCGCCGCCTGGGCGCGGCCGGCCGCCAGCAGGGACGGGCCGTTCACGCCGGCACCCGGGCCGGGCCCAGTGCCAGCGTGCGCACCGGCACCGGCGGCGCGGCGTAGGCACCGTGGGTGGTGAGCAGGGTGGCGCCGCCGCGGGCCAGGTGTTCCTGGACCAGGCGGTTCACCAGCGCAATGCCGTCCAGGTCGAGGTTGGCGTAGGGCTCGTCCAGCAGCCACAGCGGGGCCGGCTGCAGGCGCAGGCGGGCCAGGGCCAGGCGTTTGTTCTGGCCGGCGGACAGGCGGCGGGCGGGGCTGTCTTCGTAGCCGGCCAGGCCGACCGCGGCCAGGGCCGCCGCCAGGTCCGCGCCGGGGTCGCCGCCCTGCAGGGCGTGGCTGTAGGCCAGGTTTTCCAGCGCGCCCAGGTCAGCCTTGTGCCCGTGCAGGTGTCCGAGATACGCGCTGCCGCGGGCCAGGTGGTCGCGGTCCACCGGCCGCCCCTGCAGCTCGACGTTGCCGCCCGAAGCCGGCAGCAGGCCGGCAAGGACCCGCAGCAGGGTGGTCTTGCCCGCGCCGTTGCCACCCAGCACCAGCAGCGCTTCGCCCGGGCAAAGCGTGAAGTCGAGGGGACCGAACACTGGCTCGTCGTTGCGCGAGAAGCACAGCCCGCGGGCCTGCAGCAGCGGGGGCGGGGCGGGCGGGGAGTCGGTCATTGCGCGGGCATGCTACGAGTCCGGGGCTGGCGCTGTCCATGATGCAGGTCAGGGCAGCGCCGGTAACCAAACGGCGCCTTGAGCAGCGCTCCTTCACATAGTTGACCGCCGGGCGGCGATTCCTGCCACCGGATGATTGTGATTGCAATGTGCGTGGGGGAGAATCGGGGGGCTCATTCATCTGCAGGACAGAAAACTACATGCGCGCTACTCCCTTGATGCTCGCGATCGCCCTGGGCCTCGGCCTGCCGGCCGGTTCGCCCGATGCCGCTTCGCCCAAGAATCCGAACGCGCTGCGTGCCGATGCACTGCAGACCTACATCGTGGTCTTCGACGAGGCCCCGGCCGCCCGCTTCCGCGGCTTCGGCAAGGCCGAGGCCGGCCGCCCGGCGCTGGCCGCGACCAGCCCGCTGGCCACCGGCGAGCGCAAGTACGACGCCAACAGCGTCGCGGCCGTCGAATACGTCGATTACCTTGACGACCTGCGCCGCATCCGCCTGAACGAAGCCTCCATCGCGCTGATGCGCCCGCTCGAGCCGACCCACGTCTTCCGCCATGGCCTCAACGGCATGAGCGTCGAGCTCACCGCCGACGAAGCCAAGCGCATCGCCCGCCTGCCCGGCGTGCGCACCGTGCGTCCGGAGTTCGAGCGCTATCTGATGACCGACCGCGGCCCGCTCTGGATCAAGGCCGACCAGGTCTGGTCGGGCGCCGCCACCGGCACCGCCAACCGCGGCGAGGGCGTGATCGTCGGCGTCATCGACAGCGGCATCAACCGCACCCACGTGTCCTTCTCGGGCGCGGGCATCATCAATCCGCGGCCGGGCTTCGTGGGCCACTGCGCCGCCAATCCCTCGGCCTGCAACAGCAAGCTGATCGGCCTCTGGGACTTCACCACCGGCAGCGGCGGCACCAACGATCCCACCGACAGCGACGGCCACGGCACCCACACGGCATCCACCGCGGTCGGCGCGCCGTTCTCGTCCGGCGGCGTCACCTACAGCGGCGTCGCGCCGCGCGCCAACCTCATCGCCTACAAGGCCTGCCCGGACGATACCTGCAGCGGCTCGGCCATCCTGTCCTCGATCGACCGGGCCATCGCCGACGGCGTCGACGTCATCAACTACTCGATCGGCAGCGGCCCCTTCGATCCCTGGGCCACGGTTGGCAACGCCGGCGCCGATGATTCGGAAGCCTTCCTGTCCGCGCGCGAGGCCGGCATCGTGGTGGCGGCCTCGGCCGGCAACGACGGCCCGGATCCGGGCACGCACGGCAACCCGGCGAACTCGCCCTGGGTGATGGGCGTCGCCGCCGCCACCCACGACCGCTCCGGCGCCGGCGATCGCCTGGCCAGCTTCAGCGGCCGTGGCCCGGTCATCCCCGTGGGCGTCATCAAGCCCGACATCACCGGCCCGGGCGTCAGCATCCGTGCCGCCGGTACGGCCGGCAACACCTCGGTCGCCACCCTGAGCGGCACCTCGATGTCGTCCCCGCACGTGGCGGGCGCCGCGGCGCTGCTGCGCTCGATCCATCCCAGCCACACGCCCGACGAAGTCATCTCGGCGCTGATGCTCACCGCCCGTCCGTCGGTCACCGAGTTCTCACTGCCGACCACCCCGCACGACCAGGGCGCCGGCATGGTCGACGTGGCCCTGGCCGCGCGCGCCGGCATCTACCTCGATGTGCCGGCCGGCGGCTTCAATACCCCGCGCGCCAACCCGTACACGGGCGGCGCCGAGAACATGAACCTGCCGAGCATCGCCCACGGTGCCTGCTTCCGCACCTGCGTGTTGCCGCGCACCTTCAAGCTGATGCCGGGCGCCGCCGCCGGCAACTACAGCGTGCAGGCCAGCTTCACCGACGCCCCGGGCGCGACCATCACGCCGAGCGTTGCCTCGTTCAACAGCAGCGCCGGCGGCCAGCTGGTCAACTTCACCGTCAACGTCGACAGCCCGGCCCTGGTGGGCCAGTGGGTCTACGGCAGCGTCACCCTGGTGAACAACTCGGGCGACGGTCGCCCGAACCTGCGCCTGCCGGTGTCGATCTACGTGTCGCCCTTCTCGAGCCAGGCGGCCGAGGCGGCCCTGTCGTCGATCAGCCGCAACGTCACCCGCGAGCGCGATTACTTCGACATCAACCTTAGCGGCATGGTGCCGATGCCCGAGGCCCGCTTCAGCACCTCCAGCCTGGTCGCGCCGGTCAGCACCACGCAGAACATCACTGCCGACCCGACCAACGCCGACCCCTACGACGCGGGCTCGAACACCTACGTGCGCCTGGTCTCGGTGCCGGCCACCCCGGGCGGCAGCGATCCGATCCAGTACCGCCTCACGGTCACCACCTCGGCGCCCAATCCGGACATCGACCTGTTCGTGGGCCGCGACACCGACCTCAACGGCCAGGGCCGCGAGGCCGAGGAGCTCTGCACCTCGCTCTCCAGCGGGTCCAGCGAGTCCTGCGTGCTGAACTTCACCTCGCAGGCCTCCGCCACCCAGTACTGGATCGTGGTCCAGAACTACTCCGGCCCGGGCACCGACGTCCGCGTCGATTCCGTGCTGCTGCCGATCTCGGTGTCGAGCACCTCGTCCATGGTCGCCAGTGGCCCTGGCCGTACCGCCGCCAACGAGTCCTTCCGCATCCGCGTGGCCTATGACGAACCCGGCCTGATCAACGGCCAGTCGCGCGAGGGCGTGCTGTTCATCCAGCCCAGCCCGAGCGCCACCCCGATCGAGGTGCCGATCCGCATCACCCGCAGCGGCAGCACGTTCGAGCCGTTCGCGCTGGCCAACAACGTCGGCCGCGCGGTCACGCTGCCGGCGGGTGCCAGCCACGACAAGCTGTACTTCGACGTGCCGCCGCACGCCACCAGCGTGGAGTTCACCACTACCAACGCCAGCGGCAACGTGGACCTGTACGTGGCGCGCGTGGCCTCGCCGACCGGCCCGACCATCGCGTCGGCGCCGGCCTGGAACGGGCAGGCGGCCTTCCGGGCCGCCACCGGCTCGGGCAACGAGTCGCTGACCCTCTCGGGCGGCAACCTGCTGCCGGGCCGCTACTACGTGGTGCCCACCAACGCCGCCGCCGGCACCGTGAATGCCACTGTCACCGCGCGCATCGCCGCGCAGGGCACCAAGCCGGCCTTCCTGTCTGGCCAGTACGCCAACCCCGCGCGCAGCGGCCACGGCCTGTTCGTCGACTTCGCCGGTCCCGTCGGCAACCCGGACCAGTGGGTCACCGTCTGGTACAGCTACCTCGAGGACAACACCCCGACCTGGTACTACTCGCAGGGCGCCACGCCCGGCGCGGACGGCATCTGGAAGGCGGAGCTGTTCCGCGTTGTCTGGGACGGCGACAGCACGCACGCGGTGGACGTGGGCGACGTGATCGTCACCCCGACCGGCCCCGAGTCGATGACCATGAGCTTCAATCTCGACGGCCGCAGCGGCTGGGAGCCGATGGGCCGCGTCGGCGGCGGCAGCTGCCCGCAGTTCAACGCCCAGAACCTGGACGTGACCGGCCACTGGTACTCCCCGACGCTGGCGGGCTTCGGCTACAGCTACCAGGTCACCGGCGGCGGCAGTCCGCAGGAAGTCTTCATCCCGTACGTGTACGACGGCCAGGGCTTCCCGCGCTGGCTGTACGGCCAGAAGAACTTCGACGGCGCGGTCGGCAACTTCAGCCTGTCGTGGTTCTCCGGCTTCCCGCCGCTGGGCACCGCGGTCGGCCTGACCCCCACCGCCGCCGGCACCGGCACCCGTACACTGGCCACCAACAACGTGACCAACATGTCGGTGAACGCCAACCTGACCGGCGCGCTGTCGGGCAACTGGGTGCAGAACCTCCCGGTCGCGCAGCTGTCGCAGCGCAAGAACTGCCAGTAATCCCTCGCCAATCCGCGTGAAGCAGGGGCCCTCCGGGGCCCCTGTTTTTTGCCCTGCAGGAGGGACTTCAGTCCCGAAGCTTCTCGCCGAAAGGCTTCGGGACTGAAGTCCCTCCTACAGGTTGCCGCGCGGCATAATGCTGGCTCCCGCCGAAACGACGTTCCCGCCCATGCACGTACCGAACAAGCTGCCGAAGGTCGGCACCACCATCTTCACCGTGATGTCCCAGCTGGCGCTGGAGCACCAGGCGGTCAACCTGGGCCAGGGCTTCCCGGACTTCCCGGTGCCGCAGCGGCTGGTGGACGCGTTGGCGCGGGCGATGGCCGAAGGCAAGAACCAGTACGCGCCCATGACCGGCATCCCGGCCCTGCGCCAGGCCATCGCCGCCAAGACCGCGCGCTGCTACGGCCGTACCGTGGACCCCGACGCCGAGATCACGGTGACCAGCGGCGCCAGCGAAGCGATCTTCAACGCCATCCTTGCCCTGGTCAGCCCGGGCGAGGAAGTGGTCGTGCTCGACCCTTGCTACGACTGCTACGAGCCGGCGATCGACCTGGCCGGTGCCATCCCCGTGCACGTGCCGCTCGATCCGGTGGACTTCAGCGTGGACTGGCAGCGCGTGCGCGAGGCGATCACGCCGCGCACCCGCATGCTCATGGTGAACACGCCGCACAACCCGTCCGGCGCGATGTTCACCGCCGATGACATGGCGGCCCTGGCGGGGCTGCTGCGCGGCACCGACATCATCCTGCTGTCGGACGAAGTCTACGAGCACATCATCTTCGACGGCCGCCGTCACGAATCGGTGCTGCGCTACCCCGAACTGGCCGAGCGTTCCGTGGTCGTCTCCAGCTTCGGCAAGACCTACCACTGCACCGGCTGGAAGATCGGCTACGCGATCGCGCCGCCGAAGCTGAGCGCCGAGTTCCGCAAGGTGCACCAGTACAACACCTTCTGCAGCTTCGCCCCGGCGCAGTGGGCGTTCGCCGCGATGATCGCGCAGGAGCCGGCGCACTACGACGAGCTCGGCGCCTTCTACCAGGCCAAGCGCGACCGCTTCCGCGACCAATTGCTGGGTACGCGCCTGAAGCCGCTGCCGGTGCCAGGTGGCTACTTCCAGCTGGTGGACTACTCGGCGGTCAGCGACCTGCCGGATGCGGAGTTCTGCCGCTGGCTGACGATCGAGAAGGGCGTGGCCGCCATTCCGCTGTCGCCGTTCTACGAAACGCCGCCCGCGGGCCAGCGCCTGGCGCGGCTGTGCTTCGCGAAGGTCGAGTCCACCCTGGACGCCGCCATCGAGCGGCTGGCAAGGATCTGAACATGCAGGACCTGCGCGTCTCGCTGGTGCAGGGCGACACCGCCTGGCACGACCCGGCGGCGAACCGCGACCGCTACGGCGGGCTCATCGCCCCGCTGGCCGGCCAGACCGACCTGGTGGTGCTGCCGGAAACCTTCACCTCGGGCTTCAGCAACGAGGCCCTGGCCAGTGCGGAAGACATGGACGGCCCGACCGTGCGCTGGATCCGCGAGCAGGCGGCGCGCCTGGATGCCGTCGTCACCGGCAGCGTGCAGCTGCGGGTGGGCGAGGGCGTGTTCAACCGCCTGCTTTGGGCCACGCCCGAGGGCGGGCTGTCCTTCTACGACAAGCGCCACCTGTTCCGGATGGCCCGCGAACACGAGCGCTACGCCGCCGGCCGCGATCGCCTCACGGTGGAGCTCAAGGGCTGGCGGGTCTGCCCGCTGGTCTGCTACGACCTGCGCTTCCCGGTGTTCGTGCGCAATCGTTTCGGCGTGGAGGCGCCGGGTCGCTTCGACTACGACCTGCTGCTGTTCGTCGCCAACTGGCCCGCCCCGCGTCGCCATGCCTGGCAGACGCTGCTGCGCGCGCGCGCCATCGAAAACCTCAGCTGCGTGGCCGCGGTCAACCGCGCCGGCACCGACGGCAATGGCATCGCCTACGCGGGCGACAGCGTGGCCCTGGACTTCCTGGGCCAACCGCAGCTCGAATTCGGCGAGGGCGTGCACGTCGGCACCACCACGTTCTCCGGCGAAGCCCTGGCCGCCCACCGCGAACGCTTCCCCGCCCACCTCGACGCCGATCGCTTCGAGATCTTCTAGCGCGCGGCCAGGACCGCGCTCACAAGCGCGGATCAATCGTCCGAGGGCAGGCCTTCGGGGCGCTTCTTGCGGAAGGGCGGGGGACCGCCGTTGCCGCCCGGGCGCGGGCCGCGGTTGCCGTCGACCGGGCCGCGCGGGCCCTTTTTCGGGCCGCCGTAGGGGCTGGCGCCGGCGGGGGCGTTGCCGCGCGGACCGGCCGGGCCACGCGAATGACCGTAGGGCGCGTCGGCCGGCTTCGGGCCACGCGGACCGCGCGCGC
>NZ_JALHQI010000041.1 GCF_022842045.1 Arenimonas sp. | reverse complement strand
GGCGCGCGCCGGCGGCGGCGCCACGGCCGGCGTCAGGCCGGCCAGGGCGGCCAGCAGCAGGTCGTCGGCGGGGTCGGGGCGGCGGGTACTCATTCGGATTCACCGTCGGCCATCAGCGCGGCGCGCATCGCGGCCAGGCCGCGGCGGGCGTGCGATTTCACCGTGCCCAGGGGCAGGCCGGTGCGCTGCGCGATTTCAGGCTGGGACAGGTCCTCCTGGTAGGTGAGTTCGATGACGGTGCGCTGGGCCGGGCTCAGCGCGCGGAAGGCGTGCTGCACGGCCTGGGTGTTGCCGAGGCGGTCGAGGACATCGGCCGGATTCGTTTCACCTGGCGTATACGACTCGTCCGAGCCGTCCGGATGCAGCGGCTGCTCCAGGCGCTGCCGGCGGCCGCGGCGCTGCCTGTCGACCGCGCGGCTCCAGGTGAGCGTCAACAGCCAGGCCATCACGGCGCCACGCTCCGGGCAGAAGCCCGCCGCCTGTTCCCAGGCCTGGAGGAAAACGTCGCTGACGACCTCTTCCGCATCCTGCGGTTGGCGCAACACGCGCATGGCCAGGCCGTAGACCCGCGGCAGCGCCAGGTCATAGAGCCGTCCCAGCGCCGCCGTGTCGCCAGAACGCATGCGGCCGACCAGGGCTACCAGGGCGGCTTCGTCGGCCGTGGCGTCGGCGGTGTCGGGGCTGGCGAGCTGGGTGGCGATGGCGCGGATCCGCGTGAAGGCGGCGCCATTGGGCGTGCGGCGGCGGCTACGCCATGTGAAGCCGCGCCCGGCGCGCAGGCAAAAAAATGGGCGATCGCGTGGCGACCGCCCAACAACCCTGCTCGAGGGTCCTGGCCAGCCGCCTTCCGGGGAGAGACAAGGCAGCCAAGCCTCAGTAGTAACGCTGCACTGCGGCAAGACCGGACACGGCGCCCGGCCTGCCCGGTTAGAGCGTTTGCTTTACACTACGGCGCGCCTCGGGCGGGGGTGGCGGTCGCCAGCCCAACCAAAAGCGCGTTAATTCAATAACTTGCGGATACTTTTTAAAGTAACCTCGCACGCCTGCAGTCGCGCAGGCCCGCGCCATCCGCCGGACCGGAGCCTTCCATGATCTTCGAAACCATCTCCACCTCGGGCCACGAGGAAGTGGTGTTCTGCCATAACAAGGACGCGGGCCTGAAGGCCATCATCGCGATCCACAACACCGTGCTGGGCCCCGCGCTCGGCGGCACCCGCATGTGGCCCTATGCCAGCGAGGCCGAGGCGCTCAACGACGTGCTGCGCCTGAGCCGCGGCATGACCTACAAGGCGGCGGTGTCGGGCCTGAACCTGGGCGGCGGCAAGGCGGTGATCTGGGGCGACCCGAACAAGGACAAGTCCGAGGCGCTGTTCCGCGCCTTCGGCCGCTTCGTCAACTCGCTCGGCGGCCGCTACATCACCGCCGAGGACGTCGGCATCGACGTCAACGACATGGAATACGTGCTGCGCGAGACCGAGTTCGTCACCGGCGTGCACCAGGTGCACGGCGGCTCGGGCGACCCGTCGCCGTTCACCGCCTACGGCACCCTGCAGGGCCTGATGGCCGCGCTGCAGGTCAAGTTCGGCAACGAGGACGTCGGCAACTACTCCTACGCCGTGCAGGGCGTCGGCCACGTCGGCATGGAGTTCGTGAAGCTGCTGCGCGAGCGCGGCGCCAAGGTCTTCGTCACCGACATCAACAAGGACTCGGTGCAGCGCGCCGTGGACGAGTTCGGCTGCGAGGCCGTGGCCCTGGACGACATCTACGACGTCGACGCCGACGTGTACTCGCCGACCGCCCTGGGCGGCACGGTGAACGTCAACACCCTGCCCCGCCTCAAGTGCAAGGTCATCTGCGGCGCCGCCAACAACCAGCTGGCCACCGACGAGATCGGCGTCGAGCTGCAGAACAAGGGCATCCTGTACGCCCCGGACTACGCGGTGAACGCCGGCGGCCTGATGAACGTCTCGCTCGAGATCGACGGCTACAACCGCGAGCGCGCGATGCGCATGATGCGCACCATTTACTACAACCTGGGCCGCATCTTCGAGATCGCCAAGCGCGACGGCATCCCGACCAACAAGGCCGCCGACCGCATGGCCGAAGAGCGCATCAGCGCGATCGGCAAGCTGCGCCTGCCGCACCTCGGCGCCCCGGCGCCGCGCTTCCAGGGCCGCCGCGGCAACTGAGCAAGATCGGGGTCAGGTTCCGAACCTGACCCCGCGTTGTTGACCGGCCCGCGACGTTGGGCCGGTCATGCTTTCGGGCTATCTCCCACGACACGGAGTCACCATGCGCACGTTTCCCCTCGGCGAAGACCTCGATGCCCTGCGCGACGCCGTCCGGCGTTTCGCCGATGCCGAGATCGCGCCGCGGGCGGCGCAAATCGACCACGACAACCTGTTCCCGGCCGACCTGTGGCCGAAGCTGGGTGAAATGGGCCTGCTCGGGCTCACCGTCCCTTCGGAATACGGCGGCTCGGACATGGGCTACCTCGCTCACCTGGTGGCGATGGAGGAGATTTCCCGCGCCTCCGGTTCGGTCGGCCTGAGCTACGGCGCGCACAGCAACCTTTGCGTCGCCAACCTCTACGCCAATGGCAACGAGGCCCAGCGGAAGAAGTACCTGCCCGGCCTGTGCAGCGGCCAGCTCAAGGGCGCGCTGGCGATGAGCGAGCCGGGCGCCGGCTCCGACGTGGTGGGCTCGATGAGCTGCCGCGCCGAGCTGCGCGACGGCAAGTGGGTCGCCAACGGCAACAAGATGTGGATCACCAACGGCCCCGAGGCCGACGTGCTGATCGTCTACATGCGCACCGCCGGCAAGGAAGCGGGCTCGCGCTGCATGACCGCCTTCCTGGTCGAGAAGGGCATGAAGGGCTTCAGCACCGCGCAGAAGCTCGACAAGTTGGGCATGCGCGGCTCCAACACCTGCGAGCTGGTGTTCGAAAACTGCGAGATCCCGGCAGAAAACGTGCTGGGCGAAGTGAACCAGGGCGTCAAGGTGCTGATGAGCGGCCTCAACACCGAGCGCCTGGTGCTCACCGGCGGCCCGATCGGCCTGATGCAGGCGGCGCTGGACATCGCCCTGCCCTACGTCCGCGAGCGCAAGCAGTTCGACCAGGCGATCGGGACCTTCGGCCTGATGCAGGGCAAGATCGCCGACATGTACACGGCGCTGCAGTCCAGCCGCGCCTTCGCCTACCAGGTGGCCCGCGACTTCGACGCCGGGCACGCCAGCCGCGTGGACTCGGCCAGCTGCCTGCTGCACGCCAGCGAGGCCGCGGTGCAGGTGGCGCTGGAGGGTATCCAGGCGCTGGGCGGCAACGGCTACATCAATGAGTACGCGACGGGGCGGATTTTGCGCGACGCCAAGCTTTACGCCATTGGCGCCGGCACGAACGAGATTCGCCGGATGCTGATTGGGCGGGAGTTGTTCGAGGACCGCGGCTGAAGGCGGCTCAGGAGCAGGAGATAGTGAATAGGAGTTAGGAGGTAGTGAGAGCCAATCTCGCGGAACCCCGCTCCTACTATCTCCTAACTCCTACTCACTATTTCCTCCTCCCCCCCCCTCACCCGCCCCTCGGCCGATTCCACCCCCCACAGCCCCCAACCGCCTCGGGCATAATTGCGTTTTCCCGCATTTACCCGGAGCCACCATGTCCAAGGTCGTCATCGTCGGTGCCAAGCGCACCGCCCTCGGAGCCCTGCTGGGCCAGTTCACCGGCGTGCCGGCCACGCAGCTGGGCAGCACCGCCATCCAGGCCGCCGTCGCGCAGGCCGGCGTCCAGGCCGACGCCGTCGATGAAGTGATCATGGGCTGCGTGCTGCCCGCCGGCCTCGGCCAGGCCCCGGCCCGCCAGGCGGCCCTGGGCGCCGGCCTGTCCAAGGCCACCGGCTGCACCACCATCAACAAGGTCTGCGGCTCGGGCATGAAGGCGATCATGATGGGCGCCGACCTGATCCGCGCCGGCTCGGCCAGCGTGGTCGTCGCCGGTGGCATGGAGTCGATGACGAACGCCCCGCACCTGCTGATGGGCTCGCGCACCGGCACCAAGTACGGCAGCACCGAGATGCTCGACCACATGGCCTGGGACGGCCTCACCAACCCCTACGACAAGCAGGCCATGGGCGTGTTCGGCGAGCTGTGCGCCGACAAGTACGCCTTCAGCCGCGCCGAGCAGGATGCCTACGCCGCCGAATCCGTGCGTCGCGCCCTGGCCGCCCAGGCCGAGGGCGCCTTCAAGGACGAGATCGCCCCGGTCACCGTGGCCGGCCGCAAGGGCGACGTGCTCGTGGACACCGACGAGCAGCCGGGCCGGTGCGACATCGCCAAGATCCCGACCCTGCGCCCGGCCTTCAAGAAGGACGGCACCATCACCGCCGCCGCCTCCTCGTCCATCAACGACGGCGCCGCCGCGGTCGTGCTGGCCTCCGAGGAGGCCGCCAAGGCCCACGGACTGGCCCCGATCGCCACCCTGGTGGCCCAGGCCGGCCATGCCCAGGAGCCCGAGTGGTTCACCACCGCCCCGGTGGCGGCCATCCGGAACGTGCTGGCCAAGGCCGGCTGGTCGGTGGCCGACGTCGACCTGTTCGAGGTCAACGAGGCCTTTGCCGTGGTCGCCATGGCCCCCATGAAGGAGCTGGGCATCCCGCACGAGAAGCTGAACGTGCACGGCGGCGCCTGCGCCCTGGGCCATCCGATCGGCGCCTCGGGTGCCCGCCTGGTGGTCACCCTGGTCAACGCGCTCAAGCGCCGGGGCGGCAAGCGGGGCGTCGCCGCCCTGTGCATCGGCGGCGGCGAGGCCACCGCGGTGGCGGTCGAACTGGCCTGACCGTACGGTTCACCCGGCGGCAGGCAGGAAAATATATTTTCGGTTAACGCTTGGTTCCGCTTGACTCCCGCCAAAGTCTTGTCAAGATTGTGTGCACGTGTGCCAACTGGCACACGTCTTGTTACTCCAAATTCGTCTAGACGAGGAAACAAACCCATGTCCCTGAACAAGACCCTGCTCGCCATGGCCCTGGGCCTGGCCCTGGCGGCCTGCTCGAACCAGGCTGAGCAGGCGGCTGACGCGGCGAACGACGCCGCTGCTGCTGCCGACGCTGCCGCCACCGACGCCGCCGACGCTGCTGCTGCTGCTTCCGACGCCGCGACCGAAGTCGCTGCCGACGCTGCCGACGCCGCTGCCGACGTTGCTTCGGACGCCGCCGACGTGGCCGCCGACGCCGCTGCCGACGCCGCTGGTGCGGTCGAGGCCGGTGCCGAAGAAGCCGCCGACGCTGCCGCCGAAATGGCCGATGACGCTGCCGAGATGGCCGATGACGCCGCCGACGCCGCCGAAGAAGCTGCTGACGCCGCCGAAGGCAACTAAGCCTTCCGCGAGTTCCAAGGGAAACGGGCGCGACGCAAGTCGCGCCCGTTTTCTTTTGCGCGCCCGGAAGCTGGCCGCCCCCGCGCGCGGCCCGTAAACTCCCGGGGTTCCCCGCCGAGCCCGCGCGCATGCCCACCCTTTCCAGCCACGTCGATCCCCGTTCGCCCGAGTTCCAGGACAACGCCGCCGCCCTGCGCGCCGCGGTCGCGGACTTCGAGGCCCAGCTGGCGCGCGTCGCGCTCGGCGGCGGCGACAAGGCCCGCAGCAAGCACACCGAACGCGGCAAGCTGCTGCCGCGCGAGCGCATCACCGCCCTGCTCGACCCGGGCTCGCCCTTCCTTGAACTCTCGGCACTGGCCGCCGGCGGCATGTACGACGACGTGGCGCCCGCCGCGGGCGTGATCACCGGCATTGGCCGCGTGCACGGCCAGGAGGTCGTGGTGGTGGCCAACGACGCCACGGTGAAAGGCGGCACCTACTTCCCGATGACGGTGAAGAAGCACCTGCGGGCGCAGGAAGTGGCGATGGAAAACCACCTGCCCTGCCTCTACCTGGTCGATTCCGGCGGCGCCTTCCTGCCGCTGCAGGACGAGGTGTTCCCGGACAAGGAGCACTTCGGCCGCATCTTCTACAACCAGGCCCGGCTCAGCGCGATGAACATCCCGCAGATCGCCGTGGTGATGGGCAGCTGCACCGCCGGCGGCGCCTACGTGCCGGCGATGTGCGACGAATCGATCATCGTGCGCGAGCAGGGCACGATCTTCCTCGGCGGCCCGCCGCTGGTGAAGGCGGCCACCGGCGAGGTGGTGGACGCCGAGTCGCTGGGCGGGGCCGACGTGCATACGTCCGTGAGCGGCGTGGCCGATCATTTCGCCGAGAACGATCGCCACGCGCTGGAGATCGCGCGGGACATCGTCAGGCACCTCAACCGCAAGAAACAGCTGCCGGTCGCGGTGCAGCCGCCCAGCGAGCCCCTGTTCCCGGCCGAAGAGCTTTACGGCGTGATCCCGAAGGACACCCGCCGCCCCTTCGACATCCGCGAGGTTATCGCCCGCGTGGTGGACGGCAGCGAGTTCCAGGAGTTCAAGGCGCGCTACGGCAAGACGCTCGTCTGCGGCTTCGCGCACATCCACGGCTACCCGGTGGGCATCGTCGCCAACAACGGCATCCTGTTCGCCGAAAGCGCGCTCAAGGGCGCGCACTTCATTGAACTGTGCAACCAGCGCGACATCCCGCTGGTGTTCCTGCAGAACATCACCGGCTTCATGGTCGGCAAGAAGTACGAGAACGCCGGCATCGCCAAGGACGGCGCCAAGATGGTGACCGCCGTGGCTTGCTCGCACGTGCCGAAGTTTACCGTCGTCATCGGCGGCAGCTTCGGTGCCGGCAACTACGCCATGTGCGGCCGCGCCTACGGCGCCCGTTTCCTGTGGACCTGGCCGAACGCGCGCATCAGCGTGATGGGTGGCGAGCAGGCGGCCAGCGTGCTGGCCACGGTGAAGCGCGATGGCCTCGAAAGCGCCGGCAAGACCTGGAGCGCCGACGAGGAGGAAGCCTTCAAGGCCCCGATCCGCGACCAGTACGAGCGCCAGGGCCACCCCTACTACGCCACCGCGCGGCTGTGGGACGACGGCATCATCGACCCGGCCGATACCCGCCGCGTGCTCGGCCTGGCGCTGTCGGCCAGCCTCAATGCCCCGATTGAAAAAGATCGCTTCGGCGTCTTCCGGATGTGATGGCGATGCAGACGATCCGCCTCGACCAAACGGCCGGCACCGCCCGGATCTCCCTGGCGCGAGCCAGCGTGCACAACGCCTTCGACGACGTCCTGATCGCCGAGCTGACCGCCACGCTTGAGCAGGTCGAGGCCGACCCCACGGTACGCGCGGTCGTGCTGACCGGGGAAGGCAGCACCTTCTCCGCCGGCGCCGACCTCGGCTGGATGCGGCGCATGGCCCAGGCCAGCGAGGACGAGAACCGCGAGGATTCGCTGAAGCTGGCGAAGCTGATGCGCACGCTCAATTTCCTGTCCAAGCCCACCCTCGCCCGCGTCAACGGCTCCGCCTACGGTGGCGGCGTCGGACTGGTCGCCTGTTGCGACTACGCGATCGGCGTGGAGAGCGCGAAGTTCTCGCTGTCGGAAGTGAAGCTGGGCCTGGTGCCGGCGGTGATCTCGCCCTACGTGACCGCCGCCATCGGTCCGCGCCACGCGCGCCGACTGTTCACCGGCGCCGAAGTGATCGAGGCGCAGGAGGCGCGGGCCATTGGCCTGCTGCACACGCTCGCGCCGGCTGCCGAGCTCGACGCCGTGGTCGACCGCGCCTTGCACTTCTGGGCCAAGGGCGGCCCGGTGGCCCAGCAAGAGGCGAAGCAGCTGGCACTGCGCACGGCCGGCTTCACGCGCGAAACGGCCGAACGCATCGACACCGAGAACGCCGCCCTCATCGCCCGCCTGCGCGTTTCCCCCGAAGGGCAGGAAGGCCTCACCGCCTTCCTAGACAAACGGGCTCCGGGTTGGGTCACGAGTTGAACGCGGATAAAAGCGGATGGGCGCGGATCAGAGCGGATTGATTAGGGAAGCGGTGACGGAAACCGTCATTGGCGCGTTCTACTCGGTGTACAACGAGTTGGGTGTCGGATTCCTTGAGCAGGTGTACGAGAACGCCTTGATGGTTTGTCTGCTGGATGCGGGACTGCCGGTCCTGCAACAGCAGCGTATCGACGTTTACTTCAAGGGCCACAAGGTCGGGGACTACCGAGCCGATCTGATCATTCCGGACGAGCTACTGATCGAAGTGAAGGTCGCCTCCACGATATCCCCCGCCCACGAAGCCCAGCTGGTCAATTACCTCAAGGCAACAGGGGTACCCATCGGCCTGCTGCTTAATTTCGGCCCGCGCCCCCAGGTCAAACGCCGGGTACACTCCAAAAATCCGCTCTTATCCGCGCCCATCCGCTCTTATCCGCGTTCAAAACGAGAATGTTCAACAAAATCCTGATTGCGAACCGCGGCGAGATTGCCTGCCGGATCATCCGCACCTGCCGCCGGCTCGGCATCCGCACGGTCGCGGTTTACTCGGAGGCCGACGCGCACGCCCAGCATGCCCGGCTCGCGGACGAGGCCTGGCCGATCGGCGGGCCACGGCCGCAGGACAGCTACCTGCGCGGCGACGCCATCATCGAGGTGGCCAGGCGCGCCGGTGCGCAGGCCATCCATCCGGGCTACGGCTTCCTCAGCGAGAACGCCGACTTCGCCGACGCGGTCGAGGCGGCGGGCATCACCTTCATCGGGCCCGGCGCGGCGTCCATGCGCAAGATGGGCAGCAAGGCCGGCGCCAAGCAGCTGATGCACGCACAGGGCGTGCCGGTGGTGCCGGGCTACACCGGCGAGAACCAGGACCCCGCGCACCTTCAGGCCGAGGCCGACCGCATCGGCTACCCGCTGATGATCAAGGCCGCGCACGGCGGCGGCGGCAAGGGCATGCGCATCGTGCGCGCCGCCGGCGAGTTCACCGCCGCGCTCGAGAGCTGCCAGCGCGAGGCCGCCAGCGCCTTCGGCCGCGACCGCGTGCTGCTCGAGCGCTACATCGGCGAGCCGCGCCACATCGAGATCCAGGTCTTCGCCGACCGCCACGGGCAGACCATCCACCTCGGCGAGCGCGAGTGCTCGGCCCAGCGCCGCTACCAGAAGGTGGTCGAGGAATCGCCCTCGCCGTTCCTGACGCCCGAGCTTCGCCTGAAGATGGGCGAGGCCGCGGTCGAAGCCGCCCGCGCCATCGACTACGTCAACGCCGGCACGGTCGAGTTCATCGTCGGCCCGCAGGGCGATTTCTACTTCATGGAAATCAACACCCGCCTGCAGGTCGAGCACCCGGTCACCGAGCTCGTCACCGGCCTGGACCTGGTCGAATGGCAGCTGCGCGTCGCGGCCGGCGAGCACCTGCCGCTGCACCAGCAGGACATCAGCCACCGCGGCCACGCCATCGAAGTGAGGCTGTACGCCGAGGACCCGTCCCAGGGCTTCCTGCCCGGCTCGGGCAAGCTCGAGCGGCTGCGCCTGCCGGCCCCGTCGGCGCACGTGCGGCTCGATGCCGGCGTGGTCGAGGGCGACACCGTCACCATCTTCTACGACCCGATGATCGCCAAGCTGATCGTCTGGGACCTCGACCGCCCGCGCGCCCTGGCCCGCCTGCGCGAGGCGCTGGCCGACTGCGAGATCGCCGGCCCGAAGTCGAACATCGACTTCCTCGAAAAACTGGTGCGCCACCCGCGCGTGGTCGAGGGCACCATCCACACCGCCTACCTCGACCGCCACCTCGAGGAAGTGCTGCCGCGCGACGCGGCCCTGCCCGACGCCCACCTGGCGCTGGCCGCCGCTGCCTCCGCGCTGCACGACGAAGCCAGCACCCGCGCCGCCGCCGGCTCCGGCCCTGATCCGCACACCCCGTGGGCGATCGCCGACGGCTGGCGCCTGGGCCACGCCGGCGAGCGCCTGCTGTGCTTCCTGCACCGCGGCGAACGCATCGAGGTACACGCCCGCGGCAGCGCCGGCGACTACCGCCTGCGCATCGGCGAGCGCGAGCTCACCGTGCGCGGCGCCCGCTTCGCCGACGGGCGCCTGGGCGCCGAGGTCGACGGCCGGCAGTGGCGCATGCGCGTGCACGCCGACGCCGGCTCGGCCAGCGTCCATGACGGCGAACACCGCGTGCGGCTCGAGCGCGTGCCGGCCTACCGCTTCGACGGCAATGCCGCCGCCGGTGTCGGCGACCGCCTGGTCGCACCGATGCCCGGCCGCATCGTGCTGGTGAAGGCCCAGCCTGGCCAGGTCGTCGCCGAGGGCGAGGAGCTGCTGGTGATGGAGGCCATGAAGATGGAGCTGAGCCTGAAGGCCCCGCGCGCCGGCACGGTGGCGGCGGTACAGGCCACCGCCGGCGATTTCGTCGAATCCGAGGTCGTGCTGGTCCGGCTGGAGGCACTGTGAGCCTGCCCGCCCGCGTCCGCATCGTCGAGGTCGGCCCCCGCGACGGCCTGCAGAACGAGAAGGCCATCATCCCGGCGGCCGCCAAGATCGAGCTGATCGACCGCCTCACCGCCACCGGCCTGCGCAGCATCGAGGCCACCAGCTTCGTCAGCCCCAAGTGGGTGCCGCAGCTGGCCGATGCCGCCGAGGTCTTCGCCGGCATCCACCGCGCGCCTGGCGTCGCCTATCCGGTGCTGGTGCCGAACCTGCAGGGCTACGAGCGCGCCCGCGCGGTCGGCGCGGAGGAAGTCGCGGTGTTCACCGCTGCCTCCGAGGCCTTCAATCGCAAGAACATCAACGCCGGCATCGACGAGAGCATCGAGCGCTTCATGCCGGTGCTCGAGCGCGCCCGCGCCGATGGCGTGAAGGTGCGCGGCTATGTCAGCACCGTGCTCGGCTGCCCCTACCAGGGCGAGGTGCCGGTGGCCGACGTCGTGCGCGTGGCGAGCCGCATGCACGCGCTGGGCTGCTACGAGGTCTCGCTCGGCGACACCATCGGCATCGGCACCCCGGGCGCCGCCCGGGCCATGCTGCGCGCCGTCGCGGCCGAGGTGCCGATGGCGGCGCTGGCCATCCACTTCCACGACACCCGCGGCCAGGCCCTGGCCAACATCCTCGCCTGCCTCGGGGAAGGCGTGGCCGTGGTCGACGCGGCGGTCTCCGGCACCGGCGGCTGCCCCTACGCCCCCGGCGCCAGCGGCAACGTCGCCACCGAGGACGTGGTCTACATGCTCGAGGGCATGGGCATCGCCACCGGCGTCGACCTGCCCCGCCTGGTCGACACCGGCCGCTGGCTGGCCGCCCTGCTCGGCCGCAGCTCCGGAAGCAAGGTCACGCTGGCCGCGGGCTGACGCGGCGGCGGCGGGCCGCCGGTGTATGCTCGGGCCAGCCCCGCCACCGCCGACCCACGACGGAATGCAGCCCGACAGCCCGCCCCGCGACGCCGACGCCACCCCGACGCAGGACGCGGGCGCGTCGCGCATTGCGGCGCTGGTGTCGCGGCTCGAGCGCTGCCTGACCACGGGATCGCCCGCCGACGCCCAGCTGCTCTCGGCCCTGCTCGCGGAACTGCATGGCCTGCAGCGCGAGGCCGACAGCCTCCGGCTGCGCTACGAATCCCTCTTCAATGCCGTGCCCGACCCGGTCAGCATCCTGGATTCCGAGGGCCGCATCCTTGCGCTCAATCGCGCCGGCATGAAGGCTTACCGGCTGCCGCGCGAGGAAATCGTCGGCAAGCTGGTCCACGTGATCAATCCCGACCTGTCGCCCCACCACATGGGCCCGGTGCTGGAGGCGCTGGCGCGCGACGAGACCTACGTGGTCGAGGTCAGCAACAGGCGCGCGGACGGAACCCGCTTCCCGGTCGAAGTGCACTCGGCCAGCTTCCACGACGGCCCGCACCACCACATCATCGCCGTCGCCCGCGACCTGAGCCTGCGCCAGGAGGCCGAGCTCAACTACCATGCGCTGCTCTCGGCGATCGACAAGGGCGTGCTGTTCCAGGGCTTCGACGGCCGGCCGCTGTCGGCCAATCCGGCCGCTTACCGCATCCTCGGCATCGACGACAGCCTGGACATCGCCGCCAGCCTGCGCTTCGACGACTGGCTGGTGATCGACCACCGTGGTTACCCGATCAGCTTCCGCGACCTGCCGCCGCTGCGCTCGCTGGCCACCGGGCAGATCATCGAGAGCACCCTGCTCGGCCTCTACCACCACAAGCGCAAGCAGCTCACCTGGATCTCGGCCACCTCGGTGCCGCAGTTCCACCCGGGTGCCGACAAGCCGCACCAGGTGATCTCGCTGTTCTCGGACGTGACCGAACTCAAGCGCGACAGCTCGCTGTTCCTGCGCGCCCAGGCGCTGGCCCGCATCGGCGGCTGGGAGTGGGACGGTGGTCGCCGCCGGCTCTACCTCACCGACGAAGCCCTGCGCATCATCGGCCGCCGCGACGACCCGCCGATGAACCTCGACGACGTGATGGATCAGATCGCCGAGCCGCACCGCAAGCCGGTCGAGGACGCGATCGAGAGCGTGGTCCGCGACGGCGGCGGCTTCGACCTGGAGGTACAGGTGGTGCGGCCCGACGGCGAGCGCCACTGGGCCCGCCTGATCGGCCAGTCCGAAGGCCGCGCGCCGATGTCCACCCGCCTCACAGGCACGCTGCAGGACATCACCCAGCGCCGGCAGATCGAAGAGGCGCTGCGCAGCCAGGCGCGCACCGACCCGCTCACCGGGCTGTTCAACCGCGACGGCATCCTGGGCGAACTCGAGCGCCGGCTTGGCGACAACGCTGTGGGCACCACCGTGATCTACGTCGACCTCGACCGCTTCAAGCTGGTGAACGACCTGCTGGGCCACGCCGCCGGCGACCACCTGCTGGTGAACGCCGCGCGGCGGCTCGAGCGCTGCGTCGGCGACACCGGGCTGCTGGCGCGCTTCGGCGGCGACGAGTTCCTGGTCGTCACCGACCAGCGCGCCGGCGCCGGCATGGCCGAGCTGCTGGCTGAACGCATCACCCGCGCTTTCGGCGACAGCTTCCGCTACGCCGGCGAGGAATTCACCATCACCACCAGCGTGGGCCTGGCGCGCCACCCCGAGCACGGCCGCACCGTGCAGCAGCTGGTCAACAACGCCGACGCGGCGATGTACGCCGCCAAGCACAAGGGCCGCAACACCTGGCAGGTGTTCAACCCCGAGCTGGCGCAGCAGCAGCACGACCGCGTGCAGATCGAGGCGCAGCTGCGGCGCGCATTGGACAATGGCGAATTCCGCCTGGTGTTCCAGCCGCTGGTGTCGCTGGCCGACGGCCGGGTGCGCACCGCCGAGGCGCTGATCCGCTGGCACAGCCCGACCCTGGGCGAGATCGCGCCGGATCACTTCATCAGCCACGCCGAGACCACCGGCGACATCGTCCGCATCGGCGCTTGGGTGATCGAGGCCGCCTGCCGGCAGATGGCGGCCTGGCGCGACGCGGGCCTGACGCTCGAGCGCGTGGCGGTGAACGTGTCCTACCGCCAGTTCCTCACCGAGGACCTGGTGCAGACCATTACCCACGCGCTTCGCGACCACGGCCTGCCGGGCTCGGCGCTGGAGCTGGAGTTCACCGAGCGCGTGCTGATCGAGGACGCGCCCGACACCCTCAACACCTTCGAGGCGCTGCGGGCGCTGGGCGTGGTGCTGACCATCGACGATTTCGGCGAGGGCTACAGCGCGCTGAACTACCTGCGCCGCCTGCCGATCCACGGCCTGAAGCTGGCGCACAGCTTCCTGCAAGGCGTGCCCGCGAACCCGTCCGACGTGGCGATCTGCCAGGCCGTGGCCGGCATCGCCCGCGGCCTGGGCCTGGATGTGGTGGCCGAGGGCGTGGAGAGTCCGGCGCAGCGCGATTTCCTGCTGGAGCTGGGCATCGGCACCGGCCAGGGCTTCCTGTTCAGCCCGGGCCTGGAACCCGAAAGTTTCGCGGCCTACCTGCGCCAGGCCGGATTGAAGGTGCCCGTGGCGGCCCATGACTGAGCGCTTCGCGATCCGGCCGATCACGCCCGCCGACGACGCGGCCGTGGCCGGCATCATCCGCGCGGTGATGCCCGAGTTCGGCGCCAGCGGACCGGGCTTCGCCATCCACGACCCCGAGGTGGCCGGCATGTGCGCCGCCTACGACCGCCCCGGGGCCGCCTATTTCGTGGTCGCGGTCGACGGGCAGGTGCTGGGCGGCGGCGGCGTCGCGCCCCTGGACGGCGGGCCGGACGGCGTCTGCGAGCTGCGCAAGATGTATTTCCTGCCGGCACTGCGTGGCCTCGGGGCCGGCAGCGCGCTGATGGCCCGCTGCCTGGACACCGCCCGGCGCCTGGGCCACCGCCAGTGCTACCTCGAGACCCTGCGCGGCATGGACGCGGCCCAGAAACTCTACGAGCGCACCGGCTTTCGGCGCCTCGACGGCCCGATGGGCGCCACCGGCCACTTCGGCTGCAACCGCTTCTACCTCCTCGACCTCTGACTGGTAAACTCGCGGGCTGTTTCCGAGGGGGTTTCCCATGCAGATCCAAGACACCCGCGCCGTCATCACCGGCGGCGTTTCCGGCCTGGGCCTGGCCGTGGCCGAGTACCTGGTCGCCGGGGGCGCCAAGGTCGCGCTGCTCGACATCAACGACGACAAGGGCGCCGCCGCCGTGGCCGCGCTGGGCGCCGACAAGGCGCGCTATTTCCGCACCGACGTCACCGACGAGGCCAACGTCGAGGCCAACCTCGCCGCCGCCCGCGACTTCATGGGCGGGCTGAACGCCGCGGTGAACTGCGCCGGCATCCTCGGCGCCGGCCGCGTGCTGGGCAAGGACGCGCCGATGCCGCTCAAGAACTTCGCCGGCACGGTGATGGTGAACCTGGTCGGGAGCTTCAACGTGGCCAAGGCCGCCGCCAACCTGATGCAGCACAACTCCGCCGGCGAAGACGGCGAGCGCGGCGTGATCGTCAACACCGCCAGCGTCGCCGCCTACGAGGGCCAGATCGGCCAGGCCGCGTACTCGGCGTCCAAGGGCGGCGTGGTGGCGATGACCCTGCCGATGGCGCGCGAACTGGCCCGCTTCGGCATCCGCGTCAACACCATCGCCCCGGGCATCTTCTGGACCCCGATGGTGGACGGCATGCCGGAAGCCGTGCAGCAGTCGCTGTCGGCCTCGATCCCCTTCCCGTCGCGCCTGGGCCAGCCGGCCGAGTTCGCGGCCCTGGTGGCCTACATCCTGGGCAGCCGCTACCTCAACGGCGAGACCATCCGATTGGATGGCGCGGTCAGGTTGGCTCCCAAGTAATCCTGAGCTCCCCCTCCCCGGCCCTCCCCCATTGCGTGGGGGAGGGAGAAAATCATTAGACAGAGAACGAAGATGAAAGCTGGCGAGATCAAGAAAGGCAACGTCATCGAGCACAACGGCACCGTGTACCAGGTGCGCGACATCGAGCGCAGCTCGCCGCAGGGCCGCGGCGGCAACGTCAAGTTCCGCTTCACCCTGTACAGCGTGCCGGGCGGCGTGAAGTACGACCTCAGCGCGGGCGCCGACGACGAGCTGCGCGAAGTCGAGCTCAGCCGCCGCGAGTGCACCTTCTCGTACAAGGACGGCGAGGCCTTCGTGTTCCTCGACGCCGAGGACTACACGCCCTACCAGCTCGATGCCGACGTGGTCGGCGACAGCGCCGGCTACATCACCGAGGGCCTGGAGGGCTGCTACATCCAGCTGATCGAGGACGCCCCGGTGGCCGTGCAGCTGCCGCCCAGCGTGCAGCTGGAAGTGGTCGAGACCCCGCCGGAACTCAAGGGCGGCACCGCCACCAAGCGCCCGAAGCCGGCGCGCCTGAACACCGGCATCGAGATCATGGTGCCGGAGTACATCACCAACGGCGAGAAGATCTGGGTCAGCACCGCCACCGGCGAATTCAACGGCCGCGTCTGACACCTCCTGCAGGAGGGACTTCAGTCCCGAAGCTCTTTGGCGGAAAGCTTCGGGACTGAAGTCCCTCCTACCGTTTCAGCGGGCCAGCCACTTGCGGGCCATGCGGCGCAGGGATTCGTCGGCCGAGGGGTCCTCGGCGATTTCCGCCACCGGCTTCCACGCCAGCGCCAGCGACTCCTCGTTGAGCACGAACGCTTCGCTGCCGGTCGCACGCACCACGAAGCGCACGTCGTAGTGCCAGTGCTCCGGCTCGCTGCCGCGGGCCGGGATGGCGTGGCGGTCCAGGTCCAGGATCGCGGGGTCCACCACCAGGTCCACCAGCCCCGATTCCTCCTCCGCCTCGCGCAGCGCCACCCGCGGCAGGTGCGCGTCCCCGTCGGCATGGCCGCCCAGCTGCAGCCAGCGCCCGAGCTTGCGGTGGTGCATCAGCAGCACCCGCTCGCCGTCCCCGCTGACCACCCAGGCCGAGCCGGTGAAATGCCCGGCCAGCCGCGCCCGCTCGAACACCGGCCCCTCCTCCGCCAGCAGGGCACGGAACAGCCCCACGACCTCGCCTTCGGCCGGGTAACGCGCCAGGTAATCGTCGAACAGGCGGGCCAGGGGCAGGCGGTCTTGCATGGGGTTTCCGGACGGTGGCGAAGGGCGCCAGCATACCCGCACGGGCCGGGCCGGCTCGGGTAAACTCGGGCGATTACTCTGGGGAGAGAGCCCGATGACCGAACCGTCCCAGGCCGCGAAGGCCCGCGAACCGACCCTGCTGCAGGCCTTCCTGCCCCTGGTCCTCCTCTTCGCCCTGCTCGGGACCTCGGTCTACCTGTTCGCGGACAACTCCGCGTATGGCGGCAGCCAGATTTCGCTGCTGCTGGCCGGCGGCGTCGCCGCCATCATCGGCATCCGCAACGGCATGCGCTGGGACGACGTGCAGGACGCCATCGTCCACGGCATCTCGATTTCCACCAACGCCATCCTCATCCTGCTCGCGGTCGGCTCGCTGATCGGCTCCTGGATCCTGTCGGGCGCGGTGCCCACGCTGATCCACTACGGGCTGATGCTGCTCGACCCGTCGTATTTCTACCCGGCCGCCTGCCTGGTCTGCGCCATCGTCGCCGTCACCATCGGCAGCTCCTGGACCGTCGCCGGCACCCTGGGCGTCGCGCTGATGGGGGTCGCTGCGGGCCTGGGCCTGGATCCGGCCATCACCGCGGGCGCGGTCATCTCCGGCGCCTACTTCGGCGACAAGATGTCGCCGCTGTCGGACACCACCAACCTGGCCCCGGCCGCGGCCGGCAGCGAGCTGTTCGCGCATGTGCGGCACATGGCCTGGACTACCGGGCCCAGCATCCTGATCGCGCTGGCCGGCTTTGCCTGGCTCAGCTTCGGCGCGGTCGCCGGCACCGCCAGCGTCGGCTTCGACGACCTCTCGGCCGAGCTCTCGCGCCTCTTCGCGATCGGTCCGCACCTGCTGATCCCGCTGGTGGTGGTGTTCGGGCTGGCGATCAAGCGCTTTCCCGCCTACCCGACCATCCTGATTGGTGCCCTGCTCGGCGCGATCTTCGCAGTCATATTCCAGCCCGAGCTCGTGGTGGCGCTGGCCGGCGACGAGGCGCTGTCGCGCCCGATGGCGCTGCTCAAGGGCGCGTGGGCCTCGTTGATCGACGGCTACAAGGGCGAGTCGGGCAACGAGGCGATCGATTCGCTGCTCAACCGCGGCGGCATGTCTTCGATGCTCAACACCGTGTGGCTGGTGATCTGCGCCATGTCCTTCGGCGCCATCATGGAGAAGGCCGGCCTGCTCGAGCGCCTGATCCGCAGCGTGCTGAAGATGGCGCGCAGCACCGGCTCGCTGATCGTCGCCACCCTGGTCACCAGCTTCGGCACCAACGTGCTGGCCGCCGACCAGTACCTGGCCATCGTGCTGCCGGGCCGCATCTACCGCTCCGAGTACGAGAAGCGCGGCCTGGCCGCGGTGAACCTCTCGCGCGCGCTGGAAGACGCCGGCACCATCACCTCGCCGCTGGTGCCCTGGAACACCTGCGGCGCCTACATGGCCGCCACGCTCGGCGTGGCCACGCTCGACTACCTGCCCTACGCCCTGTTCAACCTGGTTAATCCCGTGCTGGCCGGCATCCTGGCCTATACGGGCTTCAAGATCCTCAAGCTCGAAGTTGGCGGCGCGATCGCGTCCCGCCGCGTCGACTGAGCCCTTCCGCCGGTACCCACCGAGACGTCCCGCCCATGTTCAAGAACCTGCTGATCGTCAAACCCGTCGCCCCGATGCCCCATGTCGACGCGGGTGAACCCGTGGAGGGCAGCCTCAAGGGCGAAGCCAACCTCAAGCGCGTGCTGGGCGCGCGGCAACTGCTGCTGCTGGGCGTGGGCGCAATCATCGGCGCCGGCATCTTCGTGATGACCGGCCAGGCCGCGGCCAACCACGCCGGCCCGGCGATCATGCTCAGCTTCGTGCTGGCGGGCCTGGCCTGCGCCTTCGCCGGCCTGTGCTACGCCGAGTTCGCGGCGATGATCCCGGTCTCGGGCAGCGCCTACAGCTACACCTACGCCACGCTTGGCGAAGCCATCGCCTGGTTCGTCGGCTGGAGCCTGGTGCTGGAATACCTGTTCGCGGCCTCCGCGGTGGCCGTGGGCTGGTCCGCCTACACCATCAGCCTGATGGAGAACCTGGCGGCGATGTCCGGTTCGGAATGGAAGTTCCCCGCCTGGCTGGCCTCCGCCCCCTTCACCTACACCAACGGCGAGGTGCTGATGACAGGTTCGCTGTTCAACCTGCCGGCGGTGCTGATCGTCGGCGCGGTGGGCGTGCTGTGCTACGTCGGCATGCGCCAGTCGGCCTTCGCCAACGCCATCATCGTCGCGGTCAAGGTCACGGTGATCCTGGCCCTGATCGGCTTCGGCTCGCAGTACGTGAACCCGGAGAACTGGGTGCCCTTCATCCCCGAGAACGAGGGCGGCGACCGCTTCGGCTGGGAGGGCGTGCTGCGCGGGGCCTCCATCGTCTTCTTCGCCTACATCGGCTTCGACGCGGTCTCGACCGCGGCGCAGGAGGCCAAGAACCCGCAGCGCGACATGCCGATCGGCATCCTGGGCTCGCTGGTGGTCTGCACCCTGCTCTACATCATCGTCGCCGCCGTGCTCACCGGCATGGTGCCCTACACCGAGCTCGGCACCGCCAAGCCGGTCGCCACCGCCCTCGAGCCCTATGCCGACCTGGCCTGGCTCAAGCTCGCCGTCGAGATCGGCGCCGTCGCCGGCCTGAGCTCGGTGATCCTGGTGATGCTGATGGGCCAGCCGCGCATCTTCTTCGCCATGTCCCGCGACGGCCTGTTGCCGAAGTTCTTCGGCGCCGCCCACCCGAAGTTCGGCACCCCGCACAAGGCGACGGTCGTCGTCGCCCTGGTCGCGGCGGCGCTGGCGGCGTTCTTCCCGCTGGGCGTGCTCGGCGACCTGGTGTCGATGGGCACCCTGCTGGCCTTCGCCACCGTGTGCATCGGCGTGCTGGTGCTGCGCAAGACGCGGCCTGACCTGCCGCGTGCATTCCGGGTGCCGTTCGCGCCGGTCATCTGCATCCTGGGCGCCCTGTCCTGCCTGGCCTTGGTGTTCTTCATGGGCTGGTACAACTGGGCGCTGCTGGGCGCGTGGACGCTGATCGGCTTCACCATCTACTTCGGCTACGGCTACCGCCACAGCTACCTGCGCCGCGGCGCCTGACCCGACCCAATACCGGAAGCCAGCATGGACAACCACTCGATCCACGGCATGTGGTCCTCGCGCCTCGCCTTCATCCTCGCCGCCAGCGGTTCGGCGGTGGGCCTGGGCAACATCTGGCGCTTCCCCTACCTGGCCTCCGACAACGGTGGCGGCGCCTTCGTATTGATCTACCTGGGCTGCATCCTGCTGGTGGGCCTGCCGATCATGGCCGCCGAGATCCTGATGGGCCGGCAGGGCCGCATGAGCCCGGTGAACACGCTGCGCAAGCTGACCCGCGAAGGCGGCCACAGCGGCGCCTGGACCGTGATCGGCTGGATCGGCATGCTCGCCGCGGTCGCCATCCTCAGCTTCTACAGCGTGGTGGGCGGCTGGACCCTGCACTACACCTGGCTGTACATCGCGCAGCTGTTCGGCGGTGCGCCGATCACCGACCCGGGCGCCACCTTCACCGCCCTGCTCGCCAGCCCCAGCACCCTGATCTTCTGGCACAGCATGTTCATGCTGGTCACCGTGGGCGTGGTGGCGATGGGCGTCGAGAAGGGCCTCGAGCGCGCGGTGAAGTTCCTAATGCCGCTGCTCCTGCTGATCCTGCTGGTCCTGCTGGCCTACGGCATCAGCACCGGCAAGATCGGCCAGGCCTTCGAGTTCCTGTTCAAGCCCGACTTCAGCGAAGTCACCGGCGACACCCTGCTCGCCGCGCTGGGCCAGGCCTTCTTCTCGCTGAGCCTGGGCATGTGCGGCATCATGACCTACGGTGCCTACCTGCCCAAGGACATCTCCATCCCGCGGGTGGCAGTCACCGTCGCGGGCGTGGACACCACCATCGCCCTCCTCGCCGGCCTGGCGATCTTCCCGGTGCTGTTCGCCTTCGGCCTCGACCCGGCCGGTGGTGGCGCGGGCCTGATCTTCACCTCGCTGCCGCTGGCCTTCAACGACATGGCCTTCGGCATCCCGTATGCGATCGCGTTCTTCGGCCTGCTGTTCGTGGCCGCCTGGACCTCGTCGATCTCGCTGCTCGAGCCGCCCACGGCCTTCCTGGTCGAGAAGGGCAATGTTTCGCGCAAGTCGTCCGCGCTGATCGCGGCGCTGGTGATCTGGGGCATCGGCCTGGTGACGGCGCTGGGCTTCAACGTCTGGCAGAGCGTGCGGGTGTTCGGCCGCGACCTGCAGGGCGCGATCGAGTTCGTCGCCTCCGACATCATGCTGCCGGTCGGCGGCCTGCTGATCGCGCTGTTCGCGGGCTACGTGCTCAGCCGCGACATCACCCGCCGCGAGCTCTCGCACCTCACCGACGGCGGCTACCGGGCCTGGCGCTTCCTGATCTGCATCATCGCCCCAGTGCTGGTGCTGATCGTGCTTGCCGCCAAGATCCTCGGCTGACCAACCCTGGCCGCTGCGCGGGATTCGCGCAACGGCCGTCTCCACCACCCGCGACGACCGCCCCAAGGACCTCCCGATGACCTCCCCCAGCGTGGCCCCTGGCGCGGTGGGTGCAGATGCACCTGCGCCCCTGCCCGGCCAGATCCGCTACATCATTGGCAACGAGGCCTGCGAGCGCTTCAGCTTCTACGGCATGCGCAACATCCTGGTCGAGTTCCTGGCGGCCAGCGTGCTGCTGGCGGCGCTGCCGATCCTGGACAGGCAGGGTTACGCCAAGGACATCTTCCATACCTTCGTGATCGGCGTTTACTTCTTCCCGCTGCTCGGCGGCTGGCTGTCGGACCGCTTCTTCGGCAAGTACAACACGGTCCTCTGGTTCTCCCTGGTCTACTGCGCGGGACACGCCTGCCTGGCGATGTTCGAGGACAGCCGATCCGGCTTCTTCACCGGCCTTTTCCTGATCGCGCTTGGCTCCGGAGGCATCAAGCCCCTGGTGGTGTCATTCGTCGGGGACCAGTTCGACCAGACCAACAAGAGCCGCGCCCGCGTCGTGTTCGATGCGTTCTACTGGATCATCAACTTCGGCTCCTTCTTCGCCTCGCTGCTGATGCCGCTGGTCTTGCGCAACTGGGGAGCGGCCTGGGCCTTCGGCATACCGGGCCTGCTGATGTTCATCGCCACGCTGATCTTCTGGCTGGGCCGAAAGCAGTACGTCAATGTCCCGCCCTCGGGTCCCCATCCGGATTCCTTCCTGAGCGTGGTCAAGACCGCGCTGACGCACGGCGCGCCCGGCGTGGGCAGCCTGATCGCCGGCGCGGCGATCACCGTGGCCGGCTTGATGTTGGCGCTGTGGGCAACGGGTGCGCCGATCTGGCCCGCCGGCTGGGGCTTCGTGATCACGGCCTGCCTGGCCTTGGGAACGCTGATTGGCGGCGTCGGCTGGGGCGCGTCGCTGCAGTTGGACCGGGCCCGGGACAGCCACCCCGAGGCCGCGATCGAAGGCGTAAGGGCGGTGCTGCGTATCCTGGTCGTGTTCGCGCTGGTCACGCCGTTCTGGTCCCTGTTCGACCAGAAGGCCTCGACCTGGGTGCTGCAGGGCGGCGAGATGGTGATGCCGACCTTCGCGTCCCTGCCCGACGGCATCGCCGCCTTCCTGCGCGGCTGGTTCGCCTCGCCCTCGCAGATGCAGGCCTTGAACCCGCTGTTCGTGATGATGCTGATCCCGTTCAACAACCTCGTGCTCTACCCCGCCCTGCGCCGACTCGGCTTCAACCCGACGCCGCTGCGCCGCATGGGCTGGGGCATCGCCTTTTCGGCGGTGGCCTGGGTCCTTGCCGGCGTGATCCAGCTGCAGCTCGATACCGGCGCAAGCCTGTCGATTGGCTGGCAGACCTGGCCCTACCTGCTGCTGACCTTCGGCGAGGTGCTGGTGTCGGCCACGGCGCTGGAGTTCGCGTACAGCCAGGCCCCGCATGCAATGAAGGGCGTGATCATGGCGTTCTGGTATCTCACCAGCACGTTTGGCGGCTTGTGGGTGCTGCTGACCAACGCGACGGTGCGCCATCCGGGCGTGATCTCCTGGATCAACGGCCAGGGCTGGAGCGAGAACGCCTTCCTGATGTTCTTCTTCGCCGGTTTCGCCGCGGCCGCAGCGCTGGCCTTCATCGCCTATGCGCGGCGATATCCCGTCCAGGACAACTACCGCAAGGCCTGAGCACCGCAGCCGGCGAGCCCCTGGTCAGCCCCAAAGGGCACGCAGGGCCGCGCCGCCGCCAGCGAGCACAGCACCGAAATAGACCAGCGACGCCAACTGGGCCGCGTGCCCGGCGAGCACTGCGCCGCCATCGCGCTGGATGAAGCCGATGGCATACAGCAGCAGCGCGATCGCAGGCAGGGTGTTGCTGAAGGGCAGGAAGCTGAGCGGCGCCATGAGCAGCAGCGCCGCGGTGATGTAGGCCAGGTTGCCGGTGATAAGCCAGGCACGCTGCTCGGCCAGCCGGCGCAGCCGGTGCGGACGGCTGATCCGTTCGAACCGTTGCACCCATTGCAGGCCAGCCGCCAGCGCGTTTCGTACGCGCGCGCCTGGCAACACCCGTTCGCGCAGCCGGCGAGGAAGCCAAAAAGGACGTCCGGTCAGACGGCTGATGCCCACCATCACGATCGCCGCGCCAAACACGGTGCTGACCCCGGGGATCGATACGGGCACCAGGAAGACCAGCACCATCAGCGCCGTCAACAGCAGCAGGCCCTCGTCGCCTATCACTTCCACCAGGCTGCCCAGGCTGACGCCTTCGTCCGGCAACTGGTCGATGATGGCCTGGAGCTGTTCACCCAGGGAAAGCGCGGGCGGGGGCAGCGGCAGTTCGTGGGTCATGGGCGGGACTTGGGTTGCGGCGAGCGCTTCGGGCCTGGCGGCCCTGCTGCAGAACGAAACGGCGCGGAGGGTGTCCGCGCCGTTTCCGGGGTGTTGCCTGGCGCGCGGCTTACCGCGCGGCAGCCCCGTCGGTGCGGGCGATCTCGCCGGACTGGATGCGGGCCAGGTAGCTGGTGAGCTCGCGCTTGACCACCGGCATGAGCAGGTAGACACCGATCAGGTTCGGGATGGCCATGATGAAGAGCAGGCCGTCCGCGATGTCGACGATGCTGGCCAGCGGCATGGTGCAGCCGACGACCGCCATGGCCAGGTAGAAGAACTTGAAGCCGTACAGCGCGACCTTGGATTCCTTGAACAGGAAGCTGCAGGCCTTGGCACCGTAGTAGGCCCAGGTGATCGTGGTCGAGAACGCGAACAGCAGCACCACGAAGGCCAGCGCGTACGGGAACCAGGGCGAGACGGTCGCGAACGCATTGGACGTCAGCTGCACGCCGTCGGCGCCGCCGACGACATGCTGGTTGGTGATGATGATGACCAGCGCGGTCATGGTGCAGATCACGACCGTGTCAATGAACGGTTCCCAGAGCGCGACGAAGCCCTCGCTCAGCGGCTCCTTGGTCTTGACCGCCGAGTGCGCGATCGCCGCTGAACCCAGGCCGGCCTCGTTCGAGAAGGACGCGCGGCGGAAGCCCTGGATCAGGGCTCCGACGACACCGCCCGCCACGCCCTCGGCGGTGAAGGCGCCGTCGATGATGGCCATGAAGGCGCCGGGTACCTGCGGCAGGTTGGTCAGGATCACGAACAGCGCGCCGACCAGGTACAGCGCCGCCATGCCCGGCACCAGCCGCGCGGTGACGCTGCCGATGCGGGTGATGCCGCCGATGACCACGATGCCGCCGAGGATGGCGTAGACCAGGCCGAACCAGAGGCTGCCGTTGGCGGGCATCAGGCTGCCGGCGACGTTGGACATCTGCGCGAAGGCCTGGTTGGCCTGGAACATCGCGCCGGCGCCGATCGCGCCCAGCATCGTGCAGACCGCGAACACCACGGCCAGCACCATGCCGAAGCCAGCGGCCTTCGGATAGTTCTTGGCGATGCCGCGGCTGAGGTAGTACATCGGGCCGCCGGAAATCGTGCCGTCCGGCTTCTCCAGGCGGTACATCACGCCCAGGGTGCATTCGACGAACTTCGAGGACATGCCCAGCAGGCCCGCGAGGATCATCCAGAAGGTCGCACCGGGGCCACCGATGGTGATCGCGACGGCGACGCCGGCGATATTGCCCAGGCCGACGGTGCCGGACACGGCCGAGGTGAGCGCGCGGAAGTGGCTGACCTCACCGGCGGAGCTGGCGTCGTCGTACTTGCCCCGGATCAGGTCAAAGCCGTGCTTGAAGCCGCGGATGTTGATGAACCGGAAATAGAGCGTGAAGATCAGCGCGGCCAGGATCAGCCACCCGACGATCAGCGGGAACATGACCGGCGCCTCGTCAGTGCCGCTGACACGGACCGAATAGAAGATCGCGCCGGACACCGCGTCGGCAACGGGCCTGACGGCCGCATCGATCTGCTGGGCGATGGTGGGCTCGGCCGCGGGCGCGGCGGCGACGTCCTGGGCCTGGACCCCGGCCGCGGTGGCCAGCCACAGCAGGCTGATGATGCAGAAACGAATGAACATCCGTGGTGCTCCTCCCCGATACCAGCCCCGGAGTCTACCTAATCCGGCCCGCAGGTGCGGGCCGCCCCGGGGGGCCGCCGAGGGCTAACCCACCGGGTCGTCGGCACCCTCGCCCGCCGCGGCATCCGTGCCCGCGCCGGCGTCACCGTCGATGGCTTCGCCCGACCCGTCGTCGGCCCCGTCGTCGCTGAGGTCCCGCAAGGCGGCCGGCATCCGCTTGGACGGCGCCACGCCCAGCTCGCGCAGCATCTCGGCCTGGCGCACGACGTTGCCGCGCTGCTGCGACAGCTTGGACACGGCCGACGCGTGCAGGTCGCTGGCGCGACGCAGGGCCTCGCCCACCTTCAGCAGGTCCTCGGTGAACAGCACGAACTTGTCGTACAGCACCGCCGCGCGGCTGGAGATGGCCTTGGCGTTGGCGTTCTGGTGCTCGGTGCGCCAGATCTGCGCGACCAGCCGCAGCGAGGCCAGCAGGTTGCTGGGACCGACCAGGATGATCTTGCGCTCGAAGGCATAGGCATAGAGCTGGGGGTCGCGGCGCAGGGCCTCGAGGAAGGCAGCTTCCACCGGCACGAACATCAGCACCATGTCGGGGCTGGTCAGGCCCTCCAGCCGGCTGTAGTCCTTGTCGCCCAGTTCCTTGACGTGGCTGCGCAGTGCCAGCACGTGGCGGGCAAAGGCCTGCTCGCGCTCGGCCTCGTCGGCCGCCTCGCAGGCGCGCTGGTAGTCGAGCAGCACCATCTTGGCGTCGATGACGATGCTCTTGTCCTCGGGCAGGCGCAGCACCGCGTCGGGACGGTAGCGGTCGCCGTCGCCGTCCTTGAAGCTTTCCTGGGTGAGGTAGTCGCGGCCCTTCTCCAGCCCGGCGGTTTCCAGCAGGCGCTCGAGCTTGAGCTCGCCCCAGTAGCCCTGGCTGCGGTTGTCGCCGCTGAGCGCGCGGCTGAGGCTCTGGGCCTCCTGGCCCAGCGTCTGGTTCAGGCGCACCAGGTCGTCCAGGCGCGTCTGCAGCGCAACACGCGAGTTGTTCTCTTTCTCGTAGGAATCGGTGACGACCTTGCGGAAGCCGTCGATCTGCTCGCGCAGCGGATTGAGCAGCTGGCCCAACTGCTGCACGTTGGCCTCGCCGAAGCGCCTGGACTTGTCCTCGAGGATCTCGGCGGCCAGGGCCTGGAACTCGGCCTTGAGGCGTTCGCGCGAACTCTCGAGGTCCCGGTAGCGCTGTTCGGCCGCCTGCTGCTGCTCCTGCAAGCGGGCCTCCAGCGCGGCCGCGCGGGCGTCGCCGGCCGCGCGCAACTCACCCAGCTGCCGGTGCTCGGCTTCCAGCGCCGACAGCCGGCCGCGCAGGTCGGCGGCCTGGGCCTGGGCGGCCTG
>NZ_JALHQI010000040.1 GCF_022842045.1 Arenimonas sp. | reverse complement strand
CGCCGCCTCGCCCGAGGACGCCGCGGGCCGCGCCGGTGCCTTCCTGGCCCCGCTGCGCGCGGCCCTGGACGCCCACGCCTGAGCGCGGGCGGGCGGGGGCCTTCCGGCCGGGGCCATTCGGGCTAAACTTCCCGACCCGAACAAGACCGGTGGCTGAATGAGCTGGCTGACCAAACTGATGCCGTCCCGCATCCGCACCGAGGGCGCCGGCAAGCGTGGCGTCCCCGAGGGCCTGTGGGAGAAGTGCGACCGCTGCGGCGCGGCCCTGTATGGCCCCGAGCTGGAAAAGAACCTGCGGGTCTGCCCCAAGTGCAGCCACCACATGGCCATCGGTGCCCGCGAGCGCCTGGTGGCGTTCCTGGACGACGACAGCGGCGAGGAGATCGGCGCTGCGCTCGGCCCGGTGGACGCGCTGCACTTCAAGGACCAGAAGAAGTACGCCGACCGCATCAAGGCCGCGCAGAAGGCCACGGGCGAGCGCGACGCGCTGGTCGCGGTGCAGGGCAAGCTCAAGGGCCACGACATCTGCGTGGCCGCGTTCGAGTTCAAGTACATGGGCGGCTCGATGGGCTCGGTGGTCGGCGAGAAGTTCACCCTCGCCGCCGAGCGCGCGCTGGCCGTTGGCTGCCCGCTGGTGTGCTTCTCGGCCACCGGCGGCGCGCGCATGCAGGAAGGCCTGTTCTCGCTGATGCAGATGGCCAAGACCTCGGCCGCGCTGGGCCGCCTGCGCGCCGCGGGCCTGCCGTTCGTGTCGGTGCTCACGCACCCGACCACCGGCGGCGTCTCGGCCTCGCTGGGCATGCTGGGCGACATCAACGTCGGCGAGCCGCAGGCCCTGATCGGCTTCGCCGGCCCGCGCGTGATCGAGCAGACCGTGCGCGAGACCCTGCCCGAGGGCTTCCAGCGCTCCGAGTTCCTGGTCGAGCACGGCGCGGTGGACCTGATCATCGACCGCCGCCAGATGCGTGAAAAGCTTTCCGCCCTGCTGGCGCTGATGATGCGCCAGCCGATGCCGGCGTCCGACGCGGCGGCCAGCGCCAACGGCGCGGCCTGACCCGGATGGCGGACCGCAAGTACTTCGGCACCGACGGCATCCGCGGTCGGGTCGGCGAGTGGCCGGTCTCGGCCGATTTCATGCTGCGCCTGGGCGCGGCCGCCGGCCGGGTGCTGGTGGGCGAGGGCCGGGACAGCGCGACCGTGGTCATCGGCAAGGACACCCGCATCTCCGGCTACATGTTCGAAGCGGCGCTGGAGGCCGGCCTGGTGGCCGCGGGCGCCGACGTGCGCATGCTGGGCCCGATGCCGACCCCGGCCGTCGCCTACCTCACGCGCTCGCTGCGCGCCGATGCCGGCATCGTCATCAGCGCCTCGCACAATCCGCACCACGACAACGGCATCAAGTTCTTCTCGGCCCAGGGCGAGAAGCTCGGCGATGCGCTCGAGGCGGCGATCGAGGCCGAGCTGGACAAGCCCTTCGCCACGGTGGAGTCCGGGCGGCTGGGCAAGGCCTCGCGCGTCACCGACGCAATGGCGCGCTACGCCGAATTCTGCAAGTCCACCGTGCCCGACGACTTCGTCCTGTCGGGCATGCGCGTGGTGCTCGACTGTGCCCACGGCGCCACTTACCAGGTCGCCCCGCGCGTGTTCTCCGAACTCGGCGCGGTGGTGGAGTGCATCGGCAACGCGCCCGACGGCCTGAACATCAACGACGGCGTCGGCTCGACCCACCCGGGCGCGCTGATGGCGCGGGTGCGCGAATCCGGCGCCGACCTCGGCATCGCCTTCGACGGCGACGGCGACCGCGTGCTGATGGTGGACGGGCAGGGCCAGCTGGTGGACGGCGACGGCCTGATCTGGCTGCTGGCGCGCGACTGGCACGCCAGCGGCCGCTTGCGCGGCCCGGTGGTCGGCACGCTGATGACCAATTACGCCATGGAGCTTTCGCTGGGCGAGCAGGGCATCGGCTTCCTGCGCGCCAAGGTCGGCGACCGCTTCGTGCACCAGGCGCTCGTCGAGCGCGAGGGCGTGCTGGGTGGCGAGGCCTCGGGCCACATCCTGTGCCTTGATCGTGCCAGCACCGGCGACGCCATCGTCAGCGCGCTGCAGGTGATCGAAGTGCTGCGCCGCCGCGGCAAGTCGCTGCAGCAGGCCCTGGCCGGCTACCAGCCGCTGCCGCAGCAGACGGTCAACGTCCGGGTCGCCCCGGGCGTGAAGCCGCTCGACAGCGCCGCCGTGCAGGCCGCCCGCGCCGAGGCCGAGGCGGCCCTGGCCGGCCGCGGACGCCTGGTGCTGCGCCCGTCCGGCACCGAGCCGGTGGTGCGCGTCACCGTCGAGGCCGACGACGACGGCCTGATGCGGCAGGTGCTCGACCGCCTGGCCGAGGTCGTGCGCGCCGCCACTTGAGCCGCGTCAAGGCCCGGCTCACGCCGCCGGGCCTAGAATCCATCCCACGCCACTTTCCGGAATCCCGCCCGTGACCGCCAGCATCCCCACCCTCGACATCCAGCGCTTCGACACCGACCGCGACGCCTTCGTCGCCGAGCTCGGCGCCGCCTACCGCGAGTGGGGCTTCGCGGGCATCCGCAACCACGGCATCCCGCAGGCGCAGATCGACCGCGCCTACGACGTGTTCCAGCGCTTCTTCGCGCTGCCCGAGGACACCAAGAAGCAGTACCACGTGCCCGGCGGCGGCGGTGCCCGCGGCTACACGCCGTTCGGCATCGAGACCGCGAAGGGCGCCAAGCACTTCGACCTCAAGGAGTTCTGGCACGTGGGCCGCGAGATCCCGCGCGACTCGAAATACGCCGACGTGATGCCGCCGAACCTGTGGCCGGCGGAGATCCCCGAGTTCAAGGAAGTGGCCTACGGCCTGTACACGGCGCTCGACCGGCTCGGCTCGCGCGTGCTGTCGGCGCTGGCCCTGCACATCAACCTGCCGGCGGATTTCTTCGCCGACAAGACCCAGTTCGGAAACTCGATCCTGCGCCCGATCCACTACCCGCCGATCACCGCCGACGACATCCCGAACGTGCGCGCCGGCGCCCACGAGGACATCAACTTCATCACCCTGTTGGTCGGCGCCAGCGCCGCGGGCCTGGAAGTGAAGTCGCGCAAGGGCGAATGGGTGCCGTTCACCGCCGACGCCGACACCATCGTGGTCAACATCGGCGACATGCTGCAGCGCCTGAGCAACCACGTGTACCCGTCCACCACCCATCGCGTGGTCAACCCGCCGGGCGAGGCCGCGCGCAAGCCGCGCTACTCGACGCCTTACTTCCTGCACCCGAACCCGGACTTCCTGATCAAGACCCTGCCGGGCTGCGTCGACGCCAACAACCCCGACCGCTACCCGACCCCGATCACCGCGCACGAATACCTGCTCGAGCGCCTGCGCGAGATCAAGCTGGTCTGATGGGTTCCGGCCGGGGAGCCAGTGAAGAGGAAGGGAAAAGGAAATAGTGAATAGGAGATAGGAGATAGTGAAAAGCAGCGGAATGCCGACCGCTCTTCACTACCTCCTATCTCCTATTCACTTTTTCCTGCTCACCGCTTCCAGCCGCCTATCCGCGGGCTACCACAGCGGGTCAGTCCGCATCCCGGAAGTCCTTGGAGCGCGATGCGATCAGCGCGCTGGCAAGCCGGTCGGGGAGGTATTTCGAGAGGGCGGCCAGCAGCTTGTTGGTGCGGCCGGTGACGATGCGGGGGCGGCCGGCCTCGACGGCGTCGACGGCCAGCTTCGCCACCTGCGCGCTGGTGAGCCAGATGCCTTTCGGAAGCTGGCTGACCTTGTCGCGCATGCCGTTGACGTCATGGAATTCGGTGTAGGTCATGCCCGGGCAGACGGCCGTGACGTGCACGCCGTGCTTCTTCATCTCCAGGTCCAGCGACTCCGAGAAGCGCACCAGCCACAGCTTGGTCGCGCCATAGAGCGTGTGTCCGGCGGTGGCCGGCACCAGGCCGGCCAGCGAGGCCACGTTGAGGATGCGGCCGTGGCCCGCGGCTTCCATGGCCGGCAGGTAGCGATGGGTGAGCTCGGCCACCGAGGTCATCAGCACCTGCAGGAAATCAGCGTGGGTATTCCAGTCGGCCGACAGGTAGCGGCCGGGGACGCCATAGCCGGCGTTGTTGACCAGGGTCGAGATGAACAGGCCGCGTGACTGGGTGTCCGCGAACAGCCGGGCCGGGGTGGCGGGGTCGGCCAGGTCGGCGGCGATGACCACGCAGTCCACCCTGGCCGACAGCTCGGCCGCCAGCGCCTGCAGGCGTTCGGCGCGGCGCGCGACCAGGACCAGGGGCACGCCGCGCGCGGCGTACTCGCGGGCGATGGCGGCGCCGATGCCGCTCGAGGCGCCGGTGACCAGGGCGTGGCCGCGAACCGGGGACTGGATCATGTTTTCGGAACTCCGGGGCAGGCGTTGGGCCTGGTTTCGCGCCATTATCACCAAGTCTGGCCGGTAATCGCGGGCATTCGGCGCGGTTTGCCAGGACTAAGGGGGTCCCATGACGATCAGGCAGCACCTGCCCGCGGCGCTTTGCGCAGCGGCACTTTGCATCGCCGCCAGTCCGGCCGCGCGCGCCGCCGAGCTCGTGCTGACCCTGGGTGATGGCAGCGCGCCGGTCGCCGAAGCCGTCGCCAGCCTGCACGCCGACGCCCGCGAAGCCGCCGGGGCCACGGCCGTCATGGACCAGCGCGACTCCACTTTCGTGCCAGGCGTACTGCCGGTGCAGGTCGGCACCGCGGTCAGCTTCCCGAACTCCGACCAGGTGCAGCACCAGGTCTATTCCTTCTCGACGCCCAAGCCCTTCGAGCTGCCGCTGTACGCGGGCACGCCGCGGGCGCCGATCCTGTTCGACCAGCCCGGCGTGGTGGTGGTGGGCTGCAACATCCACGACTGGATGATCGGCTACATCGTGGTGCTCGACACCCCGCACTTCGGCAAGTCCGGCGCCGACGGCGAGGTGCGGGTCACGGCACCGCCGGGACGCTACACGCTGCGGATCTGGCACGCGCGCCTGGCCGCCCCCGTGGAGCAGCCCGTTGAACTGGGCGCCGGCCGTTCCACCCTGGCAGTGACGCTGGCGCTGGGCCCGCCGCCGCCGGACCGCCGCGGCAGCGACCGCGTGCGCGCCCTGCAGGATCGCCTGCGCAGCCTTCGGCGCGACGACTGATGCGCTGGCGCCTGCAATCGCGGATCGTCGCGCTGCTGATCCTGGTGGTGCTGGCCGCGCAGCTGGCCACCTTCGCGGTGGTGCACGTGGCCACCGGCCGCAGCGTCAGCACCCAGCTCGAAGGGGAGCTCGCGGTTGCCGAGCGCGTCTGGCAACGCTTCTTTGACGCCCGCAGCCGCCAGCTGCTGGAAACGACCCTGGTGTTGGCCGACGATTTCGGCTTCAAGGCCGCCGCGGCCAGCGGCGACGCGGCCACGATGGCGTCGGCGCTCCGCAACCAGGCCGCCCGCATCGGCGCCGATGCCGCCGTGCTGCTGGGTCCCGATGGCGACTGGCGGGCCGGCCTCGAAGGCGCCGACCCGGCCGCGCAGTCGCGGGCGCTGGCGCCGCTGCTGGCGCAGGCCCGCGAAGAAGGTTTCGCGCTGTCGGTGGTGGATGTCGGAAACGGCCTGCAGGTCATGGCCCTGCTGCCTGTGCTGGCGCCCGACCAGATTGGCTGGGTCGCGATCGGCTCGAACTTCGGCGACGACTACGCCGGCGATTTCCGCGGCCTGACCGGCATCCACGCCAGCTTCGCCCGGGAAGAGGGTGGGGCGCTGGTGGTCCACGCGTCCAGCCTGGAACCCACCGCGCGCACCGCGCTCGCCGCCGTGGCGCCCGCCGCGCTGGCGCCGGACCGCCGCATCCGCCCGATGGACCTGGCCGGCGACCGCTATTTCGCCCTTTCCGAGCCGGTGCCGGGCTCGGACTCGGTGCGCGTGGTGCTTCAGGGTTCGCTGGACGAAGCGATGGCGCCCTACGCGACCCTGCAGGACCGCATCCTGCTGCTGTCCGGCCTGTCGGCGTTGATCGCACTGGCCGTCGCCGTCGTGCTGGGCCGCGGCATCAGCCGGCCGGTGGTGCGGCTGGCCGAGGCGGCGCAGCGCATCCAGGCCGGCGACTACAGCCAGCCGATCGAGGCCCGCGGCAGGGACGAGATTTCCGGGCTGGCCAGCGCCCTCGGCCACATGCAGCAGGGCATTGCCGCGCGCGAGGAGCGCATCCTCCACCAGGCCAACCACGACGCCCTGACCGGCCTGCCCAACCGCGCCCGCGCCCGCGACCACCTCGAGCAGGCGCTGGCCATGCCGCGCCCCGACGGCCACGCCTGCGCGGTGCTGATGCTCGACCTGGACCGCTTCAAGGAAATCAACGACACCCTCGGCCACGGCTTCGGCGACCAGGTGCTGCAGGAGGTGGGCAAGCGCCTGCGCCTGGCGGTGCGGCCCGACGACCTGGTGGCGCGCCTGGGCGGCGACGAGTTCATGGTGATCATGCGCGAGGTCGAGCGCGGGCACGCCCCGCGCCGCGCCCGCGCGCTGCTGTCGCAGCTGCGCGAGCCGCTGGACCTGCCCAGCACCCGCATCAACCTCGACTGCAGCATTGGCCTGGTGCTGTCGCCCGACCACGGCGACGACGCCCAGACCCTGCTGCGCCGGGCCGACATTGCGCTCTACGACGCGAAGGAATCGCGCAGCGGCGTGGCCGTCTACCAGCCCGGCCGCGACGAGGTGCACCTGCGCCAGCTGGCGCTGATGGGCGACCTGCGGCAGTCGGTCGCGCGCAGCGAGCTGAGCCTGAAGTTCCAGCCCAAGGTGGACCTGGCCAGCCGCCAGGTGCGGCACGTCGAGGCGCTGCTGCGCTGGCAGCACCCGAGCCTGGGCCAGGTGCCGCCGGACGAGTTCATCCCGCTGGCCGAGCGCTCGGGCTTCGTGCACGAACTCACCCGCTTCGTGCTCGAGGAGGCGCTGCGCCAGAACGCCGCCTGGCGCGCCGACGGCCTGGACCTGGGCGTGGCGGTCAACCTCTCGGCCATGGACCTGATGGACGCCGACCTGCCGGACTTCATCCACGACTGCCAGCGCCGGCACCGGGTGCCGCCGGCGAAGATCATCCTCGAGGTCACCGAGGGCGCGCTGATGCGCGACGTGGACTACGCCGTGCGCATGCTGCACCGGCTGCGCGCGGGCGGCATCCGGCTGTCGATCGACGACTTCGGCACCGGTTATTCCTCGCTGGCCCAGCTCAAGCGCATGCCGGTGGACGAGCTCAAGATCGACAAGAGCTTCGTGATGCAGATGACCGAGGGCAGCGACGACGCCGTGATCGTGCGTTCCACCATCGAGCTGGGCCACAACATGGGCCTGTCGGTGATCGCCGAGGGCGTGGAGAGCGACTCGAGCCTGGCCCTGCTGAAGCAGTACCGCTGCGACATGGTGCAGGGCTACCTGTTCAGCGCGCCGTTGGCGGGTGCCGAACTGTACGCCTGGTGCCAGCGCTTCGCCGGGGCCGAGGCTTGAGCCCGGGGCAGGGCTGTGGTCTGGTAGGCGCATGAACCGTCTCGCCTTGTTCCTCCCGGTGCTGCTGCTGGCGGCCTGCGCCACGACGCCGCGGACGTCGCTGTATGAACAGTTCGGCGGCCAGGCCGGCGTCGAGGCCCTGGTCGAGGAGCTGCTGGTACGCCTCCTCGAGGATGAACGCATCAACGCCGGCTTCGTCGAGGCCGACCTGGTGAACCTCAACGACCGCCTGGTCGAGCAGCTCTGCGTCGAGCTCGGCGGCCCCTGCACCTACACCGGCCGAAGCATGGCCGAGGCGCACGCCGGACTGGGCGTCACCGAGGCGGACTTCAACGCCCTGGTCGAGGACCTGCAGGCGGCGATGGACGCCCGCGGCATCCCGTTCCGCGCCCAGAACCAACTGCTGCGGCGGCTGGCGCCGATGCACCGGGACATCGTCAGCCCCTAGCCGGGCGCGGTATCCTTGCGGTCTATCCCGACGCAGGATGCCCCGATGCGCCAGAGAATCGTTGCCGGCAACTGGAAGCTCCACGGCGACCGCGCCTTCGCCCGCGGCCTGATGGACGCCCTGGTCGCGGCCACGCGCCCGGCAGGCGTGGACGTGGTGGTGATGCCGCCCGTGCCCTACCTGGGCGAGCTGGCCGACCGCTACGCGGCCTCCGGCCTGGTCTTCGGCGCGCAGGACCTGGACGTGCACGACCAGGGCGCCTACACCGGCGAGACCGCCGGCCGCATGATCCGGGACGTCGGCGGCCGCTACGTGCTGGTCGGCCACTCCGAGCGCCGGCAGTACCACGAGGAAGACAGCGAGCGCGTGGCCGAGAAGTTCCAGGCCGCCCGCCAGGCCGGCCTGGTGCCGGTGCTGTGCGTGGGCGAGACCCTGGGCCAGCGCGAGGCCGGGCACACTGAATGGGCCCTGCAGCGCCAGCTGCAGCCGGTGCTGGACCTGGTCGGCATAGCGGGCTTCGAGGGCGCCGTGCTGGCCTACGAGCCGGTCTGGGCGATCGGCACCGGCCGGACCGCCAGCCCGGAGCAGGCCCAGGAGGTCCATGCCTTCCTCCGTGGCGAACTGCGTGCACTCGATGCTAGAATCGCCGGCTCGCTCCCGCTGCTGTACGGCGGCAGCGTCAAACCCGCCAACGCCGCCGAGCTGTTTTCCCAGCCCGACGTCGATGGTGGCCTGATCGGGGGCGCGTCCCTCGTGGCCCAGGATTTCCTGGCAATCGTCGCCGCGGCGGCGAGGTAACAGACCAAGACCATGCTGCTCACCATCGTCAGTGTCATCTACGTGCTGGTCGCGATCGCCATGATCGTGCTCATCCTCATGCAGCGCGGTTCGGGCGCGGCGGCCGGCTCCGGCTTCGGCGGCGGCGCCTCGGCCACTGTGTTCGGCGCGCGCGGTTCGGCGAACTTCCTCTCGACCGCCACCAAGTGGCTGGCCACCATCTTCATGGCGATGAGCCTGGGCATGGCCTGGAACGCCACCCGCAGCGTCGATGTCGCCCCGGTCGAGGACGACCTCGGCGTGATGTCGGAAGTGCCGGCCACCGGCGCGATTCCGTCGGCCGACGCGCCGACGGGTGAAGTCCCCGTGATCCCGGCGGCGGACGTCCCGGCCGATGTTCCCGCGGCCGACGCCGCACCGGTCGAGGCCGCTCCGGCCGACGCCGCCCCGGCGGAAGAAACGCCGGCGGAAAACGCCGAAAAAAGCAGCCAAGGCGGCTGATCGGCTGGTACAATCTCTCGCCTTCGCACCGGCCACGCCGGTTCGAGGCACACCTGCCCAGGTGGCGGAATTGGTAGACGCACTACCTTGAGGTGGTAGCGACGTAAGTCGTGGGGGTTCGAGTCCCCCCTTGGGCACCAATCTGATGGACGGGCTGCCGCCCGGCGATGCTGGAGCGGCGGCGCGAACGCGCCCACGGGCGCATGGTGAGGAAGCGCGCGTGCTGGGCGAATATCTGCCGATCCTGCTTTTCCTTTTCGTCTCCACCGGCCTGGGCATCGTCCTGCTGGTGCTGGGCTGGGCCCTCGGCCCGAAGCGGCCCTCGAGCGAAAAACTCTCTCCCTACGAATGCGGTTTCGAGGCCTTCGAGGACGCGCGCATGCAGTTCGACGTGCGCTACTACCTCATCGCCATCCAGTTCATCATCTTCGACCTGGAAATCGCCTTCGTCTTCCCGTGGGCGGTGAACTTCCGCCAGCTGGGCATCGTCGGCCTCACCGAGATGGGCATCTTCATCGGCCTGCTGGTGCTGGGCTTCATCTACGTCTGGAAGAAGGGAGCCCTGGAATGGGAGTGACCTCCACCATCAAGCGCGTGATGAACAACCCCGAGCCGATCGGCTCGGTGGATGACATCCTGCGCCCGGAAGGCGACAACCCGCTGCTCGAGCGCGGCTTCGTCACCACCAACGTCGACACCCTGGTCAACTGGGCCCGCACCGGCTCGATGTGGCCGATGACCTTCGGCCTGGCCTGCTGCGCGGTCGAGATGATGCACGCCGGCGCCTCGCGCCTGGACCTCGACCGCTACGGCGTCATCTTCCGCCCGTCGCCGCGCCAGTCCGACGTGATGATCGTCGCCGGCACCCTGGTCAACAAGATGGCCCCGGCGCTGCGCAAGGTCTACGACCAGATGCCCGACCCGAAGTGGGTGATCTCGATGGGCAGCTGCGCCAACGGCGGCGGCTACTACCACTACTCGTATTCGGTGGTGCGCGGCTGCGACCGCGTGGTGCCGGTGGACATCTACGTGCCGGGCTGCCCGCCCACCGCCGAGGCGCTGGTGTACGGCATCCTGCAGCTGCAGAAGAAGATCCGCCGCACCAACACCATCGCCCGCTAAGGACCCAGCCGACGCCATGGTCGAAACCACCACGAGCTTCACCGAGCGCCTCAGGGCGCGACTGCAGGACCGGCTGGTGTCGGTGCACGAGGCGCTGGGCGAGACCACCGTCGAAGTGACGCCGGATTCCTTCGCCGACGCCGCGCGCCTGCTGCGCGACGACCCGGAGCTTTCGTTCGAGCAGCTCAGCGACCTGTGCGGCGTCGACTACCTCGGCTACGGCACCGACGAGTGGGACACCACCGACGTCACCGACGAGGGCTTCTCGCGCGGCATCGAGGGCAATGCCGGCCCCGGTCGCTTCAACTGGGAAGACCGTCCGCGCGGCAACGGCCCCGACCGCCGCTTCGCGGTGGTGGTGCACCTGCTGTCGGTGCGCACCAACAAGCGCCTGCGCCTGCGCTGCTTCGCCGCCGACAACAGCCTGCCGGTCGTGCCCTCGCTGGTGGAGGTGTACCCGGTGGCAAATTGGTTCGAACGCGAATGCTTCGACCTGTTCGGCATCGTCTTCGAAGGCCACCCGGACCTGCGCCGCATCCTCACCGACTACGGCTTCGTCGGCCACCCGTTCCGAAAGGACTTCCCGCTGACCGGCAACGTCGAGGTCCGCTACGACGCCGAGCGCCAGCGGGTGGTGTACGAGCCGGTCTCGATCGAGCCCCGCGTGGGCGTGCCGCGCGTCGTGCGCGAGGACTCGCGCTGGCAGCAGGCCGCCTCCGAGCGGCCGAGCAAGGACTGACCCGGCCATGACCCAGGAAATCCGCAACTACACCCTCAACTTCGGCCCCCAGCATCCGGCCGCGCACGGCGTGCTGCGCCTCGTGCTCGAAATGGACGGCGAGGTCGTGCAGCGCGCCGACCCGCACGTGGGCCTGCTGCACCGCGGCACCGAGAAGCTGGCCGAGTCCAAGCCCTTCAACCAGTCGATCGGCTACATGGACCGCCTCGACTACGTCTCGATGATGTGCAACGAGCACGCCTACGTGCGCGCCATCGAGAAGCTGCTCGGCGTCGAGGCGCCGATCCGCGCGCAGTACATCCGCACGATGTTCGACGAGATCACCCGCATCCTGAACCACCTGATGTGGATCGGCTCGAACGGCCTCGACCTCGGCGCGATGGCGGTGTTCCTGTACGCCTTCCGCGAGCGCGAAGAGCTGATGGACTGCTACGAGGCGGTCTCGGGCGCGCGCATGCACGCCACCTACTACCGCCCCGGCGGCGTCGCCCGCGACCTGCCGGACGCGATGCCGAAGTACCGCGAGTCGCCGTGGCGCAAGGGCGCCGAGCTCAAGCGCGTCAACGAATGGCGCGAAGGCTCCCTGCTCGACTTCCTCGAGGCCTTCACCAAGGACTTCCCCAAGCGCGTCGACGAGTACGAGACCCTGCTCACCGACAACCGCATCTGGAAGCAGCGCACCGTCGGCATCGGCGTGGTGCCGGTGGACATGGCCCTGGCCTGGGGCATGACCGGCCCGATGCTGCGCGGCTCCGGCCTGGCCTGGGACCTGCGCAAGAAACAGCCCTACGCCGCCTACGACCAGGTCGACTTCGACATCCCGGTCGGCGTGCAGGGCGACTGCTACGACCGCTACCTGGTCCGGGTCGAGGAAATGCGCCAGTCCAACCGCATCATCGCCCAGTGCGTGCAGTGGCTGCGCGCCAACCCGGGTCCGGTGATGGTCAAGAACTTCAAGGTCGCGCCGCCTTCGCGCGCGGAAATGAAGGACGACATGGAAGCGCTGATCCACCACTTCAAGCTCTTCACCGAGGGCTACAGCGTGCCCGCCGGCGAGGCCTATGCCGCGGTCGAGGCGCCCAAGGGCGAGTTCGGCGCGTACATCGTCTCCGACGGCGCCAACAAGCCCTTCCGCCTGAAGCTGCGCGCCCCCGGCTTCGCCCACCTCTCGTCCATGGACGCGATCGTGCGCGGCCACATGCTGCCCGACGTCGTGGCGATGATCGGTACCTACGACATCGTCTTCGGCGAAATCGACCGCTAAGGGTTACCTGACCGATGAAAGCAACCGGAAACTTCGCTGCCTGCCAGGACGTCGACCCGATGGTCGCGCTGTCCGAAGGCACGCGCGCGCACATCGACCACTGGGTCGCCAAGTTCCCGCCCGACCGCAAGCGCTCCGCCGTCATCCAGGGCCTGATGGCCGCGCAGGAACAGAACGGCGGCTGGCTGAGCGACGAGATCATCGCCGCCACCGCCAAGTACCTGGGCCTGCCGCCGGTGTGGGCCTACGAAGTGGCGACGTTCTATTCGATGTTCGACCTCGAGCCGGTGGGCCGGCACAAGGTCGCGATCTGCACCAACATCAGCTGCTGGCTCAACGGCGCCGAGGACATGGTCCGCCACTGCGAGCGCAAGCTCGGCATCAGGCACGGCGAGTCCACCCCGGACGGCCGCATCTTCCTCAAGATCGAGGAAGAGTGCGTGGCCGCCTGCGCCGCCGCGCCGGTCATGCTGATCGACGGGCATTACCACGAGAAGCTCACCACCGCCCAGGTGGACGCGCTTCTGGACGGACTGGAGTAAGGCAGGCCATGGCGCACGACTCCCACTATTCGGAAGGCTACGGCCCGGTCGGCCCGGCGCCGCAGGAGCACAACGTCGTCTACACGACGCTGCACTTCGACAAGCCCTGGTCGTACGAGAACTACCTCAAGACCGGCGGTTACGCCGCCTGGCGCAAGATCCTGAGCGAGAAGATGGATCCGGCCGCCGTGGTCGAGATGGTCAAGCAGTCGGGCCTGCGTGGCCGTGGCGGCGCGGGCTTCCCCACCGGCCTGAAGTGGAGCTTCATGCCGCGCAGCGCGCCGGGGCAGAAGTACATCCTGTGCAACTCGGACGAGTCCGAGCCGGGCACCTGCAAGGACCGCGACATCCTGCGCTACAACCCGCATTCGGTGATCGAGGGCATGGCCATCGCCTGCTACGCCACCGGCTGCACCGTGGGCTACAACTACCTGCGCGGCGAGTTCCACCACGAGCCGTTCGAGCACTTCGAGGAAGCGCTCAGGGAAGCCTACGCCAACGGCTGGCTCGGCAAGGACATCCTGGGCTCGGGCGTGGACGTGGACATCCACGCCGCGCTGGGCGCCGGCGCCTACATCTGCGGCGAAGAGACCGCGATGATGGAGTCGCTGGAGGGCAAGAAGGGCCAGCCGCGCTACAAGCCGCCGTTCCCGGCCAACTACGGCCTGTTCGGCCGCCCGACCACGATCAACAACACCGAGACCTACGCCTCGGTGCCGGCGATCGTGCGCAACGGCGCCGAGTGGTTCCTCAACCTCGGCAAGCCCAACAATGGCGGCCCGAAGATCTTCTCGGTCTCCGGCCACGTCAACAACCCGGGCAATTTCGAGATCCGCCTCGGCACGCCGTTCTCCGAACTGCTGGCCATGGCCGGCGGCGTCAAGGGCGGCCGCAAGCTCAAGGCCGTGATCCCGGGCGGTTCGTCCATGCCGGTGCTGCCGGCCGACACCATGATGGCCTGCACCATGGACTACGACTCGATCCAGAAGGCCGGTTCGGGCCTGGGTTCGGGCGCCGTGGTGGTGATGGACGAGACCACCTGCATGGTGCGCGCCTGCCGGCGCATCGCGCGCTTCTACTACGCCGAGTCCTGCGGCCAGTGCACGCCCTGCCGCGAAGGCACGGGCTGGATGTACCGCGTGCTGACCCGCATCGTCGAGGGCAAGGCCACGCTGGACGACCTGCACATGCTCAAGGGCGCGGCCGGCCAGATCGAGGGCCACACCATCTGCGCCTTCGGCGAGGCCGCGGCCTGGCCGGTGCAGGGCATGCTCCGCCACTTCTGGAGCGAGTTCGAGTACGCCATCGTCAACAAGCGCTTCTACGTGGATGACCTCGCCAAGGGCCAGGTCGCCGCCGCCACGGAGCAGGCCGCATGAGCGCCCAGCCGACCGCCCCGAACGCCGCGCCGGACGTGGTGAACATCGAGATCAACGGCGTCGCCATGACCGCGCCGAAGGGCTCGATGATCATCCAGGCCGCCGACAAGGCCGGCATCCCGGTGCCGCGCTTCTGCTACCACGAGAAGCTGCCGATCGCCGCCAATTGCCGCATGTGCCTGGTGGACGTCGAGAAGATGCCCAAGCCGGCGCCGGCCTGCGCCACGCCGGTGATGGAAGGCATGAAGGTCACCACCCAGACCAAGCGCGCGCTCGATGCGCAGCGCAACGTCATGGAGTTCCTGCTGATCAACCACCCGCTCGATTGCCCCATTTGCGACCAGGGCGGCGAGTGCGAGCTGCAGGACGTGTCGATGGGCTACGGCCGATCGGTTTCGCGCTACGTCGACCGCAAGCGCGTGGTCGCCGACGAGGACCTGGGCCCGCTGGTCGCCACCGACATGACCCGCTGCATCCAGTGCACGCGCTGCATCCGCTTCACCGCCGATGTCGCCGGCACCTTCGAGCTCGGCGGCATGAACCGCGGCGAACACCTGCAGATCGGCACCTACGACGGCAAGCCGCTGATGACCGAACTCTCGGGCAACGTCATCGACGTCTGCCCGGTCGGTGCGCTGACCAACAAGGTCTTCCGCTATCGCGCCCGCGCCTGGGAGCTGGTGGCGCGCGAGTCGCTGGGTTACCACGACGCCCTCGGCTCCAATCTCTACCTGCACGCTCGCCGCGGCGACGTGCTGCGCACCGTGCCGCGCGACAACGAAGCGGTGAACGAGTGCTGGCTGTCGGACCGCGACCGCTATTCGCACCAGGGCCTGGGCGCCGCCGACCGCGTCACCCGGCCGATGCTGCGCGAGGGCGATGCCTGGCGCGAGGCCTCGTGGGACGAGGCGCTGGCGCAGGCCGCCAAGCTGGTGAAGAACGCCGGCGCGTCGCTGGGCGTGCTGGCGCACCCGGCCACCTCGAATGAGGAAGGCGCGCTGCTGGCGGCGCTGGCCAAGGGCCTGGGCACCGGCCACGTCGACCACCGCCTGAAGGCGCTCGACTTCGCCGACGCCGCCTTCGCGGAAGCCTTCGAACTGCCCGCCGCTGCCTTTGACACCGTCGACACCGTGCTGCTGGTCGGCTGCAACCTCCGCCACGAGCTGCCGCTGCTGCACCAGCGCCTGCACAAGGCCGGCAAGCGCGGCGCCAGGGTGTTTGCCATCAACCCGGTGGATTTCGAGACCACCTTCGCCGTCGCCGGCAAGCGCATCGTCGCGCCCTCGCAGCTGCCGGGCGCGCTCGCCGCGGTCGCGCAGGCGGCCGGTGCGTCGCTGCCCGCCGCGATCGCCGCGCACGACCACGACGCCGCCAAGGCCATGGCCGAGGCGCTGGCCAAGGCCGGTGGCAATGCCGTGATCGTGCTGGGCGAGATGGCCGAGAACCACGCCCAGGCGTCCTGGCTGCGCGCCGCCGCGCGTGCGCTGGCGACCGCCACGGGCGCCAGGCTCAACCGCATCCCGCAGGGCGCCAACGCCATCGGCCTGGCGCGCCACGGCGTGCGCCCGACGGGGCAGGGCAAGCATGCCGGCGCCATGCTGGCGCAGCCGCTGCCCGCCTACGTGCTGTACGGCATCGAGCCGCAGTACGACTTCGCGCACGGCGCGCAGGCGCTCAAGGCGCTGGCTTCGGCCCAGGTCGTCGCCTTCGCCGCCTACGCCAGCGACGAGCTGAAGAAGCTCGCGCACGTCATCCTGCCGATCGGCCTGCTGCCTGAAGTCGAGGCCACGCTCACCAACCTCGATGGCACCGACCAGTCCACCCAGGCCGGCGGCAAGCTGCCGGGCGAGGCGCGCGCCGGCTGGCGCGTGCTGCGCGTCTTCGGTGGCCAGCTGGGCCTGCCGGGCTTCGAGTTCACCGACCTGCACGGCCTGCGCGCCGCGCTGGCGCCCGAGGCGCCGGGGCAGGGCAGTGGCCTGGCCGAGGCCGGCAAGGCCGAGCCGGGGCTCGAGCGCATCACCAGCACGCCGATCTACCGCGGCGACGCGGTGCTGCGTCGCGCCGCGGCGCTCAACGCGCACCCGCTGACCCACGGCGCCCGCATCGTCCTGCACCCCGAGGAGGCGCTGTCGCGCGGCCTTTCCGAGGGCGGCGTCGCCAAGGTGGGCGACGGCATCGGCAGCGCGGCGCTGCCGGTGGCCATCAGCGCGCGCGTGGCCAAGGGCGCGGTGTGGATCGAGAACGGCTACGAAGCCACGGCGCCGATGTCGCCGGTGGCGCGCCTCGCGGTGGTGGGGGCCTGAGATGATCGACGCGATCCGCGATTTCCTGCTGGCCCATGGCGACCTGGGCCTGGTGGCCTGGACCCTGGCCAAGATCATCGTCATCGTCCTGCCGATCACCATTGGCGTGGCTTTCTTCACCCTGTTCGAGCGCAAGGTGATCGGCTGGATGCACGTGCGCCAGGGACCGCAGTACATCGGCGGTTTCCTGGGCATCGGCGTCATCCAGGCCTTCGCCGACGTGTTCAAGATGCTGTTCAAGGAGCTGGTGATCCCGGCCAACGCCAGCCCGCTGCTGTTCCGGCTGGCGCCGCTGCTGGCGCTGGCGCCGGCGTTCGCGGCCTGGGCGGTCATCCCCTTCGATGAAGGCGTGGTGCTGGCCGACGTCGACGCCGGCCTGCTGGTGCTGCTGGCCCTGACCTCGATGGGCGTCTACGGCATCATCGTCGGCGGCTGGGCCTCGAACTCCAAGTACGCCATCCTCGGTTCGCTGCGTTCGGCGGCCCAGGTGGTGAGCTACGAGATCGCGATGGGCTTCGCCCTGGTCGGCGTGCTGGTGGCCGCCGGCACCATGAACCTCACCCAGATCGTGCATGCCCAGCAGGGCAGCCTGGGCATCGGCGAGTGGTTCATGTGGCCGCTGTTCCCGCTGTTCATCATCTACTTCATCTCCGGCGTGGCCGAGACCAACCGCGCGCCCTTCGACGTCGCCGAGGGCGAGTCCGAGATCGTCGCCGGCTTCCACGTCGAATACTCCGGCTCGGCCTTCGCGATCTTCTTCCTGGCCGAGTACGCGAACATGATGCTGGTCAGCCTGCTGACCTCGATCCTGTTCATGGGCGGCTGGCTGTCGCCGTTCCCGCCCTCGTGGGGCTTCCTGGGCGAGCCGGGCTGGTGGTGGCTGGCGCTGAAGTTCGCGTTCTTCGCGTTCTGCTTCGTCTGGTTCCGCGCCTCGTTCCCGCGCTACCGCTACGACCAGATCATGCGCCTGGGCTGGAAGATCTTCATTCCGATCACGATCGCCTGGATCTTCGTGACCGCCATCATGGCCTACAACAATTGGTTCACGGTCGGGGCCTGAGGACGCTATGAACCAGATCAAGAACTACCTCAAGAGCCTGCTGCTGCTGGAGTTGCTGGCCGGGCTGAAGCTGACCCTGGGCTACATGTTCAAGCCCACGTACACGCTCAACTACCCGTACGAGAAGACCCCGCAGTCGCCGCGCTTCCGCGGCCTGCACGCGCTGCGCCGCTACCCGAACGGCGAAGAGCGCTGCATCGCCTGCAAGCTGTGCGAGGCGGTGTGCCCGGCGCTGGCGATCACCATCGACTCCGAGCCGCGCGCCGATGGCTCGCGCCGCACCACCCGCTACGAGATCGACCTGTTCAAGTGCATCTACTGCGGCTTCTGCGAGGAAAGCTGCCCGGTGGACTCGATCGTCGAGACCCACATCCACGAATACCACTTCGAGAAGCGCGGCGAGAATGTGGTCGGCAAGCTGCAGCTGCTGGCCATCGGCGACCGCTTCGAAGCGGAAATCGCCGAGCGACGCGCCGTCGACGCGGCCTACCGCTGAGGCAGGGGACAACGCCATGACCTACCAACTCGCCGCTTTCTGGGCCTTCGCCACGGTCACCGTGCTGGCCGCGCTGGGCGTCATCCTGGCGCGCAACCCGGTGCACGCGGTGCTCAGCCTGGTGCTTGCCTTCTTCTCCACCGCCTGCCTGTGGCTGCTGCTGCAGGCCGAGTTCCTGGGCGTGGTGCTGGTGCTGGTTTACATCGGCGCCGTGATGGTGCTGTTCCTGTTCGTGGTGATGATGCTCGACATCAACACCACGCCGATGCGCGAGGGCTTCACCCGCTACCTGCCGCTCACCGGCGCGGTGGTGGTGGTGATGGCCGCCGAGATGGTGCTGCTGATCGGCGGCAAGCGCTTCGACGTCGGCCTGTCGTCGGTGGACCCGGCGGTCGCCGCCGGCAAGACCAACCTGCAGTGGATCGGCGAGACGCTGTTCAGCAAGTACATCCTGCCGTTCGAGATCGCGGCCGTGATCCTGACCGTCGCCCTGGTGGTGGCGGTGATGCTGACCCTGCGCCGCCGCCCCGGCACCAAGCACCAGGACGCCGGCCGCCAGGTGGCCGTGCGCGCCGAGGACCGCGTGCGCCTGGTCAAGGTGCCGTCCGAACCCCGCCAGGAGGGCAACCCGTGATCAGCCTCGGCCATTACCTCGCACTGGGCGCGGTGCTGTTCTGCATCAGCGTCGCCGGCATCTTCATCAACCGCAAGAACGTCATCGTGCTGCTGATGTGCATCGAGCTGATGCTGCTGGCGGTGAACATCAACTTCGTGGCCTTCTCGCGCTTCCTGGGCGACGTGTCCGGCCAGATCTTCGTGTTCTTCATCCTGACCGTGGCCGCCGCCGAGGCCGCCATCGGCCTGGCCATCCTGGTGACGCTGTTCCGCAACAAGCGGACCATCAACGTCGCCGAACTCGATTCCCTGAAGGGCTGAGCGCGCGATGATCTCCATGAACACGCTCCTGGTCATCGCGCTGGCGCCGCTGGTCGGCGCCGCCATCGCCGGCCTGTTCGGCAAGCAGGTGGGTCGCGCCGGCGCGCACTGGGCCACCATCCTCGGCGTCGCGGTCAGCTGCGCGCTGTCGTGCCAGGTCCTCTGGCAGTTCGCGATGGGCGGCGCCACGCCGTTCAACGAGAACGTCTACACCTTCTTCCAGGTCGGCGGTTACTCGGCCCACGTCGGCTTCATGGTCGACAGCCTCACCGCCATGATGATGGTGGTGGTGACCTTCGTGTCGCTGCTGGTGCACGTCTACACCATCGGCTACATGGCCGACGACCCGGGCTACCAGCGCTTCTTCAGCTACATCTCGCTGTTCACCTTCAGCATGCTGATGCTGGTGATGAGCAACAACTTCCTCCAGCTGTTCTTCGGCTGGGAAGCGGTGGGCCTGGTGTCCTACCTGCTGATCGGCTTCTGGTACAAGCGGCCGACCGCGATCTTCGCCAACCTCAAGGCTTTCCTGGTCAACCGCGTCGGTGACTTCGGCTTCCTGCTGGGCATCGCCGGCGTGCTGGCCTGGATCGGCACGCTCGACTACGCCACGGTGTTCGCCCACGCCGCCAACGCCGACCTGAACGCCACCTTCACCGTCTGGTCCGGCCAGGTCGCGCTGTTCGGCCACACCTGGCAGGTGCTGGCCGACCCGGTGCAGTTCGAGGTGATCACCTTCATCTGCATTTGCCTGTTCATCGGCGCGATGGGCAAGTCGGCCCAGGTGCCGCTGCACGTCTGGCTGCCCGACTCGATGGAAGGCCCCACGCCCATCTCGGCCCTGATCCACGCCGCCACCATGGTGACGGCCGGCATCTTCATGGTCGCGCGCATGTCGCCGCTGTTCGAGCAGAGCGAGACGGCGCTGGCCTTCGTGCTGTTCATCGGCGCCACCACGGCTCTGTTCACCGGCCTGATCGGCATTGTGCAGAACGACATCAAGCGCGTGGTCGCGTATTCGACCCTGTCGCAGCTGGGCTACATGACGGTGGCGCTGGGCGTGTCGGCGTACTCGGCTGCGGTGTTCCACCTGATGACCCACGCCTTCTTCAAGGCGCTGCTGTTCCTGGCCGCCGGCTCGGTGATCATCGGCATGCACCACGAGCAGGACATGCGCAAGATGGGCGGACTGCGCAAGTACATGCCGATCACCTACATCACCAGCCTGATCGGCACGCTGGCGCTGGTGGGCACGCCGTTCTTCTCGGGCTACTTCTCCAAGGACACGATCATCGTGGCGGCGGGCGAGGCAGCCAAGACCGGCGGCTGGGTGCAGTCCTACGGCTACTGGGCGGTGATGCTGGGCGTGTTCGTCACGGCCTTCTACAGCTTCCGCCTGCTGTACCTGACCTTCCACGGCAAGGAGCGCTTCCGCGAGGTCGAGGCCCATGGCCACGACGACCACGGCCACGACGCCCATGCCGATGCCCACCACGGCGAGGCGCACGACGACCACGGCCACCATGGCCCGGTCGAGCCGCACGAGTCGCCCAAGGTCGTCACCGTGCCGCTCATCCTGCTGGCCATCCCCTCGGTCCTGATCGGCTTCTTCACGGTCGGCCCGATGCTGTTCGGCGACTTCTTCCGCGGCGCCATCGAGGTGATGCCGGCGCACGACACCGTCGCGATGGCCGCCAAGACGCTCTGGCACGACGACCACGGCTGGCTGTCGGCGGCGATCGGCTTCGGCCTGCACTTCTTCGCCTCGCCGGTGTTCTGGATCGCCTTCGCCGGTTTCGCCGCCGCGACCGCGCTGTACCTGTACTTCCCGGACGCCGCCACGAAGATGCGCGCCAGCAAGCCCGGCGCCTTCCTCACCCGCATCCTGGACAACAAGTACGGCTTCGACGACCTGTGGATCAAGGGCTTCGCCGGCGGCGGCATCAAGCTCGGCAAGTTCTCCTGGAAGCGCGGCGACGCCGGCCTGATCGACGGCCTGCTGGTGAACGGCTCGGCGGTGCTCATCGATCGCATCGCCGGCATCGTCCGCCACGTCCAGACCGGCCGCCTCTACAACTATGCCTTTGCCATGATCATCGGCCTCATCGTCCTGCTGGCGGTGCTGGTGCGGACGGTCGGCGCCTGAGACCCACAAGGAAGACCTGATGGATGCCAACTGGCCCCTGCTGAGCGTGCTGATCTGGCTGCCGATCCTCGGCGGCCTGCTCACGCTGGCCTTCGGCGACGCCCGTGCGAACCAGGGCAAGGTGTTTGCCCTCGTCGTGGCCCTGGCCACCTTCGCCGCCAGCCTGCTGCTGTTCGCCGGCCATGACGTCAGCTCGCCGGCGATGCGCTTCGTCGAGGACCGCGCCTGGATCCCCAGCTTCGACATCCGCTACGCCCTGGGCGTGGACGGCATCTCGATCGCGCTGATCGCGCTGACCACGCTGACCTCGGTGCTGGTGCTGATCGGTTCCTGGACCTCGATCGACCGCCGCGCGCACCAGTACTTCGCCGCCTTCCTGGTGCTCGAGGGCCTTATGGTGGGCGTGTTCGCCGCGCTCGACGCCATGCTGTTCTACGTCTTCTTCGAAGGCATGCTGATCCCGATGTTCATCATCATCGGCGTCTGGGGCGGCCCGAAGCGCGTGTACGCGTCCATCAAGTTCTTCCTGTACACGTTCCTGGGCTCGGTCTTCATGCTCATCGGCCTGGTGTACCTGTACCTGCGCACGGTGGAGGCGGGCGACCCCAGCTTCATGCTGGCCGACCTGTACACCCTGAAGCTGACCGCCACCGAGCAGATGTGGCTGTTCTTCGCCTTCCTGGCGGCGTTCGCGGTCAAGGTGCCGATGTTCCCGGTCCACACCTGGCTGCCCGACGCCCACGTCGAGGCGCCCACCGGCGGCTCGGTGATCCTGGCGGCGATCATGCTCAAGATCGGCGGCTACGGGTTCCTGCGCTTCACCCTGCCGATCGTCCCGGACGCGGGGCAGGAGTGGGCCTGGCTGGTGATCGCGCTGTCGCTGGCGGCCGTGGTCTACATCGGCCTGGTGGCGCTGGTGCAGGAGGACATGAAGAAGCTGATCGCGTACTCCTCCATCGCGCACATGGGCTTCGTCACGCTCGGCACTTTCATCGCCTTCGCGCTGGTGCGCGAGCTGGGCAGCACCGATGCCGCGCAGCTGGGCCTGCAGGGCGCGATGGTGCAGATGATCTCGCACGGCTTCATCTCGGGCGCGATGTTCTCCTGCGTCGGCGTCGTGTACGACCGCATGCACAGCCGCATGATCCGCGACTACGGCGGCGTGGCGAACACCATGCCGTGGTTCGCCGCCTTCTTCGTCTTCTTCGCCATGGCCAACTCGGGCCTGCCGGGCACCTCCGGCTTCGTCGGCGAGTTCATGGTCATCCTGGCCGCGTTCCAGCACAACGTGTGGGTGGCCTTCGCGGCCGGCTTCACGCTGATCCTGGGCGCCGCCTACACGCTGTGGATGGTCAAGCGCGTGATCTTCGGCGAGGTGGCCAACCACCACGTCGCCGAGCTGACCGACGTCAACGGCCGCGAGGTCCTGGTGCTGGGCGTGTTCGCGCTGGGCACGCTGGCCCTGGGCGTCTACCCCAAGCCGCTGACCGACCTCATGGAAGCACCGATCGCGCAGCTGCTCACCCAGCTCGCCGCCACCAAGCTGTAAGGGAATCCGAATGGCCTTGCCGATGCCCACCCTCGCCGACCTGGTACCGCTGGGACCGGAAATCTTCGTCTGCGGCGCGGCCTTCGCGCTGTTGATGGTGGACCTGTTCCTGTCCGACCAGCGCCGGGGCCTGACCCACTTCCTGGCCTTGTTCATCCTGGCCGCGGCGGCGGTGCTGACCGCGCGCGACATGGCCATGGCGCCGGTGTACGGCTTCGCCGACCTGTTCGTGCGCGACACCGCCAGCGACGTGCTGAAGCTGGCCGTGTACGTGGTGGCCGGCGCGTCCTTCGTTTACGCCAAGCCTTACCTGCAGGACCGCGGGCTGTTCAAGGGCGAGTTCTATGCGCTCGGCCTGTTCTCGGTGCTGGGCATGATGCTGATGATCTCGGCCAACAGCCTGCTGGTGCTGTACCTGGGCCTGGAGCTGCTGGCGCTGAGCAGCTACGGCCTGGTCGGCATGGACCGCGACAACCCGCGCTCGTCCGAGGCGGCGATGAAGTACATCGTGCTGGGCTCGCTGGCCTCCGGCATGCTGCTTTACGGCATGTCCATGGTCTACGGCGCCACCGGCAGCCTGCAGCTGGGCGAGATCCATGCCGCCGCGGCCAGCACCGGCGACCGCACCCTGCTGCTGTTCGGCGTGGTGTTCATGCTGGTCGGCATCGCCTTCAAGTTCGGCGCGGCGCCGTTCCACATGTGGCTGCCGGACGTTTACCACGGTGCCCCGACCGCCATCACGCTGTTCATCGGCTCGGCGCCCAAGCTCGCCGCCTTCGGCATGGCCTACCGACTGCTCGAGTCCGGCGTCGGCCCGCTCGATGCGTACTGGCAGGACATGGTGGCCTGGCTGGCGGCGCTGTCGCTGGTGATCGGCAACCTCATCGCGCTGGTGCAGACCAACCTCAAGCGCATGCTGGCCTACTCGACCATCTCGCACGTCGGCTTCCTGTTCATGGGCCTGGCCCAGGGCGGGCAGGTGGGCTACTCGGCGGCGATGTTCTACGCCATCAGCTACGCGGTGATGTCCACCGCCGCCTTCGGCGCCATCCTGCTGCTGTCGCGCAAGGGCTTCGAGGCCGAGGACATCGCCGACTTCAAGGGCCTGTGGGCGCGCAACCCGACCCAGGCCACCCTGGTGATGTTCGTGATGGCCTCGCTGGCCGGCGTGCCGCCGTTCCTGGGTTTCTGGGCCAAGCTCGAGGTGCTGCGCGCGGCGGTCGATGCCGGCCTGCTGTGGCTGGCCATCGTCGGCGTGGTCGCGGCCGTGGTCGGCGCCTTCTACTACCTGCGCCTGGTCAAGGTGATGTTCTTCGACGAGCCGGAGGGCGAGGGTGCCCGCATCCATCCGGATGGCCACGTGCGCGTGCTGTTCGCGGTCAACGCAGTCGCGCTGCTGGTGCTGGGCCTGTTCGCGGAGTGGATCCTGGCCTGGTGCCGGGTCGCGTTCCCGGTCGCCTGAACCGCGCGATCATCATTGGGCTTGCGCCGGCTTCGCCGGCCCCCCTATAATGCGCGTCTACTGCTGCGGGGTGGAGCAGTCTGGCAGCTCGTCGGGCTCATAACCCGAAGGTCGCAGGTTCAAATCCTGCCCCCGCTACCAGTTTCTGGCCTTGAACCGAAAGGACTCATTGCCAAGGCTTTTTCCCTCGGGTCGGCCACCATGGCGGCTCCGGGAAGCCGGAACCTGGATGTACCGGAAAAGGGCCTCACGGCCCTTTTTTGTTTTCGAAATTCCGTAAACGCAAAGGCACTGGACCGAACCGATGACCGGCAAGGCGACTGAAATCGGCGAACTTCTCGCCCCCACGGTGGAGGCCCTGGGGCTCGAGCTGCTGGGCATCGAATTCGCGCCCACCGGCCACAGCGCGCTGCTGCGCCTGTACATCGACGCGCCCGGCCGCCTGGTCGGCATCGAGGACTGCGAGGCGGTGAGCCGCGAAGTGGCCGCGGTGCTCGACGTCGAAGATCCGATCACCTCGCAGTACACGCTGGAGGTGTCCTCGCCCGGCATCGACCGCCCGCTGTTCACCGCGGAGCAGTTCGGCCGCTTCATCGGTGAGCAGGCCAAGCTGACCCTGCGCATGGCGCAGGACGGCCGCCGCCGCTTCATCGCCCGCATCACCGGCGTCGAGGGCGACGTGGTGTTGCTGGCGCACGAGGCCGGCGACATGCGCGTGCCGCACGACAACATCGAGAAGGCGCGCCTGGTCCCCGACCTGGTCGCCCTGGGCCTGGCGGCCCAGCCCAAGCCCACCGGCCCGGGCGGCACCCGCCGCAAGGCCAAGAAAGAATCCTGATCAAAACCCCGGGGCGGTCGAACCACCCCTGACGGAGCTGGAAAAGATGAGCAAGGAACTGTTGCTGGTGATGGAAGCGGTGGCCAACGAGAAGGGCGTGCCGCGCGCCGTGATCATCGAGGCGATGGAGGCCGCGCTGGCCTCGGCCGCCAAGAAGCGCTACCACGAGCAGGACGTGTCCGTGCGCGTGGCCATCGACCCCAAGGACGGCAGCTACGAGACCTTCCGCCGCTGGGAAGTGGTGGCCGACGACGTCGTGATGGAGTCTCCCGAGCGCCAGATCCGCCTGATGGACGCGGTCGACGAGAAGGAAGGCGCCCAGGTCGGCGACTTCATCGAGGAGCAGGTCGAGAACGCCGAGTTCGGCCGCATCGCCGCCCAGGCCGCCAAGCAGGTCATCGTGCAGCGCGTGCGCGAAGCCGAGCGGGCGCAGGTGCTCGACGCCTGGCGCGACCGCGTCGGCGAGCTGGTCAACGGCATCGTCAAGCGCGTCGAGCGCGGCAACGTGTTCGTCGACCTCGGCGGCAACGCCGAAGCCTTCATCCCCAAGGACAAGGCCATCCCGCGCGACGTGCTGCGCCCCGGCGACCGCGTGCGTGGCTACCTGCTGGACGTGCGCGCCGAGCAGCGCGGCCCGCAGCTGTTCATCAGCCGCACCGCGCCCGAGTTCATGATCGAGCTGTTCAAGCTCGAGGTGCCGGAAGTCGGCCAGGGCCTGGTCGAGATCAAGGCCGCCGCGCGTGACCCGGGCGACCGCGCCAAGATCGCCGTGCTGGCCCACGACCACCGCACCGATCCCATCGGCGCCTGCATCGGCATGCGCGGTTCGCGCGTGCAGGCCGTCAGCAACGAGCTCAACGGCGAGCGCATCGACATCGTGCTGTGGTCGGACAACCCGGCGCAGTTCGTCATCAACGCCATGGCCCCGGCCGAGGTGCAGTCGATCATCGTCGACGAAGAGAAGCACTCGATGGACCTCGCGGTCGCCGAGGACAAGCTGGCGCAGGCCATCGGCAAGGGCGGCCAGAACGTCCGCCTGGCCAGCCGCCTGACCGGCTGGCAGCTCAACGTCATGACCCAGGACCAGGTCACCGCCAAGTCCGAGTCCGAGCAGGCCACCGCGCGCCAGCTGTTCATGGACAAGCTGGAAGTGGACGAGGAAATCGCCGGCATCCTGGTCGCCGAGGGCTTCAGCACGGTCGAGGAAATCGCCTACGTGCCGGCCGCCGAGCTGCTGGCGGTGGAAGGCTTCGACGACGACATCGTCGAGGAGCTGCGCGCCCGCGCCCGCGACGCGCTGCTCACCGAGGCCCTGGCGGTCGAGGAGGAGATCGAGGAGCACAAGCCGGCCGACGACCTGCTGTCGCTCGACGGCATGGACGAAGCCCTGGCCTACACCCTGGCCGGCCGTGGCATCGTCACCCGCGACGACCTCGCCGACCTGGCCACCGACGACATCACCGATATCGAAGACATGGACGCCGACCGCGCCGCCAAGCTCATCATGGCCGCGCGCGCGCACTGGTTCGAGTAAGCAGCAAGACGCAAGCGCTCCACGTCGTTCCCCGCACCACCACGCGCGCCCCGGCGCGCCGCCCCAAGGAATCACCAACCAATGTCTGAAGTCACCGTTGCTTCGCTGGCCAAAGTGCTGGGTATGCCCACCGAGAAGCTGCTCGAGCAGCTCGCGGGTGCGGGCATGACCTTCAGCGGGCCGGACCAGGTGGTCAGCAGCACCGAGAAGATGAAGCTGCTTGGCTTCCTGCGCCGGACCCACGGCAAGGACGACAAGCCGGCGGAAGCAGCCGTGCCCAAGAAGATCACCCTGCAGCGACGCAAGCAGGAAGAGCTGACCGTCAGCGCCGGCAAGACCAAGTCCACGGTCACCGTCGAGGTGCGCCAGAAGCGCACCTACGTCAAGCGCGACGAGACCGAGGCGCCGGTGACCGACGAGCGCCAGGAAGCCCTGCGCAAGCTCGAGGAGTCCAAGGCCCGCAACGACGCCGAGCTCGCCGCGCTTAGCGAAGCCGACCGCAAGCGCAAGCTCGAGCGCGACGCCGAGGAAGCCCGCCTCCAGGCCGAGGAAGCCGCGCGCAACGCGCCGGTGGAAGTCGAGCAGGACGAGCCGGAGTTCGAGGAAGAGATCGAGGTCGCGCCGCCCAAGCCGTCGCCGCGCGCCGCCGCGCCTGGCCCGGTCGGCCAGATCATCATCCACGAGCCGCGCAAGGCCCGCCCGGCCGCGCCCAAGCCGGCCCCGGCCGCGCGCCCG
>NZ_JALHQI010000039.1 GCF_022842045.1 Arenimonas sp. | reverse complement strand
GACCACGCGCTGCGGGCGGCCATCCGCGCCAGCACCTTGTCGCGCGCCGCCTGCGCGGCCGCCGGGTGGCGGTCGGGACGGAGCCGGCTCGGTGCCTGCGGCAGCACCGCCAGCAGCGCGGCCTCGGCCCGCGAGAGTTCGCGCGCGGACTTGCCGAGGTAGGCCCAGCTCGCCGCTTCCACGCCTTCGATCGGTCCGCCGAAGGGCGCGTGGTTGAGGTAGAGCGCCAGGATCTCGTCCTTGTCCAGGCGCCATTCGAGCTGCAGCGCGCGCAGCGCCTGCCGCAGTTTCCCGGCCGGCGTGCGCCGGTGCGGCTCGAGGATGCGCGCGACCTGCATGGTGAGGGTCGAACCGCCCGACACCACGCGCCCGTTCGCGAGCCACTGGCCACCCGCGCGGACCAGGGCGAGCGGATTGACGCCCGGATGGTGCCGGAACCAGCGGTCCTCGTAGGTCAGGAGCGCCTCGATGTAATGCGGCGACACCTCGTGCACCGCGACCGGGTAGCGCCACACGCCGTCGCGCCCGGCGAACGCGCGCAGCGGCGAGCCGTCCGCGGCCAGCACCACCGCACCGGCGCCATCGGCGGCGGGCAACGGCGGGGGGAACAGGCGGTCGAGCGCGAACGCCAGCACCAGCAGCGCGAGCAACGCCGCCAGCCACCGCCCGCGTCGCCTGCCGCGGCGGCGCGGGCCGGGTGTCGCCGCGTTCAGGGCTGCACGACGGTCACCGTCGCCGGCACCGCCCTGCCGACGCCGCGCAGCTCGGCCCGGTACATGTCCTCGACCTGCGGCGGCGGCACCACGTAGGTCCCGGGCGTCACCGCCCGCACCAGGTAGAACAGCTGGGCAGGTTGGCCGGCATAGAGCTTGAGCGCGGCCACGTAGCGGTCGTCGCGGTACTCCTCGTGCAGCTTCTCGGCGAAGTCGCCACGGTCGCTGAGCGTCACGCCCTCGATCACCACGTCGGCCCACTGCGCCGGGTCGGTGAGGTTGAGGTTCTCGATCTCCAGCCCGGCCGGCAGCAGGTCCACCAGCAGCGCGTCGGGCATCGCCTCGCGCGCCTCGACCCGCAGCGCCGCCACCAGCACCTGGCCCTCGCGCAGCGGGCCCGGCTTCCAGCGGGTGCCGTCGGGGTTGAACCAGGTGCGTTGCACGGTGATCGCGCTGTCGTCGGGCGCCGGCGCCGTGCGCGGCACGCCGGCGACGTCGATGCTGGCGAACACCGGCGCCTCGGCCTGCGGCACGAAGCGCACGCCGGCCGAGAGGTCACCAAAGCCGTAGTCGCGGCTGAGCACGCGATCGGCGTCGATCGCCTGCTCTTGCGCACCCACGGCCAGCACGCCGGAGAACGTCGCCTGGCTGTCCAGGGCCAGGCCGCGACCCAGGCGCGCGAGCGCGATCTTCTCTTGGGTGCTGAGCCAGTAGCGGCTCTCGCCCAGCCGTGCCTGCAGGTCGCGCGACAGCGCCAACAGGCGGGCGTCGCGGCTGCCGTCGGTGCGCTTGTTCTCCCCGAGCAGGGCCAGCATCAGCGCCTGGTCGCGCAGCGGCGAGCCATAGTCGCCCAGCCAGCGCGGCCGGCCGTCGGGCTTGGCGAGCGCCTCGCGCACCGCCACCGCGGCGCGGGCCTCGTCGCCCTGCAGCGCCAGCGCCAGGCCCAGGTGCATCAGCGGCAGGCCGGTGAGCGACTTGCCGCGCTGGTTGTCGTGCAGCGCGCGCAGCGTACCCAGCGGCGCACGGTTGACCTTGGCCAGCACGTAGCCGGCCTGCGCCTGGTAGGCGAAGCGCAGGTGGTCGGCATCGTCGTACTGGTAGAAGGGCACGCCGCCGGTGAGCAGGTCTTCGCCCAGGCGCTCGAGCGTCTTCTGCAGCAGCGTCTCCGGCACCGCGAAGCCGGCCTCGCGCGCGGCCAGCAGGAACTCGGCCACGTAGGGCGTGAGGATGGGCATGGTGTCGCTGCCGCCCCACATCGAGAAGTGGCCGTTCGGCGCCTGCAGGGCCGCCAGGCGGCTGAACGCGCCCTCGAGCTGCTGGCGTCGCGCGGCTTCATCCAGGCCAGTGAAGCCCATGCGCCGGGCGCTGTCCGCATCGAGCAGCAGGGCCGCGTAGCCACGGGTGGTGGTTTGCTCGACGCAGCCGTAGGGATAGGCCAGCAGGTCCTGCAGCGCGCGTGCGAAGGGAATGGGCGGCTGCGTGGTCAGCGTCATGCGCGCCGACACGGTGCCAGGCATCAGGCCCTCGGCCAGCGCACGGTCGAGCGTGAGCGTGCTGCCCGGCGCCACCGTGCGCGCCTGCGAGCGGGCGATGTCGCCCCAGGCCGCGCGCACCGGTACGTCGAACTCGCGGTTCACCACGTGCCCGCCGCCCTCGACCCGCAGCACCAGGGTGCCGGTGCCAAAGCCCTCGGTGCCGCTGAGCGCAAACTCGAGCGTCTGCTTGGCTTCGGCCGCCAGCTTCACCTCGCGGCGGCCGCTGGCCACGGCGATCGGGCCGCGGGTCTGCAGGTCCACCTGGAAGGCGCCCTCGGCACCGGTGAAATTCTGCAGGTCCAGCGTCACCAGGCTGCGGTCGCCGGGCGCCAGCACGCGCGGCGCGCTGACTTCGGCCAGCACCGGCGCACGCAGCACCGATTCGCTGCTGCCCTGCCCGTACACCTCGTCGCTGAACACGAGGGCCGACACGCGCAGCGTGCCGTTGAAGTCGGGCACCGCCACGTCCACCGTCGCGCGGCCCTGCGCATCGAGTGCCACCGGGCCGGCGAACAGGTCCACGGTCTGCACGCGCGCAGTCGGGCGCCGCGCCTGCGGCAGCGCCGGCAGCGCCATGTCGCCGCCGAAGCGCAGGCGCGCCACTTCGCCGTCGAAGCTTTCGATCACGCGGCCGTACAGGTCGTGCGCCTCGACGCCGAGGCGGCGCTGGGCGAAGAAATGCGCCGCGGCGTCGGGTACCGGGAAGCGGGTGATGTTGAGGATGCCCAGGTCGACCGCGGAGATCGTCGCCCAGGCGGTCTTGCCGGCCAGCGCCGGCGCGCTGACCACCACCGGCAGCGGCTGCTCGGGGCGCGCCTGCGCGGGCGCCTGCACGGTCACCGGCACGCGGCGGTCGGCGCGGTCCATCGGAACGTGCGCCACGCCCACGGCACGGGCCGGCGTCACCTTCTCGACCGCGGAGCCGCCGCGCAGGACCAGCGCGGTGATGTAGACGTCGTGCCGCTCCCAGTCCTCGGTGACCTTGATCTCGTAGGTCTCGCCGGGCTTGGCCAGCAGCGGCTGCACGTGCAGCAGCCTGTCGGTCTCGACCAGCAGCAGCCCCTGGCCCGGCTGCGGCGGCGTGACCGTGACCCGCAGCGTGTCGCCGGCGCGGTAGGCGGTCTTGTCCAGGGCCAGCTTGACCTTGTCGGGGCGCGCATCCAGGCCGCGGTTCTGGTTGTCCCAGCTCCAGCCGGCCACGAAAGGCAGGCGCGTGAGCAGGCCGGTGGCCGGGTCGCGCACCTCGAGCCGGTACTCGCCCCACTCCACCGGGAAGTCCACGCGCACGTCGCCGTCGGCGCGCACGGCGAGCTCGCGGGTTTCCACCGTCTCGAAGCGCGAGGTGTAGTCGAAGCCCCAGCCGCCGCCGGGATCCTGGCGCCAATGGTAGTCGCGTCGCTCGCGCACCAGGCTCACCTGCAGGCCCTCGCCCGCCACGCGTTGGCCGTCGGCCCGCGCGCGCAGCAGCGAGAAGCCGGCGACGCCGTTGGCGGGCGCGCCCTCCTTCGCATCGAACATCGGCCGCACGCCGACCAGTTCGGGCGCCGGCCACAGCACCCGCTTGAGGCTGCGGCTGACCGGGCGGCCGCCGCTTTCGTAGACGCTGCCGCTGGCGACCACGGCCACCGGCGCGCCTGGCTGGGCGACTTCCTCGGGCAGCGCGATCGATGCGCTGAGCTTGCCCTGCGCGTCCAGCGCCTCGTCCACCGCGTCCTTGGCCTCGCGCGGCAGCGCCAGCGTCGGGTCGCCGAAGAAGTGGTCCGGGAAGGCTTCCAGCGGGTGCTGCTCGGCGCTCACCGACAGCCGCGCGGTGAAGCGATTGCCGGCCGCCGGCGCACCGTAGAGATAGGCCGCGGTGACGTCCAGCGCCAGCGGCTGGCCGGGCGCCAGCACCTCGGCCGCGCTCGCCAGTTCGAGCTTCATGCGCTCGGGCAGGAATTCCTCCACCCGCAGCGACATGCCCTGCACGACGTCCTTCGCGCCCGGCGCGGTGCGGAACTCGACCTGCCAGCGGCCGGTCGGCACGTCCACCGGCAGCGCGTGGCTCCAGCGGTAGTAGCCGCCTTCCTCGGCGGCGAGCTGGGTTTCCAGGAAAACCTTGCCATCGGGCTGCTTCAGGCTCAGGAACAGCGGCTGCGCCTTCACCGCACGGCCATCGTGGTCGCGCATCAGGGCCGACACCCGCAGCGTCTCGCCGGGGCGGTAAAGGTCACGCCCCGACCACGCGAACACATCGAACCAGGCCTGCGGCCGGCCCGCCACCGAGAACTCCGACAGGTCCAGCGCCGGCTGGTTGAGCGGCAGCATGGATACGTCGTTGCCGCTGCTGGCCACCAGCACGTGGTTGGCGTCGAGCGCGTAGGCGATGCGCGCGTTGCCGGCACCATCGGTGGTGGCGCGCGCGACCACGTCGCCCTTGCGGTCGATCACCTGCAGCGCGACGTCGCCGGTGGGGCTGCCCGACTTCAGCGAGGCCGTGTGCACCAGCACCTGGTCGCCGTAGGCGCGAAGGTGCAGGCCGATGTCGCTGATGAAGAAGATGGCGGTCTCGTAGGCTTCGTCGTAATCGCCCACGCGCCGCATCAGCGCGAAGTAGACGCCGGGCCGCTGCAGCTCGGCGATGTTCTGGACCGGCAGGTAGCTCAGCCGGCGCTCGTTGTCGGCGCCGCCAAGCACGAAGCGGTTGAGGTAGACGGGGTCGGCGACGCGGGTGATCGCGGGGCGCTCTTCCCACTGGCTCTCGCCCAGCTCCCAGCCGCCGCGGCGGCCGCCGCGCTGGTAGCTGACGAAGAAGTTGGCGACCTCGCTGTCGCGCACGCGCAGGAACTCGACGTCCACCTCGGGCACGTTCACCGACACCACCGGCAGGCCTCGGGTGTCGCGCGCCGGCAGCACGCTGCCCTGCGAGGCGAAGCCGACCGCAGGCGCGACCGGGCCGGTGTTGACCTTGCGGCGCTCCTCGCGCCCCAGCGCCTTGCCATCGGCCGCCACCAGGCCGGCGCGCAGCAGCACTTCGTAGTCCTTGCTGGCCTCGACGTAGGGGAAACGCAGCACGGCCGCTTCGCGGTCCAGCACCCAGCTGCCCTTCACGACGGCACCGTCCGGGTCAGTCACCACCAGCAGGTCATCGAAGGCCTGGCTGGCGGCGAGCGGCTGCGAGAACTGCAGCTCGATCGCCAGCTGGCCCTGGTGTTCGCCGCGCCCCGCGGCCAGCAGCCCGAAGCCTTCGACCGCAGGCCGCGCATCCACGGCGTCGCCGCCCTGCAGCTCGGGAACCTGGTTGGCGTCGCGCTTGCAGCCGGCGAAGGCCAGCATCGCGGTGGCGAGGATCAGCAGCGCGAACGCGCGGCGGAGGGCGGACATCGAAGGCATGGGCCGGCTCCCGGGGGGTGGCGGCCAGTATAGGTCGCCGCCCGCGCCGGATTGGCGCCACGGAATCGGCGGAGTGAAGCGGTCAGCGCCCCGCGACCGGCAGCTTCGCGGCCTGCGTGGTGGCGGCGGCGACCTTGTCGATCGGCGTCATCCGCAGCGCCATGTCGGCGAAGTCCAGGCCCAGGCCGGTGCCGCGCTGGCGGGTGACCGCGGCCAGGTCGATGTCCACGTAACCCATCGGCCGGCCGTCGTGCGAGAACGCCAGGCCCGGCACGCCGTCCACCAGCAGGCGGAAGGTCGGGTTGCGGGTTTCGCCCAGCACCAGGCCCGGCCGGAACACCGGCACCGCGCCCCACTCGTCCGAGGTGCGCAGCAGCGAGAAGAAGACCATGCCCGGCTCCGGGCCGACGCCCTTGGCGAGATCCACGAACGGCAGCACCCCCGGCGGCTGGCGCAGGCGCAGCCAGGCCAGGCCCAGCTCGCCGTCGCGGGTGACCAGGTCGGCCGGCAGCCAGTCTTCGCTGTCGGCCAGCCGCACGCGGAAATCGCTGGAGGTGGCGACTGGCGAGGCCTGCCCGGGCGTGGCGTTGCCGAGCGCGGCGAAATCAACGCTGACCGCGCGTTCGGGCACCAGCAGCAGGCCGTCGGCGCTGACCACGATGGCCTGGGTGCGGTCCTCGATGCTCTGCTCGTTGCCGGAGCTGGTCACCGACATCACGAACTTCACCGTCACCACCGCGCCGGCGTGGCGATCGACCAGGTCGCGGTAGATGGCGCGGTAATCGTCGAAGGAATCATCCGGCGCCGCGGCCGGCAGCGCGGCGGCGAATGCCAGCAGGCCGGCGGCCACGAACAGTCGAAGCATCGGGGTCATGGCGTCTCCGTGAGCCAGTAGCGTTCGAGGTAGAGGATCCGGGTCTCGCCGCCGCGGATCACCTGCAGCGGGATCACGCTGCCATTTCCCTTCGCCAGCGCCGCGTCCAGCGCCGCGGCCAGGCCGGGCGGGTCGCGCACGTCCTCGCCGGCGAGGCTGATGATGATGTCGCCACCCTGCAGGTGGGCCAGGCCGGCGGGGCCGCCCGGCTCGACGCCGTCGACCACCACGCCCTGGCGCGAGGCCGGCAGGCGGCGCGCGGCGCGGTCGTAGAAGCCCAGCTCGCGCAGCTGCGCCCGCAGCGTGGCCAGGGCGAGGGTGCGCAGGCCGGAGGTGTTCACCGGCGACTCGCCCAGCGTGACTTCGAAGGTGCGCGGCTTGCCGTCGCGCAGTGCCTGGAACTCCGCCTCGCTGCCGATCGGCAGGTCGCGCACGCGCTGGTGGTAGCCGTCGGCGGCGGATTCATTCGCGGCGCGCAACGGGGTGCCGTTGATGCCGGTCAGCAGGTCGCCAATGCGGGCGCCGGCGGCCGCCAGCGGGCTTCCCGGGTAGACCCGGATGATGCGGTAGCCCGCGGCGCCGAGGCCCAGGTCGCGGGCCAGCGAAGAGGTGACCGGCTGCACTTCGACGCCGGACCAGGCCTTGGCCAGTTCAGGCAGCGGCGTGCGCAGGCGATCGCCGTGGATGGGCACCAGCACCGCCAGCCGCTGCTCGGCGGCGCGCTGGAAGTCGACCACCAGCGGGCCGCCGGTCGGCGACGGCGCGCCGGCCACGGCCTCGAGGTCGTCCAGGGTGCGCACCGGCCGGCCGCCGACCCGCCGGATCACGTCGCCCGGTGCCAGGCCGGGCCTGGCGATCGCCGCCGGGCCGCCGGGGCGGACGCCGGTGACCAGCAGGCCCTCGGCGTCATCCAGGTTCCGCCGACGGCCCATGGCCGGCGTCAGCGGCTTCAGCGACACGCCGAAAGGTGCGAAGGCACGCTCCTCGCCGGGATCCTCGGCCTGCGCATCGGCCATCAGGCGCAGCTCGCTGCGGCGGCCGTCGCGATCGACGCCCAGGCGCAGCGCCTCGCCGGCCGGCAGCTCGGCGATCCGGCGCTGCAGCGCGGGCACGTCCACCGGCTGGCGCGCGTCCACGGCCTCGCCCTGCAGGGTCAGGATGCGGTCGCCGGCGCGCAGGCCGGCCTTCTCGGCGACCGAGCCGCGCTCGACCGCGTTCACCAGCACGCCGCGGTCCAGGCCCGTGCCCTTGAGCGAGCGCAGGCGGAAGCCGAACTGGGCGCGGCGGATGCGGCCGTCGGCCACCAGCGCACGCACCACGTCGCGGGCATCGGGCCCGGGAATGGCGAAGGCAAGGTCGCCGCCGAAGATCATGCCGCGGGTGTTCACGCCGACGATGCGGCCCGACAGATCGACCAGCGGGCCGCCGGAGTTGCCCGGGGCGATGGCGGCGTCGTGCTGGATCCAGGCGTAGTAGCGGCCGGTGGGTTCGTCCACGCCGAGGCGGTCCTCGTAGTCGGCCTCGTCGTCGAACAGCGACACCAGCAGGCGGCGCGGGTTGTTCACCACGCCCGCGCTCATCGAGTTCGACAGGCCCCAGGGCGCACCCATCGCCAGCACGGTGTCGCCCGGCTGCAGGTCAAGCACGTCGGCGAACTCGGCATGGGCGAAGGTTTCGGGCTTCGGCGGCAGCGCCTGCAGCACGGCCAGGTCGGACAGCGTGTCGGTGCCGACCAGCCGCGCCGGCAGCTCGCGGCCGTCGGCGAATACGACGCGGAAACTCTTGCCGTTCTGGGTGACGTGGGCGTTGGTGGCGATGTGGCCCTGCGGCGTCACCACCGTGCCGCTGCCGCTGGACACGCTGAGCACGGGCTCGCCCTGCTGGTGGTCCTCGCGGACGGTGAGGATGCTCACCACCACCGGCAGCACGCGGTCACGGGCCGCGCCGATGCGGTCGGCATCGCTGGCGCGGACTCGGGGCACCGCCTCCTGCGCCGGAACCGGCATTGAGACCAACAGCCAGGCCGTGGCCAAGCCGGCCACGACGCAATGGAAAACACGCATTCGACTCTCCCAGTTCAAGCCCGGGGCCAGGTTGGGAACCTGACCCCGCGCCGTCAAGCCTCGGGCTGGGGCTGCGAGGGCTCCGTGAGGGTGGCGCCGGGGGCGCCTTCCTCGTCGTCGACCTCGAGCACGTCCACGCGCTCGACCGCGATCAGCTTCTCGTCCTCGGCCACGCGCATCAGGGTGACGCCCTGGGTGTTGCGGCCGACCTGGCTGACCTCCGAGGCGCGCGTGCGCACCAGGGTGCCCTGGTCGGAGATCAGCAGGATCTCGTGCTGCTCGGTGAGCTGGATCGCGCCGACCAGCTCGCCGTTGCGGTCGCTGGTCTGCATGGCGATGACGCCCTGGGTGCCGCGGCCCTTGCGCGGGAACTCGGACACGGCGGTGCGCTTGCCGAAGCCATTCTCGCTGGCGGTGAGGATGTCGCCGTCGCCGTCCACCACGATCATGGACACGACCTTGGCGCCCTGCCCTTCCTCGTCTTCCTTCAGGCGCATGCCGCGCACGCCGGTGGCGGTGCGGCCCATCGGGCGCACCTCGGACTCGTCGAAGCGCACGGCCTTGCCGTTGCTGGCGAACAGCATCACGTTGCGCTCGCCGTTGGTCAGCTGCACGTCCACCAGGCCATCGCCCTCGTCGAGGTTGATGGCCCAGATGCCGGTGGAGCGCGGGCGGGAATAGTCGCTGAGCGGGGTCTTCTTGACCGTGCCGTCGCGGGTGGCGAAGAACACGAAGTGCGACTCGTCGAACTCACGCACCGGCAGCACCGCCTGCACCTTCTCGCCTTCCTGCAGCGGGATCCAGTTGATGATCGGGCGGCCGCGCGAGTTCGGGCCGGCGTCGGGCAGCTGGTAGACCTTGAGCCAGAACACGCGGCCGGTGCTGGTGAAGGTGAGCAGCGTGTCGTGCGTGTTCACCACCCACAGGCGGTCGATGAAGTCCTCTTCCTTCACCGCCGTGGCCGAACGGCCCTTGCCGCCGCGCTTCTGCGCGCGATACGTGGTGAGCGGCTGGCGCTTGGCGTAGCCGGCGTGCGAGAGCGTGACCACCACGTCCTCGGATTCGATCAGGTCGAGGATGTCGAGGTCTTCCTCGCCCGGGCGGATCTCGGTGCGGCGGGCGTCGGCGTACTCCTCGCGCAGGTTGCGCAGCTCGGTGCGGATCACCTCGAGCAGCACGTCCGGGTTCTCGAGGATCTCGATCAGGCCGCGGATGACCTCGAGCAGCTGCTTGTATTCGTCGGTGAGCTTCTCCTGCTCCAGGCCGGTGAGGCGGTGCAGGCGCATCTCGAGGATTTGCTGCGCCTGGACCTCGGTGAGCTGGTAGCCACCGGCGACCAGGCCGACGCCGGCCGGCAGGTCTTCCGGACGCGAAGCCTCGGCGCCGGCCGCGGCCAGCAGCGCGCCGACCAGGCCGGGCTGCCAGGTGCGCGCGAGCATCCGCTCCTTCGCAACCACGGGGTTCTCGGAGGTCTTGATCAGCTCGATCATCTCGTCGATGTTGGCGAGCGCGACCGTAAGGCCCTCGAGGATGTGGGCGCGGGCGCGGGCCTTGCGCAGCTCGAAGATGGTGCGGCGGGTCACCACCTCGCGGCGGTGGCGGATGAAGGCCTCGAGCATCTGCTTGAGGTTGAGCACCTGCGGGCGGCCGTCGACCAGGGCCACCATGTTGATGCCGAACACCGACTCCATCGGCGTCTGCAGGTAGAGGTTGTTGAGCACCACCTCGGCCGAATCACCGCGCTTGACCTCGATGAAGATGCGCATGCCGTCCTTGTCGGACTCGTCGCGCAGCTCGCTGATGCCCTCGAGCTTCTTTTCCTTCACCAGCTCGGCGATCTTCTCGATCAGCCGCGCCTTGTTCACCTGGTAGGGCAGCTCGGTGACGATGATGGCTTCGCGGCCGTTGTCCTCGTTGACCTCGACCTCGGCCTTCGCGCGCATGCGCACCCGGCCGCGGCCGGTGTGGTAGGCGGCGTGGATGCCGGCGGCGCCGTTGATGATGCCGGCGGTGGGGAAATCCGGGCCCGGCACGTACTGCATCAGGTCGCCGATGCTGGTGTCCGGGTCGTCGATCAGCGCGATGGTGGCGTCGATCACTTCGCCGAGGTTGTGCGGCGGGATGTTGGTGGCCATGCCGACCGCGATGCCGGCGGAGCCGTTGACCAGCAGGTTCGGGAAGCGCGACGGCATCACCGTCGGCTCGAGCTCCTTCTCGTCGTAGTTGGGCTGGAAGTCGACGGTGTCCTTGTCGATGTCGGCCATCAGCTCGTGCGCCAGGCGCGACATGCGCGCCTCGGTGTATCGCATGGCGGCGGCGGAGTCGCCGTCGACCGAGCCGAAGTTGCCCTGGCCGTCGACCAGCAGGTAGCGCAGCGAGAACGGCTGGGCCATGCGCACCAGCGTGTCATAGACCGACTGATCGCCATGCGGGTGGTACTTGCCGATGACGTCGCCGACGATTCGGGCGGACTTGTAATAGGGCTTGTTGCTGTGGGCGCCGAGCTCGTTCATGGCGAACAGCACGCGGCGGTGAACGGGCTTGAGGCCGTCGCGGACATCCGGGAGGGCGCGGCCGACGATCACGCTCATGGCGTAATCGAGGTAGCTCTTGCGCATCTCGTCTTCGAGGTTGACCGGGATGATTTCCTTCGCGAGATCTGCCATTCGTGCTTCCGTATTCGACGTTCGGGCGGGTGCCGCGGCCAGGGCCGCGGACGAGGGCTTTCAGGGACGCGAAATCATAACAGAAACGGCCCCGCGAAGGGTCCGTTTTGAAGCCGAAAAACAAGTACTTAGGCGCTCATCCGGGCCCGAAAAGCGCCTGCATCCGGGCCCGGTCCGGGGCCATCACCACGCCGCGCTCGGTGACGATGGCATCGATCAGCCCGGCGGGGGTCACGTCGAATACCGGATTCCACGCCTGCACGCCCTCCGCGACCGTGCGCGTGCCCGCCACCGACAGCAGTTCGGCGGGGTCGCGCATCTCGATCTCGATGTCGTCGCCGTGCGCGGTGGCCATGTCCACGGTGGACGAGGGCGCCACCACCATCACCTTCGCCCCGTGGTGGCGGGCGGCGATGGCGTGCGAGTAGGTGCCGATCTTGTTGGCGGTGTCGCCGTTGGCGCAAATGCGGTCGGCGCCGACGATCACCCACTGCACCGCGCCGGTCTTCATCAGGTGGGCGGCCGCGCCGTCGGCGATCAGGGTGGCGGCGATGCCGTCCTGCAGCAGCTCCCAGGCGGTGAGGCGCGCGCCCTGCAGCCAGGGCCGGGTTTCGCTGGCGAAGACCTTGCCGATGCGGCCTTCGGCGACGCCCGCGCGGATCACGCCCAGGGCGGTGCCGAAGCCGGCGGTGGCCAGCGAGCCGGTGTTGCAGTGGGTCAGCACGCCGCTGCCGGGTTCGATCAGGGCGGCGCCGAGCGCGCCCATTCGGCGGTTGGCGGCCAGGTCCTCGGTTTCGATCGCGCGGGCCTCGGCGGACAGCACCGCGGCCCAGTCGGCACCGGCACTGGCCAGCACGCGGCGCAGGCGGGCCAGGGCCCACATCAGGTTCACTGCGGTCGGGCGCGCGGCCTGAAGACGGTCCAGCGCCGGAGCGAGCTTCGCCAGGGCGGCGGCGCCATCGGCGGCGGCCACGTCGCGTGCGGCCAGCACCGCACCCCAGGCCGCGGCGATGCCGATGGCCGGCGCACCGCGCACGACCAGGTCGTGGATGGCGCGACCGACCGCCTCGCTGTCGCGGCAGGCCACGTGCTCGACCACGAAGGGCAGCCGGCGCTGGTCGAGCAGCGACAGGTGGTCGCCCTCCCAGCGGATCGGGCGGATGCGGTCGTAGCGTTCGAAGTCCATGCGCGGGTCCGGGCGGCGGGGCCCATGAGTTTACCAACACGGCCGCCGCGCTATGCTCGGCCCATGAGCACCCGCCCTGCCCGCCCCCGAACGCGCCAACCGCCGCCGCTGGACGCCGGCATCGAACCGATGCTGCACGCCGCCTGTGTCCGGGCCGGCGCCGGCGCCGCCCTGCAGGTCGGGCTGGATCGCGTCCCCCTGCTCAAGCCCTTCCTGCCGATCGCGATCAGGCGCGCGGGCAGCACCGAGTCGGCCGAGGACATCCAGCGCAAGCTGGTGGAGGCCATCTACCGGCGCTACAAGCTCAAGCCCGCGGGCTGGGAAGTCGAAGGCGTGCTGGCCGTGGCGCAGACGCAGGCCGTGCTGAGCCCGCTGGCGACGCGCGAAGGCCTGCGCTCGCTGCTGCGCGGCTGGCTGCCGGCGGCGGTCAGCGGTCCGCTGATGCGCTACACGCCGCTGGAACCGCTGGTCACGGCGACCGTGCGCGCCGTTGCCTCGACCTGGGCGGCGGGCCGCTACGCCGACAGCGTTTGCCGCCTGCGCAAGGCCGGCGCCGACTGGCTGCCGGCACCGCTGGCCGGCGCATTGAACCTGGCACCGTCCACGCTGAAGGCGTGGAGCGCCGAGGCGCTGGCGCTGGCGATGCCACCGCTGAAACTCGCCAGCGCGCTCGGCCGACAGCTGGGCAACGCGGTCTCCGCCGCCGGCACCCGCCCTGCCCCGGCGCGCAAGCCGGCGAAGAAGGCGGCGCCGAAGCCCACGAAAAAGCCGGCACCCTCCAGGAAGGCGCCGGCCGAGGGGCGCGCCCGCACGCGGACGCGGTGATTCAGTAGACGATGAAGTCGGCGCGGCAGCCGCGGTCGACCCAGATGCCGCGCGGGGTGAAACCCCAGCCCTCGCGGTAGGTGCAGTTGGCCTTGCTCAGGCGGCGTTTGATGTCGACCGACTCGATGCGGCCGCCAGGCACCCGGCAAAAATTCTCGCGGCCGCGGACCGACTCGCAGCGCACGATGCGCGGCCCGTAGTCCGGCCGGCCATAGTCGGGATGGCCATAACCCGGGCCGTAGGCGGCGCCGACCTCGAACTCCGCGCGGCAGCCGTCGGTGACCCAGATGCCGCGGCGGTCGTAGCCCCAGCTGCGGCCTTCGATGCACGGCCCCTTGCTGTTCGACACCTGGCGCACCAGGCGCACGCCGCCCCGCGTGTCCGCCGGGCAGTAGCGCTCGCGATAGCCATCCGAATTGCAGCTCACGATCACCTGCGGCGGCGGCCGCGGGTAGTCGCGATAGCGCGCGTCGTAGCGATCGGTGGCCTGGGCGGACAGCGGCAGCGCGACGGTGGCGAGGGCGGCCAGGGCGAAAAGCAGACGGTTCATGGCAAGGCTCCGGAGCGGCGGCCACGGTGGCCGGCTGATGGCGAAAATAAAGGGGCGAGCATGAATCGGCGGCCAACCCGGGCAGCGCCGGGCACGGCGCTTACCCGGGATTCATGCCCGTTCGAACGGGAAGGCCATCACGTCGGCGATCCGGTCGGTGCCCATCAGCGCCATCATCAGCCGGTCGACGCCCAGCGCCACGCCGGCGCAGGCCGGCAGCTTGGGCAAGCTGGCCAGCAGCCGCTCGTCGATCGCGGGCTGGCTGGCGTTGCGCGCGCGGCGCCGGGCCAGGTCGGCCTCGAAGCGGGCGCGCTGTTCGGTGGCGTCGTTGAGCTCGTGGTAGCCGTTGGCCACTTCCAGCGGGCCCAGGAAGGCCTCGAAGCGCTCGGCCACCGGCGGATTGCCCGGGCGCAGCCGCGCCAGTGCGCACTGGCTGGCCGGGTAGTCGTAAACCAGCAGGATGCGGCTGGCCGGGATGCTGGGCTGGATGAGGTGGGTCATCAGCAGGTCCAGCCAGTCGTCGCGGGTCAGGCCGGCCGGGTCGATGCCGAACACCAGCAGCGGCGAGCGCAGCTCTTCCTCGGGCGCGATCAGCGGATCGAAGCCGAACTTGTCGAGGTAGAGCTGGCGGAAGCTGGTGTCGCGCACGGTGGCGCGTCGCCCCGCCAGTGCCATCGCGGCCTTGAGCAGCTCGGCGGTCTCGTCCATCAGGCGGTGGTGGTCCCAGCCGACGCGGTACCACTCGAGCATCGTGAACTCGGGATTGTGGCGCTTGCCGGCCTCGCCGTTGCGGAACACGCGGCCGAGCTCGTAGCAGTCGCCGACGCTCGCGGCCAGCAAGCGCTTGAGCGGGAACTCGGGCGAAGTGCGCAGCCAGCGCGACCCGGCACCAGCCGCCTTGGGGCCATCGAAATCGAGCGCGAAGCTCTCGATGTTGGGATCGGTGTTGCCCGACGCCGACATCACCGGCGTCTCGACCTCGAGCACGCCGCGCTCGGCGAAGAAATGGCGCAGCAGCGCGTACAGCTCGGCGCGCAGGCGCAGGGCCTTGAGGTTGGCGGTGGGTTTCCAGTCCTTCATGGGAATACTGTACGCCCGGCCAGCGGCCGCCGGACGCACCCGGGGCTCAGTCGGCGGGGTTGGCGTTCAGGAATTCCAGCAGGCGCGCCTCGTCCCAGACTTCGATGCCCAACTCGCGGGCTTTGTCGAGCTTGGAGCCGGCGGCCTCGCCGGCGACCACGAAGCTGGTCTTCTTCGACACGCTGCCCGCGACCTTCGCGCCCAGCGCCTGCAGGCGGTCGCCGGCGGCGTCGCGGCTCATCGCCGACAGCGCGCCGGTCAGCACCACCGTCTGGCCGGCCAGCGGGCCCTCGGCCGAACGCTGCGGCGGGCCCTCGGGCCAGCGCACGCCGGCATCGCGCAGGGCCTGCACCACCTCGCGGTTGTGCGGCTCGGCGAAGAAACCGGCGATGCGCGTCGCCACCACCGGGCCGACATCGGGAATCTCGACCAGCCTGGCCTCGTCGGCGGCCATCAGCGGGTCGAGCGCGCCGAACCAGCGCGCCAGGGTGCGCGCCGTGGATTCGCCGACGTCGCGGATGCCAAGGGCGAACAGCACGCGCTCGAGCGACGTGTCCTTGCTGGCGGCGATCGCAGCGACCAGGTTTTCGGCCCACTTGCTGGCGATCTTGCCGGCCTTGACGGTCTCGGGCACGGTGCCGTCGCGCTCGTCGGCACGTTGCTTCATCTCCAGGAAGCGCTCGACCGTCATCGTATACAGGTCGGCCACCGTCGCGACGTAGCCGAAATCCACCAGCGCCTCGATGAAGCGCTCGCCCAGGCCCTCGATGTCCATGGCCTTGCGCGAGGCGAAGTGCACCAGCGCCTGCTTGCGCTGCGCCGGGCAGAACAGGCCGCCGGTGCAGACGATGGCGGCGCCCTCGGCGTACTCGATGCCGCCGGCCTTGGTGGTCTTGAGCACCTTGCGCACGGCCTCGGTGTGCGAACCGCAGGCCGGGCAAGCGGACGGGAACACGTAGGGCGCGTGCAGCGGCTCGCCGCGCGCGTCCAGCGGTCGCTTTTCCGGCAGCACCCGCACGACTTCGGGGATCACGTCGCCGGCGCGGCGCACGATCACCGTGTCGCCGACGCGCACGTCCAGCCGCGCGATCTGGTCGGCGTTGTGCAGGGTGGCGTTGGTGACGACGACGCCGGCGACCTGCACCGGCGCCAGCCTCGCCACCGGCGTCAGCGCGCCGGTGCGCCCGACCTGCACCTCGATCGCCTCGACCGTGGTGAGCTGCTCCTGGGCCGGGAACTTGTGCGCGATCGCCCAGCGCGGCGCGCGCGAGACGAAGCCCATCGCCCGCTGCTGGTCGTGGGCATCGAGCTTGTAGACCACGCCGTCGATGTCGTAAGGCAGCGCGTCGCGGCGGGCGCCGATGGCGGCATAGTAGTCGAGCAGTCCCTGGGTGCCGCGCGCCACCGCGACCTCGGGCGAGACCGGGAATCCGAAGCCGCGCAGCGCCGCGAGCACCTGCGAATGCCGCGGCGGCAGCGCCCAGCCCTCGGTGGCGCCGAGGCCGTAGGCGTAGAACGCCAGCGGCCGCGAGGCCGCGATGCGCGGGTCGAGCTGGCGCAGCGAGCCCGCGGCGCCGTTGCGCGGGTTGGCCAGCACCTTGCCGCCGGTCTCGCGCATGCGCGCGTTGTAGGCCTCGAAGCCGGCGCGCGGCATGTAGACCTCGCCGCGCACTTCCAGCACCGCCGGCGCATCGCCGCGCAGCTTCAGCGGGATGGCCTTCACGGTGCGCAGGTTGGCGGTGACGTCCTCGCCGGTGGCGCCGTCGCCGCGGGTGGCGCCGCGCACGAACACGCCGTGCTCGTAGCGCAGGCTGATCGCCAGGCCGTCGAGCTTGGGCTCGACCGAGAACACCGGCTCGGGCTCGCCCAGCTCGCGCGCGATGCGCTGCACGAACTCCGCGACTTCCTCGTCGGCGAAGGCGTTGTTGAGCGACAGCATCGGCTGCGCGTGCGTGACCTGCTCGAAGCCGTCCAGCGGCAGGCCGCCGACGCGCCGGGTCGGGGAATCGGTCGTGCACAGCGCGGGGTGCTCGCGCTCGATCGCCTCGAGCTCGCGCAGCATCGCGTCGTACTCGGCGTCCGGGATGGCCGGGTCGTCGAGCACGTGGTAGCGGTGATTGGCGTCTTCGAGCAGTGCGCGCAGCCGGGCGGCGCGGTCAGCGGGCGTGGTCATCGCCGGGCCTCAGCGGGTGGTCCGCAGGTCCCACTTCTGCTGCTTGCGGTCGTAGTTGCGCAGGTCCTCGCGGATGTGCGCGATGCGCTGGCGGCCGAGCGCGTTGCGCTCCTCGTCGAGCAGCACGCCGTCGAGCAGCTCGGCCATGCGCTGGGCGGTGGGCAGCATCGCGTCCCAGGCGTCGAGCGCCGACAGCGGGCCCGGCAGCGCCATGAAGAAGCTGATGCCCGGCGTGCGCAGGTCCTGGATGTTGGCCATTTCGAACGAGCCGGGCTTGACCAGGTTGGCGACCGAAAAGATGGGGCCCTGCTCCGGGTGGTTGTCCACCAGGCGGTGGAAGATGTTCATGTGGCCGTAGACCAGGCCGGCCTTCTCGGCCGCGACCACCAGGTCGGGGCCGTGCAGGGCCTGGCCCGCGCGCGCAGCCAGGAAGACGCTGACGACCTTGTCGAAGTTCTCGTCGGGGCGGGCGCCCGGCAGCGGCGCCGGGGCCGGACGGCGGTCGGGGACTTCCTCGCCGGCGAGGGTTTTCTCCAGCAGGTCGAGTTCGGACTGCTCGATGGCGGCGGCTTCGTCGCCGGTGCCGGCGTCGGCCTCGAGCAGCTCGCGCAGCGTGGGTTCCTGGCGCGAACCGCCGGCCTCGCCGCGGGCCGGCACGGTGCGCTTGCCCTGCTTGCCCGCCGGTTTGCGGCTGGTGAACACGATGACCGCGAACAGCACCAGCGCGGCGACGCCGATGGCGATGCGCAGCAGCGTGGTCTCGCTGAGTCCGTCGAGCATGGTGCCTCTCCCTGTCTGGCGTCGGGCCGGATCCGCGGCCCGCGTTGGAATGATGCCCTAAACCGGCGGCGCGGTCAGGCCGCGCCCACCATGCGGGTGGCCTCGGCCAGGTCGACCGACACCAGGCGGCTGCAGCCCGGTTCGCGCATGGTGACGCCGGAGAGCTGCTTGGCCGCTTCCATCGTCGCCTTGTTGTGGGTGACGAACAGGAACTGCACCTTCTCGCTCATCTCGGTGACCATGCTGCTGAAGCGGCCGACGTTGGCTTCGTCGAGCGGCGCGTCCACCTCGTCGAGCAGGCAGAACGGGGCCGGGTTCAGGCGGAAGATCGCGAACACCAGCGCCACCGCGGTCAGCGCCTTCTCGCCGCCCGAGAGCAGCGAGATGTTGGACACGCGCTTGCCGGGCGGGCGCGCCATGATCGAGACGCCGGTGTCGAGCAGGTCCTCGCCGGTGAGCTCGAGGTAGGCGTGGCCGCCGCCGAACAGGCGCGGGTAGAGTTCCTGCACGCCGGCGTTGACGCGGTCGAAGGTTTCCTTGAAGCGGCCGCGGGTTTCCTTGTCGATCTTGCGGATCGCACCCTCGAGGGTTTCCAGCGCCGAGGTGAGGTCGGTGTTCTGGGCGTCGAGGTAGGTCTTGCGCTCGCTCTGCTCGCCGTATTCCTGGATCGCGGCCAGGTTGACCGGCTCGAGGCGGCGCATCTTGGCGTCGATGTCGGCCAGGTTCTTCTGCCAGCCGTCGACGTCGGCCTGCGCGGGCAGCGCCTGCAGCACCTCGTCCAGCACCAGGCCCGCGGCGACGATGGCCTCGGACAGCTGGCCGGCGCGCAGGGCCAGGGCCTGCTCTTCCATGCGCTTGGCGGAGATGGCTTCGCGCTGGGCCAGCGACTGCTGGTCGCGCTGCTGGCGGGTCTGTTCGTAGCCGCGCATCTCGGCCTCGATGCCGTCGAGCGTGGAGCGGGCCGCGGCCAGGTCCTTCTCGACGATCACGCGCTGGTCGAGCGCGGCCTGGCGCTCGGCCTGCAGCGCCACCACCGGCGCGTCGCCGTCGGCGAGCTGGGCCACGAGCTCGTTCAGGCGCACCTCGAGCTGGGCCTTCTGGCTGCCCATGCGCGCCAGCGACTGGCTGAGGGCGATCACGCGGGCGCGTTGCGACTCGAGCGTGAGTGCAAGCTGGTGGGCGGCGTCGCGGGCCTCGCGGGCGCTGTTGCGGGCGGCGTCGCGCTGTTCGCCGAAGCTGCGGCGCTCGGCGTCCAGGCGCTGGCGCTCGGCCTCGAGGTCGCCCATCTTCGCCACCGCCTGCTCGAGGCGGGCGCGGGCCTCGCGGGCATTGGCCTGGGATTCCTCGAGCGTGGTGGCCAGCGTGGCCAGCTCGGCATCGATGCGGGTGACGCGGGCCTGGGCGGATTCCAGGCGGCTCTTCTGGCCCTGCAGCTGGCCGGCCAGTTCGGAGACGCTGCGGTGCGCCAGGTACAGCGCGCGCTGGGCGTCCTCGCGGTGCTGCTCGGCCTCGAGCAGCCGGTCGCGCATCGCCGTCAGGCCTTCGTTGGTCTGCTGCTCTTTCTTGCCCAGCGCCTCGATCTCGGCGCGCAGCGCCTGGATCTCGCGCTCGCGCGCCAGCGCGCCCTGCTGGGCCTCGCCGCTGCGCAGCACGCGCAGCCAGCCGGCGCCGAGCCATTCGCCGCCGCGGGTGATGACGGCCTCGCCCTGCCCCGGGGCCAGCGCGCGGGCCTCGGCGGCGGTTTCCACGGCGTGGATGCCGGCCAGCAGGCGGCGCACGGCGGCCGGGCCCTGCACCTTCGCCGCCAGCGAACCGGCGGGCACGGACACGGATTCACTGGAATTGCTGACCAGCGCGACGCGGCCCTGGCCCAGGCTGGCCAGCGCGTCGAGCCAGTCGTTCGGGGCGTCGACGGTGACGGCCTCGAGCAGGCTGCCCAGCACGGTCTCGACCGCGGCTTCCCAGCCGGCTTCGACCGTGAGCATTTCACCGAGGCGGCCGTTGCCGTCGAGCCCCTGCTGCTTGAGCCAATCGAGCGCGACGTTTTTTTCCTGGCCCAGCGCGGCGTGCTGCAGCGCTTCGAGCGAGGCGAGGCGGCCGCGCGCGGCCTGGCCCTGCTTGCGCACGTCGGCGAGCTCGGACTGCTGCTGGCGCTGTTGCTCCTGCAGCGCGGTCAGCGCGGCCTTGCGCTGCTCCAGCGTTTCGCCCAGGCCATCGAGGCCGGCCTTTTGCTGGTCGTGGTCGGCGACCAGGCGCGACAGCGCCTCGGTGACCGCGCTGGTGTCGAGGCCGCTGCGCTCGCCGGCCAGCGCTTCGCGCCGGCGGCCGGCGTCCATCGCCTGCTTCTCGAGGTATTCGATCTTGGTGCGCTCGACCTCGGCCCAGCGCGCGGCCTCGGCCTGGGCCTTGGCATAGGTGTCCCAGCGCTGCTGCCAGTCCTGCAGCGCAGCCTCGGCGGACTTGAGCGCGTCCTGCCGGCCCGCGTCCTCGGCGCGCAGCGCTTCGAGCCGCGGGTCGGCGGCGGCGATGGCGTTGTGCAACTCGGCCAGCTGGCGCTCGTCGCCGCTGATGTGTTCGCCGACCTGGGCGAAGGCCGCGTCGGCCTCGGCGCGGGCGGTTTCCAGGCGCTGGCGCAGTTCGCGCTGGTGCTGGATCTGCTGTTCGATGCGGGCAAGCTCGCCGCCCACGCGGTAGACCTCGGCCTGGGCCTTGCCCAGCGCCTCGCTGGCTTCGCCATGCTGGCTGCGGCAGGCCTCGATCTGGGCCTCGGCCTGGCGCTGGTCGGCCATCAGCGACTGCAGCTTGATCTCGTCCTGGGTCAGGGTGTCGTGCAGGGCCTTGAGCTGGCCGTCGTAGCGGCGGAATTCGAGCGCCTTGAGCTGGGCGTCCTTGTTCAGGCGCTCGGCCTGCAGGGCCTGGTACTGCTCGGCGGCGCGGGCCTGGCGCTTGAGGTGCTCGAGCTGCTTGTCCACTTCCTCGCGCAGGTCGTTGAGGCGGTCGAGGTTCTCGCGCGTGCTCTTGATGCGCGACTCGGTTTCCTTGCGGCGCTCCTTGTACTTGGAGATGCCGGCGGCTTCCTCAAGGTAGACGCGCAGGTCCTCGGGCTTGGCCTCGATGATCTGGCTGATCATGCCCTGCTCGATGATCGAGTAGCTGCGCGCGCCGAGGCCCGTGCCCAGGAACAGGTCGGTGATGTCGCGGCGGCGGCAGCGGGCGCCGTTGAGGTAGTAGTTGCTCTGGCCGTCCCGGCTGACCGAACGCTTGACCGAGATCTCCGCATAGCGCGCGTACTCGCCGCCGATGCTGCCCTCGGAGTTGTCGAAGATCAGCTCGACCTGGGCCTGGCTGACCGGCTTGCGCGTGGACGAACCCGAGAAGATCACGTCGGTGAGCGAATCGCCGCGGAGGCGGCTGGCCGAGCTCTCGCCCATCACCCAGCGCACCGCGTCGATGATGTTCGACTTGCCGCAACCGTTCGGACCGACCACGCCGGTCATGTTGGTCGGCAGGTGCAGCACCGTGGGGTCAACGAAGGATTTGAAGCCGGAGAGCTTGATCGTGGAAAGGCGCATTCGTCGGGGTTCTCAAGCAGCCGGCCAGTAGTCGCCGGCCACGGGACGCCGGGGGCGGCCCGCCGCAGGGTCGATGGGAAGCTCGCGGGCGGGTCCGCGGCTCGGCCAAGTTATTGATTCCACTGGCAGAGCGCGATCCCCGGCACGCGGCCGACGGGCAGTATAACAGCGGCTTCACCCGCCTCCGCGAGTGCCCGGGCTCAGGCTTCGGACGGGGTCCGGGCCTGGATCGAGAGCGCGTGGATATCGGTCTCCATCAGCCCGCCCAGGGCGGCATAGACCCGGCGATGGCGGGCCAGCGGCGCCAGCCCGGCAAAGGCCTCGCTGACCACGGTGACCGCGAAGTGGCCGCGGCCGTCGCGGGCCCCGGCGTGGCCGGCATGCTTGTGGCTCTCGTCCACCACCTCCAGCGCCACCGGGGCCAGGGCCGCCTCAAGCGCGGCGCGGATGGCGTCTGGCCGCTGCTCGCGCGGCAGGCTCACGGCAGCACCGGGCGGAAGGGGCTGACGTCCACGCGGGCGTAGACGCCGCCGGCCAGGTAGGGGTCGTCCGCGGCCCAGGCATTGGCTTCGGCCAGCGAGCCGAACTCGGCCACGATCACGCTGCCGGTGAAGCCGGCCGGACCCGGGTCCTCGGCATCGATGGCGGGCAGCGGGCCGGCCAGCTTGAGCCGCCCCTGGTCGCGCAGCGCCTCGAGCCGCGCGAGGTGGGCGGGCCGGTGCGCCTTGCGGCTTTCCAGTGAATTCGGCAGGTCGATGCCGTGGATCAGGTACCACATGGAAGCCTCACTCCGTCGCGGCGGCCGGCCTGCGGGCCTGGCCAATTTGGGTGTCGAGGAAGCGCAGCACGCGCTGCGCCCAGTCCCGCTGGTTCTTGCGCAGATAGTACCCGTGCGCCTCGCCCTCGTAGAGCGCGACCTCCGGGGACTGGCCGGCATTCTCGAGTCCCTTCTGCATGGCGCGTGTCTGCTCCAGGGGCGTGGTGTCGTCCAGCACGCCCGCCCCCAGCAGCACCGGCACACGGATCTTCGCGGCCATGCGCGCCGGTGAGATCGAGGCCAGGTCGACGTTGCCCACCGCAGTCTCGAAGTAATCGCGGCCCGAGCGCGTGCGCTTCTGGTCGGAGTACATCTCGACCATGTCGTACAGGCCGACGTTGCCAATTCCGCATGCGTACAGGCCGGGCTCCCGGATCAGCCCCATCATCGACGCATAGGCGCCGTAACTGGCGCCGTAGAGGCAGATGCGGCCGCGCTCGGCGATGCCTTGGTCGATCGCCCAGAAGGTGGCGTCGGTGATGTCATCCTGCATCTTCGCGCCCCATTGGCCGTTGGCGGCTTCACGGAAGGCCCTGCCATAGTTGCCGGAGCCGCGGAAATTGACCTGCAGCACGGCGTAGCCCCGGTTGGCGAGCAGTTGCACCTCGCGGTCGAAGCCCCACTGGTCGAAAACGTTGGTGGGGCCCCCGTGCGGCATCACCACCAGCGGCGCCGTCTGGCCCGCGGCCACGCGGGGCCGGGTGACCAAGCCCTCGACCTCGAGGCCGTCGCGCGCCTTGAACCGGAACGGCGTCATTGGTGCCATCCGGTCCGGAGCCAGCCGCTCGCTGCGTGCGATGACGAACGCGGCCTGGCCGGTGTCGTGGTCCACGCGGTAGTACTCGCCGGAATTGACATCGGAGCTGACGAAGTAGATGCCGATCCGTCCGTCCCGGGTGTAGGAAGTGGGCGTCACGTAGGCTTCGGGAAACGCCTTGGCCATCCGAACAAGCGCCTTGGCGAAGGGATCCCGTGGTGCCACCAACTGCAAGGTCGGCTTGCCGTCGAAGTACTCCAGCGCGATCACGCCACCATCCACCGGCGAGCGAAGCACCCGACCGATGTCGACGCGCGGATGCCGGAACAGCAGCTTCCGGGTTCCTGCCTTCGGGTCGTAGGAATAGAAGCCATCCGGCCCCTCGGCATGTTCGATGATCAGGTAAGCGGTCTGGTTGTCGGCCGAGAACCCGGCGAAGTTCCAAGCCACGCCCGAGGAGGCCTCGGAGTTGATCTCGCGCCACTTGCCGCTGGCCTCGCGCTGGAATTGGCGTGAGCGGATCTCGCCGAACTTGTAGCCCGAGGCGAAGCGTATCGCCCCCGTGTTGTCGGCGTGGAAACTGCCCGAGGGCACCGGCAGCTTCACCTGCCCGCCCACGGCATCGCCGTTGGCAAGCCGGATCCGGGCCAGGCGGGGCGAGCCACCCGAGTTGTAGCGGATCACCTGCACCAAGTCGTCCTCGCCGCGAAGGGTGTCGTGCAGCCTCACCCACTCCCGGGACACGGGCCGCGAGTCGCTGCCGTCGGCCCGTATCCGATACAGCGTGCCGCTTTGCTGTGGCCGGGCCAGCTTCCCGAACCGGCGCGCGTCGGTGTAGACCAGGGTGTCGTCGTTGACCCAACGCACGTCATGCACGTGGATACCGGCGCGGAACATCACGTGGCCACTGCGCTTGAGGTCCGAACGGCGGAGGATGGCGAGTGCGGTGCGGTCCTGCATGGGCACCGTGACCGCGTAGTGCTCGCCGTCCGGGGAGATCAGCAACTGGCCGATATCGTCCGGCGCCAGGAAATCATCGAGCGGAATTTCCTCGGATGCCCTTGCAATCCCCGCGTCCGCCAACAGCAGCAAAAGGATGAAGGTGACTCGGAACATGCGCGGGTCCAGGCGGCTCGGGCTGGTTAATGTACCCGAGGGCTGCCGGGCGAGCGCCCGGCCCTCGCCCCCGGTGCCCGCCACAGGGCACAATCGGGCATGGCAGAGCGTTTGCACGTCCACCCCGTGAACCCCCAATCCCGCCTGGTCGACAAGGCGGCCGCGGTGCTCAAGGCCGGCGGCCTGGCCCTGGCGCCCACCGATGCGGGCTATGCGCTGGTCTGGGCCCTGGAGTCCAAGGCGGCCGAGGAACGGGTCCAGCGCCTGCGTGAACTGGACAGCAAGCACCCTTTCACCTTACTCTGTCGCCAATTGAGTGAGGCCGGCCGCCTGGCCCGGCTCGACGATCCGGCCTTCCGGCTGATGCGATCGCTGACCCCCGGACCCTGCACGTTCATCCTTCCGGCCTCCGCGGACCTGCCCAAACGCATCAAGAACAGCGGCCGAAGCAAGCGCCGCGACATCGGCATACGCCTGCCCGACCACCTGGTCACCCGGGCGCTGCTGGAAGCGATGGGCGAGCCCCTGCTGTCGACCAGCCTGTTGCTGCCGGACGAAACCGATCCGGCCAGCCACGAGGCGGAGGTGGTGGCCGAGCGCTGGTTGCGCTGGGCCGACGTGATGCTGGACGCCGAGGACTGCGAGCCCGGCCCCACCAGCGTGGTGGACTGCACCGGGGATGCCCCCGAGGTGGTGCGCCAGGGATTCCATCCCGTAGCACTGTGAGGCGACCCGGCCTGGCCATGACGTCGCGAACCTGCAGTACCGAAGCATCGTTGCACCCCGGCCCCCGCGGGCCAGCTCGACCCGAGCCCAACCCTTGCCTGAGCACTTGATGAGCGAACCCACCGCGATCCCAGCGGAGCAGCCGGCATTCCCGGTCCAGCCGCAGCAGCAGGAAATGCCGCTGGCGGTGTTCAAGGGCCAGCCCGTGCTGCAGATGCCGCAGGACCTGTACATCCCGCCGGATGCGCTCGAGGTCATCCTCGAGGCCTTCGAAGGGCCGCTGGACCTGCTGCTGTACCTGATCCGCCGCCAGAACCTGGACATCCTGGACATCCCGGTCGCCGAGATCACCCGCCAGTACGTCGACTACATCGGCGTGATGGAGGACATGCGCTTCGAGCTGGCCGCCGAGTACCTGGTCATGGCCGCCATCCTGGCCGAGATCAAGTCGCGCATGCTGCTGCCGCGGCCGCCGTCGGAGGAGGGCCTGGAGGCCGACCCGCGCGCCGAGCTGGTGCGCCGGCTGCAGGAGTACGAGCGCTTCAAGAAGGCCGCCGAGGACATCGACACCCTGCCCCGCCAGGACCGCGACACCGTGGCGGTGCACGCCCACGTGCCGGAGCGCGCCGTGGCCAAGGTGCCGCCGCCGGTGGACCTGCGCGAGATGCTGCTGGCGCTGCGCGACGTGCTCAAGCGCGCCGACCTGTTCACGCACCACGCCATCAAGCGCGAGGCGCTCAGCGTCCGCCAGCGCATGGGCGAGGTGCTGGGGCGGCTGTCGGACGGCCAGTTCCACGCCTTCGAGAGCCTGTTCAACGCCGAGGAAGGCCGGCTGGGCGTGGTGGTGACCTTCCTGTCCATCCTCGAGCTGGCGAAGGAGCAGCTGCTCGAGATCGTGCAGGAAGCCCCGCCCGCGCACGCCGACCTGCAGTCGCCGCGCCCGCTGCTGGCGCCGATCTACATCAAGTCCCTGGCCGCCGGCGACGGCGAGCCGGAGCTCCCCACCCCGACCTCCGACGGCGTCGACGATGACTACGCCTGAGGACCGCAGCCCCGAGACCATGGACCAGACCCTGATCCGACGCATCGTCGAGGCCGCCCTGCTGGCGGCGCCGCAACCGCTCACCCTGGCCCAGCTGGCCGGCCTCTTCCCCGACGAGGAGCAGCCGCCCAAGGGCAGCCTCGAGCTCGCCATCGAGGCGCTGCGCGAGGCCTGCGCCGACCGCGGCGTCGAGCTGGTCGAGGTCGCCTCGGGCTTCCGCTTCCAGGTCAAGGCCGACGTGCACGCCTGGGTGGCGCGCCTGTGGACCGAGCGCCAGACCAAGTACACCCGCGCCACGCTCGAAACGCTCGCGCTGATCGCCTACCGCCAGCCGATCACCCGCGGCGAGATCGAGCAGATCCGCGGCGTCAGCGTCAACGCCAACATGATCAAGATGCTGGAAGAACGCGAGTGGATCCGCTCGGTCGGCCACCGCGACGTGCCGGGCCGGCCCGAGCTGTTCGGCACCACCAAGACCTTCCTCGACTACTTCGGCCTGAAGTCGCTCGACGAGCTGCCGCCGCTGGCCGAACTCAAGGACATCCCCGAGCTCGAGCCGCAGCTGCCCTTCGACATGGCGCCGGTCGGCGTCGCCAGCGCCGCGCTGGCGGCGAGCCTCGACGACGAAGTCGAGGGCGGTGGCCACGCCGTCGGCGAGGACGAACATGGCGAGGACGATGACGCGCTGGCCGGCAACGGCCACTTCGTCGCCGACGACGAAGACTTCGCCAACGATGGCGACGAGAACCACCACGACACCGGCGTCGCCCCGACGACCGATGGCGACGACGCCGACGGCGACGCCGCGAACCCTTCAGACACTGAGGCCGGCGACACCGCCGAGCCGGAGCAAAAGTAATGAGCGACAAATCCAAGAAGACCCTCTCCCTTCGCGCCAAGGGCGGTTCGCCCGCGGCCAAGGCCGAGGAGCGGCTGCACAAGGTGCTGGCGCAGGCCGGCCTGGGCTCGCGCCGCGCGCTGGAAGAGCGCATCGCCCAGGGCCTGGTGAAGGTCAATGGCGCGGTCGCGCAGACCGGCCAGTCGGTCAAGGGCGGTGACCGCATCGACCTCGACGGCAAGACCTTCGTCGCCACCGCGCTGACCGAGCCGGCCAGCGTGCTGCTGTACAACAAGCCCGAAGGCGAAGTGACCACGCGCGAAGACCCCGAGGGTCGCCCGACCGTGTTCGAATCGCTGCCGCGCCTGAAGGGCGCGCGCTGGATCGCCGTCGGCCGCCTCGACATCAACACCACCGGCCTGCTGCTGCTCACCACCGACGGCGAGCTCGCCAACGCGCTGATGCACCCGTCCAGCGGCATCGCCCGCGAGTACGTCTGCCGCATCCATGGCGAAGTGCCCGATGAAGTGGTGCACCGCCTGGCCAAGGGCGTGCAGCTTGATGACGGCCCGGCCAAGTTCGACGAGATCGAGCGCATCGGCAGCTCCGATTCGCACGCCTGGTTCAAGGTCGTGCTCACCGAGGGCCGCAACCGCGAGGTGCGCCGCCTGTGGGAATCACAGGGCTACAACGTCAGCCGCCTCAAGCGCGTCAAGTACGGCAGCGTGCACCTGCCGCGCCTGCTCAAGCGCGGCCACTGCGAGGAGATGCCGTCCGAGCAGGTCGAGAAGCTGCGCGCGCAGTTCCAGCTCGAGCAGAATCCGCCGGTGCTGACCCTGCAGCCGGTGATCGGCCAGCGCAAGTCGCGCCCGACCGAGATCCGCGTCGGCAAGGACCGCAAGCAGGCCTCGTACGTCAACGGTGCGGTGGACGACGAGGCGCGCGAGCTGCGCCGCTTCGACACCTTCCGCGAAGACAAGCCCGGCGGTCGCGGCCGCGGTCGCCCGGCCGGCGGCGCCGGCAAGCCGTTCGGCGGCAAGGGCAAGCGCGGCGCGGGGGGCGGCAAGCCCT
>NZ_JALHQI010000038.1 GCF_022842045.1 Arenimonas sp. | reverse complement strand
TGAGCGGCCTGGGTGTGGCCGCGCAGGGCACACCCAACATGACCGTGGCGGTGGCCGCCGGCATGATTCGCATCGCCGGGTTTTTTTGCTTCGTCAGCGCCGCCAGCCCGACCATCACCACCGCGCACGCCACGCTCGACCGCATCGACCTGGTCTGCTGCGACTGGAATGGCGCCGTCAGCGTAGTGGCCGGCACCGCCGCGGCAAAGCCGGTCTCGCCGGCGATCCCCGCCAACTCGATCAGCCTGGCGCAGGTCTACGTGCCCGCGGCCGACACCGCGATCGGCAACGCGCAGATCTACGATAAGCGGCCGATCGTTGCCGACGCCTGCGACATTGCTGCCGAGTTCCTCGGCTCCAGCCTGTCGGCCACGGTCGCCACCAGCGCCGGCTCGATCGGTGAGGCGGGTTGGACGATGAGCGCAGCCGGCACGCCTGGCGCGCCCGCGTTTCAGACATCGACCGCCAAGCACCCCGGCGTGCTGCGCTCGGCCAGTGGCACGACCAGCGGCAACAGCACGCGCCTGCACTTCGGCAGTGCCGCCAACAGCGCGGTCATTCTGCCCACCGAGATCGCGCGCATGCGGTTCCTGGTGGCCATTCCCACCATCACCACGCTGGCGATCAAGCTCGGCTTTGGCGTCGACCTGGCCGACGCCGCCGCCGGCTCGCTTGGCAGCGCCGGCGCGTTCGTCGAGTACGTGCCGGCCACCAGCGCCAAGTGGCGATTCACCACGCGCCAGGCCAGCAACAGCACGACCAATGCCGACACCGGCGCCGACGTCGCTGCCGCCACCTGGTACGACTTCCAGATCATCCGCAAGCAAAACGGCAATGTGCAGTTTCTGAAAAACGGCGCGCTGGCGTTCGAGCACAGCACCAACCTGCCTACCACCGTCGGTAACGTGGGCACGCTGGTGCACACGCTCACCGCGGCCGCGCGCAACCTGGATCACGACCTGTTCTGCATGAACCTCGCGCCGCTGGGCGACCGCTGGACGTAAGCCGTGCCGCGCCTGCGCTCGTACCCCACGGCCGCCACGCGCGCCGATGCGGCGCTGCCGAAGGCTGGCGGGGGCTCGGTGTTTCCGCTGCAGATCGACGCCAGCGGGCGTTACCTCAAGCAGGCCAACGGCACGCCGTTTCTGATTCACGGCGATACGGCGTGGTCGATCTGCAACCAGCTTGATCAGGCCGAGGTCGATACCTACCTAAACGATTGCCAGACGCGTGGGTTCAACACGCTGGTTGTCGAGCTGATCGAGCGTTACGCCACCAGCCAGACGCCGCGGCACCTCAACGCCTATGGTGAGGCGCCCTTCTCACCCATGTCGCCAGTGGACTGGGCTACGCCGGTCGAGGCTTTCTGGAGCCACGTTGATTACATCATCGATGGCTGCCTGGCGCGCGGCATCATGGTGCTGGCCTTCCCCGCGTACTCCGGTTATCCGGACCGCGACGAGGGCTGGGATGATGAATACCTCGCCGAGAGCGACGCCGATCTGCAGGCTTACGGCACGTTCCTCGGCACGCGCTACACGCAGGGCAACATCATTTGGGTTGGCGCTGGCGACAAGAGCATCACCGGCGCCGAGCAAACCAAGCAGCTCAACATTTTTAGCGCGATCAAGGCGGTGCAGCCGGCGGCGATTTTTAGCGGCCACGGCACCACCAGCTCGCGCACGCGCGAATTTTGGTCAGCGACTTACACCGACCTGGACTTGATCTACTACTGGCCGGTGTATGGCGGCTGGCCGTATAGCTTCGTGCAAACTTCTTACGACGCTGCGCCTGTCAAGCCGGCGCTGTGGTTTGAGGGGCAATACGAGGGCAGCGCCAGTGCGCAAACGTGCCGCGCGTGCGCGTGGCAGGCGGTGCTGTCTGGCTCGCCTGGGCAGGTGTACGGCCATTCCGGGCTGTGGGCGTTCTCTTCGCCCGTGATCGACGCGACGGACTGGACGACGCAGCTGGCGGCCACGGCGCGCGCCCAAATGGTTCACGTCAAGACACTGCTCACGCAGTACGAGTGGTGGAAGCTGGTGCCGCAACAGAACACGTCGCTGGTTAGTAGTTCGCTTGGTGCCGACGGTTCGCGCGTGTGTCCGGCGCGGGCCAGCGATGGCAGCTTTGCGATGGTCTACATCCCGGCGTCGCAAAGCGTCACGGTGGTGATGAGCGCACTGGCGCCGAGCAGTGTTCGAGCGCGTCTGTATGACCCCACGGCCGGCACGTTCAGCGCAGTGAGCGGGTCGCCGTTTGCAAACACCGGCACGCAGTCGATCGCCTCGGGCGGTGAGCGTGTCCTCGTGCTGGATGCTGCCTGATGGGCTCCATCGTCCAGTCAAAATTCGGGGGCACTTCTCCGGGCGCATCGGTCGCCATCACGCTCGACGCGAACCCCACGCCTGGGAACAAGTTGGTCGCCTTAATGACCACCTACTCAACCGGCAGCGATGGGACGCTGACGGCTTCCGGCGGCGGTACATGGACGACGAGAGCAAGCCCCGCAACGGCCACCTGCCGAACCGCTATTGCTGTGTGCGAGAGCGCCACGGGTGGCGCCACTACGGTCACCGTCTCGTCGTCGGGAGGCGGGGGCCAGTTCATATCGGCCATCATTCTTGAAGTGTCCGGGCTCGACGCCACGTCGTTTGACGTGGCGGCCAGCAACACGGGCAACAGTAGCGGTGCTTACAACACGGGCACCACGGCAGCGCCCGCGCAGGCGAACAACTTTGTAGTGGGCATTCTGTCGGCGACGAACGTCCCGACGATGTCAACGCCAAGCGGCTTTACAAGTATCGGGCTGCTAGACGACAGCGCGACCTACCAGCCGTACAGCGTCTTTTATCGCAACATCACGGCCATCGCCGCGCAGTCGGCGTCGATTACGTCCGGCACGTCGTCGGAGTGGGCGGGCGCGATCGTCGTTCTCAAGGACGCGGGCGGCGGCGGGTCAAACAAAGACCTGGAAGGTGCGGCGGCGGGCAGCGCTTCGGCCACGGGCGACCTCACGGCGACCGGGGGCCTGCAAGGCGCAGCGGTCGGCGGTGCCACGGTCGCAGGTGCCGTGTCTGTGGGTAAAGGTCTGGTTGGCGCTGCCACCGGCAGCGCCAACGCCGCCGCTGAATTCGCTCGCGGCGCCGGCGATCTGTTCCTCGTCGACGATGACACCGACTACAGCCTCGTCGATGGCGACGCCGCGGTTGATGGCTATCTCGAGGAGCTGTCTGGCGGCACCACGCACAACCTGGCTGGTACAGCCGCCGCCACCGCCTCCGTCGCCGCCGCCCTCTCTCTCGGCAAGGCCCCGTCGGGCGCCGCCGTCGCGGCCAGCGTGGTCGGCGGCGGGCTCACTGTCGTCGCCACGCTGATCGCCGCCAGCCTCAGCCGCAGCACGCCGGCCGGCAACCTGGCGGTCGTCATTCCGTTCGCCGGCGGCAGTGCCGGCACCAGCGTGGTCGCCGGCCAGGTCGCGGTGGTCAAGCCGCTGGCGGCCAGCGCGCAGGCGGCCGCTGCCGTCCAGGGCACGCTCGGTCAGGCGTTGCCGCTGCAGGGCCTGTCCGCCGCCGCGGTCGCGGTGGCCGGCAGCACCAGCATCGGCAAGCCGCTGGCCGGTGCGAGCGTCAGCATCGCCGGGGCCGCCGGCGCGCTCGAGGTCACGCCGCAGGGCGTGGTGGATCTGGCCGGTGGTGCCGCCGCGCGCAGCACGCCGGCCGGCGTGCTGCAGATCCAGGTGCACATCTCGGCCGCCGCGCTCAGCCAGGCGCTGGTGGCCGCCAATCTGTCTACGAGCGGCAGCGCGGACCTGTCCGGTGCGGTGCTGGGGCGCGCCACGCCGGCAGCCGCGCTGTCGCTCTCCCTGTCGATCGCCGGCGCTGTGGCCGGCATCGCCCTCGGCGGCGGCACGCTGCAGGTGCAGGCGCCATCGCTTGCCGGCGCCAGCCTGGCGCAGGCCGCGGCGGCCGGTGGCCTCACCGTGTCGATCGACTTCACCGGCGCCGCGCTGGCGCAGGCGCTGGCCGGCGGGGCGCTCACCTCCGCCATCGATGGCGCCATCCCGCTGCGCCGCCTGGCGCGCCCGGCGCGCGAGTACCGAGTCACGCGCCCCGCGCGCATCTACCGAGTCGCCGCATGAGCCCGCAGCTGCCAGACAAAGACAGCGAAGAGTCGTTCGTCTTCGCCTTCGACTTCCTGGCCGAGCTGGCCGGCAGCACCGTGGTCTCGGCCGTGGTCAGCGTCAGCTGCGTGCAGGGCACCGATGCTGCCCCCGCCGCCATGCTCGTCGGCGCGCTGGCGATCGACGGCGCCGACGTCCTGCAGCTGGTGCAGGGCGGCATCGACGGCAACACCTACAAGCTGCGCTGCGTCGCCACCCTGGCCAATGGCCAGCGGCGCGTGCGCGCCGCACTCCTTCCCATCCGCGCCGCCTGAGGATCCACCGTGCAGTTCCAGCTTGATTTGTGGTCGTTCGTGCTTGCGCTGCTGGCTCTGCTCGGCGGCTTCGGTGGGGTGCTGCTCAAGGTCGGCCACGTGCTGATCAAGGGCTTCGTCACCCAGTTCGAGAAACGCCTGAACGAGCGCCACATCGCCGAGGACAAGGCCGCCGACGAGATGCGCAAGCGGCTGGACCGCAGCTTTGCCGACGTCGAAAAAGAGTTGCGCACCCTTGAACGCGGCCAGGCCGCGATCAAGGAAGAGATGCTGCGCGAGTACGTGCGCCGCGAAGACGCCATCCGCGACCAGACCGTCACCCAGGCCAAGCTGGACGCGCTGCACGCCCGCATCGAGCTGCTCACGCGCCTGGTCACCCAGCTGGAAGCCAACTCCAAGCCGAGGAACGCCCCATGATCGACCTTGAAAAAGCCCGCCGCGAGACGCTGCGCTGGCTGATCCTGCTCACCCTCGACAAGGCACGCCCGCTGGGCGCCTCCGAGGGCCTGATCCTGTCCGTCATCGCCCAGGTGCCGCAGCCGGTCACCGCGCACGAGCTGCGGCGCGAGATGGACTACCTGGCCGATCGGCAGCTGATCAGCATCGCCGGGCGCGAGTCGCCGCAGTGGCATGCCGAGCTCACGCGCGACGGCGTCGACGTCGTCGAGTACACCGTGCCGGTGGATCCGGGCATCGCCCGCCCGGCCAAGTACTGGTAGCCGCCGTGGCCCGCCGATCCAGCATCAAGGCGCTGCCCGACGACGCGCGCCAGTTCGTCGATCGCGTCCTGCTCGACAACCAGTTCGGCGGCTACGAGGCGCTCGCCGCCGCGCTGGCCGAGCGCGGTTACAGCGTCAGCAAGAGTTCGCTGCACCGCTACGGCAGCGCGCTCGAGGCGCGCCTGCAGGCAGTCAAGGACGCCACCGAAGGCGCGCGTGCGCTCGCCGCCTCGGTCAAGGACGACGCCGGCGATCTGCCCGCCGCCGTGCTGGCGCTGGTGCAGACCGAGCTGTTCCAGGTGCTGATCGACCTGCGCCAGGCCGACGCCACCGACGATCCGGCCGAGCGCGTCAAGCTCCTGGCCAAGGCCGGCAAGGCCATCACCGAGAGCACCCGCGCCAGCGTGGCGCAGAAGAAATGGATGGTCGAGGTGCGTGCCCGCGCCGAGTCTGCCGCCGCCAAGGCCGAGAGCCTGGCGCGCAAGGGCGGCCTGAGCGAGTCCGCCGCCGCCCAGATCCGCGCCGCGATCCTCGGCATTCCGACCTGACGTTGCTGCCGGCATGACCCTCCGCCCCAAAAGCCCGGCCACCCCGGCGCGCAAAAAGCCGCGCCAAGGCCGTCCAGACGCCGCAGGATCGACGATCGCCCCCGCCCGCGTAGGACCGGGGCCAAAATCGGCCGCGGCGGTTGTGGCGGCCGATTTTTCCGAGCACCTCAAACCGGCCGCGTCCGACCCGGTTGACGCCAACGCGCCGCCGCCCGCGCTGCTGCCGTACCAGCAACGCTGGATCGCCGACAAGTCGCAGCTCAAGATCGCCGAGAAGGGCCGCCGCGTCGGTCTGACCTGGGCGCAGGCCGCCGACGACGCGCTCGAGGCCGCCACCGCCGGCGGCAGCAGCACCTTCTATATCTCGGCCAACCAGGACATGGCGCGCGAGTACATCGAGGCGGTCGCCATGTGGGCCAAGGCCTTCGACCTGGCGGCCGGTCAGATCGGCGAGGGCGTGTGGGACGACGGCGAGGGCCGCAACATCAAGACCTTCGAGGTCACCTTTCCGCAGACCGGCCGCCGCTGCACCGCGCTCACCAGCCGGCCGAGCAACCTGCGCGGCAAGCAGGGCCGCATCGTGATCGACGAGGCCGCCTTCCATCAGGATCTCGGCGCCATGCTCAAGGCGGCGCTGGCCATGCTGCTGTGGGGCGACCGCGTGATGATCATCAGCACTCATGAGGGCACGGAGAACGCCTTCAACGAGCTAATCCAGGAGGTGCGCGCCGGCAAGCGCGGCGCCGGCGCCACGGTCCACCGGATCCCGTTCCGCCTGGCGGTCGGAGAGGGCCTGTACCGCCGAGTGTGCCTGCGCAAGCGGCGCGCATGGTCCCCCGAGAGCGAGGCCGCCTGGGTGGCCGAGGCCTACAAGTTCTACGGTGACGACGCGGCCGAGGAGCTCGATGCCATCCCCAGCCAGTCCGGCGGCGCGTATCTGAGCCTGGCGCTGATCGAGCAGCGCATGGTGGCCACCACGCCGATCGTGCGCGGCAAGTGGGACGACGACTTCGGCCGCCTGCCCGACGAGATCCGCCGCCTCGCCGTGGCCGGCTGGCTGGCCGAGGAGGTGCGCCCGCACCTGGCCGCGCTGGCCACCGACCAGGTGCACGTGATCGGCGAGGACTTCGGCCGCGTCGCCGACCTGACCGTCATCACCGTGCTCGGGCAGGACCGCGACCTGACCAACCGCGTGAAACTGGTGGTGGAGCTGCGCAACTGCCCGTTTCGCCAGCAGGAGCAGATCCTGTTCGCCATCTGCGATGCGCTTCCGCGCTTCCGCGGTGGCGCGATGGACGCCACCGGCAACGGCGCGGCGCTGGCCGAGTACGCCGCCAACCGCTACGGCGTCGAGGTCATCGAGCAGGTCAAGCTCAACGACGCGTTCTACCTGCAGCACATGCCCAAGCTCAAGGCCGGGCTGCAGGACGCCACCCTCACCGACCTGCCGCGCGATCAGGAATGCCGCGATGACCTGCGCGCCCTGCGGGTGATCAAGGGCGTGCCCAAGCTGGGCGCCGAGAAGCAGCGCGCCGCCGGCGACGACGGGCCCAAGCTCACCCGCCACGGCGACTTCGCCATCGCGCTGTTCCTCGCGCAGTACGCGATGAGCCGCCAGGTCAATGCCATCGGCTGGACCCCCGCGCCCGGCCGCGATGACGAAGACGAGTACTCGCAGCTGGATCTCGCCATTCCCCGCAAGGGAGGAATCTGAACATGCCCCGCATCCTCGACGCCACCGGCCAGCCGATCGACGCCGCCGTCCTCTCCGAGCCGCAGACCTCGCGCCCCGAGCTCGCCCACCTGCAGGGCGAGTTCGCCCGTCACCCGGCGCGCGGGCTGACCCCGGCCAAGCTGCAGCGGATCATGTCCGACGCCGAGCTGGGCAGCCTGATCGAGCAGATGGAGCTGTTCGAGGACATGGAAGAGCGCGACGCCCATCTGTACGCCGAGATGATGAAGCGCCGCGGCGCGCTGCTCACCGTGGACTGGAGCATCGTCGAGCCGCCCAACGCCGACGCCCGCGAGAAGGCCGCCACCGAGTTCCTGCGCGAGGCCTACCAGGGCATCACCGAGCTCGAGGACACGCTGCTCGACATGATGGACGCGGTCGGCAAGGGCTTTGCGTGCCTGGAGATCGAGTGGGGCCTGGTCGACGGCCTGCAGCTGCCCCGCCGCGTGACGCTGCAGCCGCAGAGCTGGTTCATGCTCGACCGCGCCACCCGCCGCCAGCTGCGCCTGCGCAGCAAGGCGCCCGACGGCGACGCGCTGTGGCCGTTCGGCTGGATCACTCACGTGCACAAGGCCAAGAGCGGGTACCTGAGCCGCGCCGGCCTGCACCGCGTGCTCGCCTGGCCGTACCTGTTCAAGAACTACGGCGTGCGCGATCTGGCCGAGTTCCTGGAGATCTACGGCCTGCCGATGCGCGTGGGCAAGTACCCGATGGGCGCCAGCGAGGCCGAGAAGGCGGCGCTGCTCGCTGCGGTGGTCAACCTCGGTCACAACGCCGGCGGCATCATGCCCGCCGGCATGGCGCTGGACTTCCAGAAGGCCGCCGACGGCACCGAGGGCCCGTTCCTGGCGATGGTGCGCTGGGCCGAAGCCAGCATCAGCAAGGCGATCCTCGGCCAGACCCTGACTGCCGACGCCGGCAACAAGGGCAGCCACGCACTGGGCACCGTGCACAACGAGGTGCGGCTGGACATCCGCAAGGCCGACGCCAAGCAGGTCGCCGCCACCCTCACGCGCGATCTGAACTTCCCGCTGCTGGCGATCAACTTTCCCGGTGGCCAGCTGCCGCCGCACCGCTGTCCGCGCTTCGAGTTCGACGTCTTCGAGCCCGAGGACGTGACCGCCTATGCCACCCACTACCCCAAGCTGGCGGCGGCCGGCGTCAGGATCCCGATCAGCTACATCACCAAGAAGCTGCGCATCCCCGAGCCGGTCGACGGCGAGGCGGTGATGAGCGCGCCGCCGCCGCAGGCACCGGGCCAGGGCGCACTGCCTGGCGCGCGCCGACCGGCCGACGCGCGCGCCGAAGAAGAGCGCATCGACGCCCGCGTGCGCCACGCGCTGGCCACCCAGACGCCGCCGATCGCGCCCGCGCGCGACGCGCTCGATGACCTGGTCGACGAGGCCCTCGGCGACTGGCAGCCGGCGGTCGAGCAGATGCTCGAGCCGATCATGGCCGAGGTGCGCGCCGCCGCCGCCGACGGCGCCACCGTCGAGCAGCTCAAGGCCCGCCTGGCCGAACTGCTGCCGCGTGTGCCCGCCGACAAGCTGGCCGAGACGCTCGCCCGCGCCGCCTTCGTCGCCCGCCTGGCTGGCGAGGCGGATCTTTCACTCAACCGACATGAGTGACGCATGGTCTCCGTCGGCACCAAGATCAAGCAGCTGCAGGGGCTCACCGAGAAGGACCTCACCGCGTGGGAGGCGAACTTCGTGCATGACATCGGCCTGGCCACGCAGCAGGGCGAGCACACCGCCACGCTGACCGACAAGCGCCTGGCGGTGATCGAGCGCATCTGGTCCAAGCACTTCGCCGGGTAAGCCATGCCCACTCCGCTGCCCCCCGGCTTTCGCCTCGGCGTCATCGCACCGCAAGACGCGATCGACGCTTTTCGCCAGCGCAACCTCATTTCGCCCTCGTTCAGCTGGCAGGACGTCTGGCAGCAGGAGCACGCCACCCGCTTCACCGTGGCCAAGCTCGCCCGCACCGATCTGCTGGAAGCCATCCGCAAAGAGCTCGACCGCGCGATCGCCGAGGGCCGCACGATGGATCAGTTCGCCAACGAGATCGAGCCGCGCCTGCGCCGCGCCGGCTGGTGGGGCACGCGCGAGGTGATCGACAAGGCCACCGGCGAGGTCGGCCGCACCACGTTTGACGCCGCCCGCCTGCAGCTGATCTTCGACACCAACGTGCGCCAGGCGCACGCCGCCGGCCGCTGGAAGCGCATCGAGCGCAACAAGGCGGTCAACCCCTTCGTCCTTTACCGCACCATGCGCGACGAGCGCGTGCGCGCCACCCACGCGCCGTGGCATGGCCTGGCGCTGCCGGTCGATCATCCGTTCTGGGACACCCACTACCCGCCCAACGGCTGGCGCTGCCGCTGCACCGCCTACGCGATCGACCAGGCCGGCCTGGACGAACTGGCCGCCGCGGGCTTCGGCATCAAGACCACCGCGCCGCCGGTGGTGACCCGCCCGTTCGTCAACCGCCGCACCGGCGAGGTCACGCGCGTGCCGCGCGGCGTGGATCCCGGCTTTGCCTACAACGCCGGCAAGGCCGCCATGCGCGCCACCAGCGAGGCCGCCACCGAAAAGCTCGCCACCTGGCCAGCCGACGTCAGCGCCCGCGCGGTGCGCGAGCTGGTCGCCGGCCGCCTGTTTCAGCGCTACCTCGCGCAGCCGCAGGGCAACGACTTCGCCGTCGGCCTGCTCGGCCGTGCCGAGTCGCGTCGCCTGCGCAGCCCCGCGCGCGTGGTGCGCCTGACCGAGGCCGGCGTGCAGGCCGGGCCCGGACTGACCGCCGCCGACTACGGCTGGGCGCAAGACGCCTTCGAGCGCGGCCGCTCGGTCGTCGACGGCTCGCGCAGCCTGCTGTTCGTCCTCGAGGAGGGCGGCATCGTCACCGCCGCGCGCGTCACGCGCATGGGCCGCCGGCTCGAGCTGAGCGGCCTGCGCCGCATGCCGCGCGAGCAGGCGCTGCGTGATGCGCGCCTGGGCCCGCTGCTGGAACGGCCGTGAAGGGCAGGCGATGAAGGACCGCTTCACCATCGTCGTCGACGACGCCGAGCTCAACTACAAGCTCAGCCGCGCTGCCGCCAAGTTGAGCGGCGACACGCTGCTCAGCCAGGTCGGCGCCGTGCTCGAGCGCCGCATCAACATCCGCTTCGATCGCAAGGTCGATCCCAATGGCACCAGCTGGAAGGCGCTGTCGCAGAACACGGTCGCGCTTTACTTGAAGCAGGACGGGGTCATCGACGGCAAGGGCAAGCGCCGCGGCACGCTGCTCGAGCGCACCGGCCTGATGCGCGCCTCGCTCGCCACCAACGTCCTGCCCAACGCGGTGGAAGTGGGTTTTTCCATGCCCTATGCGCAGTACCACGAGACCGGCACCAAGACCAAGAAAGGCGCGGTCCGGATGCCGCGCCGCGCGCTGCTCACCGCCGACTGGGAAAGCGGCCGCCTCGGCAACGCCGATCGCGACGCCATCCTGCAGCTGCTGCAGAAACATCTCGACGGGTTGTTCGACTGATGGGCCAGAAACGCAAAGAGGTCGAGCTGCGCGTCGACCAGTGGTACGGCTTCCTGCTCAAGAGCGGGCCGCGCCGTCTGGTCTCGCGCCATCGCGGCTGCTGCGTCGCTGTCGATGGCGATCGCGCGCTGCTCAACGTGCCGGTCGAGGACTGGCCGTTCCCGACGCAGGCGTGGTTTCATCGGGTGCGCCTGTTCCGCGCGCCGCGGCCACGCGTGCCACGCCAGGCCGCTTGACGCGCCGCCCGCCTCAGGCCATAACCTCACCCAGCGCCGCGGCCTGAACCCCGCGGCGTTTGTTTTTCGCCCGCGCGAAAAAGACCTGCAGGGGGTCGCTGCCCACACTGCGCGGCGTCATGCATCGCGCCCTTCCATCCGTCGCCCTGTTCGCCTGCCTGCACGCCGCCACCGCGGCGGCGGCGGTGCGGCTGCTTCCTGCAGGGGACTTTGCTGCGCGCGATGGTCGGCCGGGGCCCGGCCGCAAGTGGAAGCTCGGTGATGCCGATGGCGAGCGTCTCGCGCAGGCCCTGAACAGCCGCAAGACCCCGCTCGTGATCGACTACGAGCACCAGACGCTCAACGCCGAGACCAACGGCCAGCCCGCGCCCGCCGCCGGTTGGGCCACGCAGTTCGAGTGGCGCGCAGGCCAGGGCCTGTTCGCCACCGACGTGCAGTGGACCGCGCGCGCCAAGCAGATGATCGAGGCGGGCGAGTACCGCTTCATCTCGCCGGTCTTCTCCGCCCGCAAGGCGGATGACCGCATCCTCGAGGTGCTGCACGCCGCCCTCGTCAATTTCCCCGCGCTCGACGGCATGGCCGACGTGGCGGATCGCATTGCCGCCCGCTTCGCGGCGGCCTCCCAGGAGACCTCGACCATGAATCCGCTTCTCCAGAAGCTGCTCGCCGCTGTCGGCCTCGCCGCCGACGCCACCGAAGAGACCGCGCTCACCGCGGTCGCTTCGCTCAAGACCAAGTCCGACGAAGCCGAGTCTCTTCGGCAGAAGCTGGCCACGGCTGAAGGTGAAGTTTCTGCACTCAAGGCACGCCATAGCGGCACCGAAGGAGAAGGCTTGACTGCCATGAAGGCGCTACAGACCGAGGTCTCCTCGCTCAAGGCGCAGCTGGCGGCCCGCGACATGGATGAGACCGTCACCGCTGCACTGAAGGCCGGCAAGCTGCTCCCCGCGCAAGAGAAGTGGGCGCGCAGCCTCACCGTCGAAGGCCTGAAGACCTACCTCGAAACCGCGCCGGTCGTGCCGGCACTCGGCGGCACGCAGTCGGGTGGCAATCGCCCCGCCGGCGGCGCCGACGACGCCCAGGCCATCGCGCTGAAGGCCACCGCCTACATCGACGAGCAGGCCAAGGCCGGCCGCCTGGTCACCGCGGTCGAAGCCGTCAACCACGTGCGCGCCGCCTAAGCCGCGCCGCCCACCCTCACACCCTGCAGGAGACCCGCGTGTCCAACCAACTGCTGACCAAAGCCTTCCTCGCCGGCGGCGCCATTCCCGCCGGCTCGCTCGTCAAGTTCGGCGCTGACGACAACACCGTCGTCGTCAGTGCCGCCGCCGCCGATGCGCACATCGGCGTGGTCGAGAGCTTCGATGTCGCCAGCGGCGAGCGCTGCGACGTCGTCATGGCCGGCATCGCCGAGGTCAAGATCGGCGGCGGCATCACCCGCGGTGGTCCGGTCACCAGCAACGCCAGTGGTCAGGGGGTCGCCGCTGCGCCGGCGGCCGGCACCAACAACGGCGTCATCGGTCGCGCGCTGGCCAGCGGCGTCAGCGGTGACGTCATTCCGGTGCTGGTCGTGCCGGGCACGTTCCAGGGCTGATCCAGCTCACCTCCCCACCTTCGCGCCGTAGCCAGGAGACCTTTCGATGATCCGCCCGTTCCCGATCAACCCGACGCTGACCGCCATCGCGCTCGCGTACCGCAACCCCGACGTCGCCCTCATCGCCGACGATGTGCTGCCGCCCACGCCCGTGGCGCAGGAGTTCAAGTGGCTCAGCTACGACCTGGCGCAGGGCTACTCGGTGCCCGACGTCAAGGTCGGTCGCAAGAGCTACCCGAACGAAGTCGAGTTCCTGGCCACCGAAGTGCAGGACAAGGTGGTCGACTACGCGCTCGATGACTTCATTCCCAACGAGGACCTCGAGGCCGACAACCAGGGCGTGGACCCGATGGGCACGGCCACGATGTACCTGCGCAACCTGATGCAGCTGGCGCGCGAGATCCGCGTGGCCAACCTGGTGTTCGCGCAGGCCACCTACCCGGCGGCCAACCGCGTGGTGCTGGCCGGCAACAGCCAGTGGTCCGACCCGGTCAACAGCGACCCGGTCGCCGCCATCGGCGACGCGCTGGACGTGCCCATCATGCGGCCGAACATCGCCGTCTTCGGCCAGGTCACCTGGACCAAGCTACGCCGCCATCCCAAGCTGGTGCAGGCGATCAAGGGCACCGCCCAGGGCGCCGGCCAGGTCAGTCGCCAGGAGTTCGCCGACTTCTTCGAGCTGCAGGGCGTGCACGTCGGCGCCGGCTTCGTCAACACCGCCAAGAAGGGCCAGGCGGTCAGCATGAGCCGCGTGTGGGGCAAGCACGCCACGTTCCTCTACCGCGACCGCGCCGCCGGTCCGCAGGCCGGCGTCACCTTCGGCTACACCGGCCGCTGGGGCAGCGTCATGGCCGGCAACATCCCCGACGAGAAGCGCGGCTACAACGGCGGCCAGACCGTTCGCGTCGGCCAGCGCGAGAAGGAGCTCGTCGTCGCGCCGGGCGTCAGCTACTTCTTCGAGAACGCGGTCGCGTAACCGGATACACCCCGAGAGAGCGAGTAGGGCTGTGACAGGGCAAGGCGGACCGGCGGTCTGCCTGCCCCCGAGCCACCTGGATCGAGGCGCGCCCGCCGGATAGCCGCCCAGTTAGCCGCCGACCAGATCACCCAACACACGGAGCCGCCAATGGCCACCAAGAAGTTCCTCATCAAGACCCGCGTCGACCTCGACAACAAGCTGTATCTGCCGGGTGACGTGATCGAGATCGACGCCGACGTCGCCGAGCCGCTCATCGCCGCCAACGCGATCGAGCCCGCTGCCGACGACGCCACCCCCACCAAGGGCAAGAAGAAGTAGCCCGCACCGCGTGTCTCCCTTGCCTGACCACCAGGCACCTCGCGGCCCAAAGTCTCCCGACGGCGGGCCGCTTTTTCGAGACTGACCGACCGACCGCCCCATGCCGTACGCCACCCGCCAGGACATGATCGACCGCTTCAGCGAGGCGGAGCTGGTGCAGCTCACCGACAAGGGCGAGATCCGCGCCGACCGCATCGTCGACGCCGTGCTCGAGCGCGCGCTGGCCGATGCCTCGGCCGAGATCGACGGCTATCTGGCCGGCCGCTACGTGCTGCCGCTGGACCCGGTGCCGGCCAACCTGCCGCTGCTGTGCTGTGACATCGCCCGCTACCGGCTGCAGATCAACGAGGCCGGCGAGGCGGTCAAGGCGCGCTACGACGGCGCCGTCAAGTTCCTGTCCAAGGTCGCCACCGGCGAGATCCAGATCGGCGCCACCGCGCTGGGCGCCAAGCCCGTCGCCGCCAGCGGCGGCGTGAGTTTCAACACCGGACAAAAGTCTTTCGGACGCGAGGCCTTCGATGGCACTGCCGGCTGACTACCTCGGCGCCGCGCCGCTGATCGTCGAGCGCCTGCGCACCGCGGTGCCGGCGCTGCGCGGCGTGCTGCTCGCCGATGACCTGGCCGCGCTTGCCGAGCGCACTGCGGTCGGCCCGCTTGCCTTCGTCATCTATGACGGCGATGAAGTACTCGAGGGCGACGGCCGCGCCCGCCAGGGTGCCAGCCAGATGGTGCGTCAGCGCTGGGCGGTGATCATGGCCGTGCGCAGCGCCGTGCAGCACCGCGACGGCGCGCTGCATCAGATCGCCGGCCCGCTGCTGACCGCGGTGATCGCCGCGTTGGCCGGCTGGCACACACCGCCGTATCGCGCGCCGCTGTATCGCATCACCGCGCCGCGCGTCGACTACGGCCCCAACTTTGCGCTGTACCCGCTGCTGTTCGCGGGCGACTTCTAGGAGATAAAGCGATGGCAGGTTTCAGTGGTCAAGGCAAGGTGTGGATCGGTGGCCGCACCGTCGGCGGCAACGCGGAGGGGCTCAAATGGGTCGGCAACGCGCCCGCCTTCTCCGTGGCGCTGACCGAGGACGTGAGTGAGCGCAACGAGAGCTTCAGCGGCGCCCGCCTGCCGTTTCGCCGCGCCACGCGCGCCAAGCAGGCCACCATCCAGGTCAGCTTCGACGAGTGGAACAAGGAGAACCTCGCGCGCCTGCTGCAGGCCACCGTCACCACGGTGGCGGCCGGCGCGGCCGTGGTCGGTGAGGTGGCGCCCTCCGGCCTGGTGGTCGGTGACAAGGTGATTCTCGCCGGCCAGAACGTCAGCGCGGTGAGCGTGGTGGACAGCACCGGCTCGCCCAAGACGCTGCCGCCGGCCAGCTACGAGCTCAACGCCGCCGCCGGCAGCTGGGAGCTGAAGGACCTCACCACCGGCGCGCCCTACGTGCAGCCGTTCAAGACCACGTACACGCCTGGCCAGCGTCAGGTGATCGCGCCATTCAACAGTGGCAACCCGGAGCAGTGGATCCGCTTCGAGGGCGTCAACACTGACGACAACACGCCGGTGATCGTGGATCTGTACCGCGTGCGGATGAGCCCGACGCGCGAGCTGCCGCTGATCAACGATGACTTCGCCACCTTCGAGGTCGAGGGCAGCGTGCTCGTAGACAGCACCAAGCCCAGCGGCGGCACCCTCGGCCAGTTCGGCCGCATCATCCTGCCGTAGGTGAGCGATGCGCCCCCAGCAGAACTCGCTCGACACGCTGGTCAACGAACCGGTGCAGATCGAGGTCGGCGGCGTGGCGCTGCACGTCACGCCACTGACCGTTGGCCAGCTGCCAACGGTGCTGCGTCTGGCTCAGCCCTTTCTGCTGCTGCTCGACACCGTGCGCAGCGCCGAAGATGCGCTCGCGCTGATTGCCGATCACGGCGATGCGATCGTCGCCATCGCCGCGATCGCGGCAGACGTGCCGCAGGACCAGGTGGCGCGGTTGACCCCCGATCTGCTGGCCGAGCTGTTCATCAAGCTGCTGGAGCTGAACGCGGATTTTTTCGGCCCGCGCCTGCCGGCACTGCAGGCCCGCGTGGCCGCCGGCATGGCGCGCCTGCAGGCGAAGTCACCGGCTGGGCCGACGCCTTCGCCGAACTGATCGCCGCCGGGCACGCGCACGACGAGGTGCTGCGAATGACGTTGGCGCAGTTCCGGTTGTACGGCGAGGCCGCGCACCGACAGCGGCTGCGCCGGCTGCGTGACTCGGCGCTGGCGGTGCGCCTGGCTGGCGCGACCGAAGAAGGCTTCAGCAAGGCGCTGAAGGGCCTGCCCGACTAACCCGTGATGACCCGCAGGAACGCCCAGATGTACAGCGCAGCCAGCAGCGCCAGACCGGAGGCGGCGATCGCCGGATGGCTGAGCACGCCAGCCAGCAGCAGCGTCCAGCCGAGGATGTGCAGAGTGTCGAAGTTCATGGCGCGCGCAGTCTAGGTCATGACGACCCTGAACGCCAAGATCGTCGTCGGCGCGGTCGTCGACGGCGCGCGCAAGGCGCTGGGCGACTTGAAGCGCGGCGCGACCGACGCCTTCGGCGCGATCGCCAAGGCCGACGCCAAGGCGCCGTTCGGCCGCACCCGCGCCGGGGTGGAGTCGATCAGCAATCAGCTGGGCCAGCTGCGCACGGCCGCGCTCGCCGCGTTCGGCGTGCAGGGGCTTCGCTCGCTGGCCGACACCGTCGACGGTTACGCCAGCCTGTCGGCACGTCTGAAGCTCGTCACCAGCGGCACGCAGGAGTACACGACCGCACAGCGTGAGCTGTCGGCGATCGCCAACCGCAATCAGGTCGGCCTGGGCGAAACGGTGCAGCTTTACACCCGCCTGGCGCCGGCGGTGAAGCAGCTCGGCGGCAGCCAGCAGCAGGTGTTGCAGGTGACCGAGGCGGTGGCGCTGTCGTTGCGGATCAGCGGCGCCACGGCGGCGGAGAGCAGCAGTGCGATCCTGCAGTTCTCGCAGGCAATGGGCGCCGGCGCACTGCGCGGCGAGGAGTTCAATGCCATCGCGGAGGCCAGCCCGCGCCTGATGCAGGCGCTGGCCGACGGCCTGGGCAAGACTCGCGGCGAGCTGCGCGGCCTGGCTGAACAGGGCAAGCTGACCGCCGGTGTGGTCGGCAACGCGCTGATCCGCCAGCTCGCCAACCTGCAGGCCGAGGTGGGCCAGTTGCCGGTGACCATCGGCGGCTCGCTCACCCGCGTACGCAATGCCTTTCAGGAGTTCCTCGGACAGAGCGCGGCCACCGGCACGTTGGCACGCGGCATCGCCGAGGGATTCAACCTGATCGCCGCGAACATCGACAAGGCCGCCGTGGCTCTGCTGGCGATCGGCGCCGCGTGGGTCGGCGCCAAGGTCGGTCTGTGGGTGGCCTCGCTCACCGGGGTCGCCGTCGCGATCGCCGGGCCGGCGGGCGTGGTGGTGGCGGTGGTCGCGCTGACCGCAGCGCTGCTGACGCTCGGCCGCGTGCGCGAGAAGCTCGCGGATCTGCGTGAAGACGAGCTCGGGGCCCGGCGCAACGCCCTGGGAGCGGAGGTCGATCGGGCGATCGCCCAGGGCGGCGCCGATCAGGCCGAACTCGAGGCGATGCTGGAGAAGCTCAGCCTGCTGGACCAGGAGATCCTTCGTCGCCGCACGCTGCGCGATCAGGCCGCCGAGGCACAGCGCGAAGCCAACCGCGCGGCAGTGCTCAGCGGCAAGGCGCTGAGCGAAGGCACGGCGCCATTTGCCGGCGGGGTGGCTGCCTTCAAGGGCTACTACGACCAGCGGCTGGAACTGCAGAAAGACGCCCTGGCGCGCGAGCAGGCGCTGGACGAAGAACGCTACCGCGCCGGTGAAACGGATGCGCGTAGCTACTTTGCGCGGCGCAACGAGCTGGCGCAGCGCGCGTTCGCCGTCGAAGAGCAGCTGATCAGGCGCGAGATCGCCGCCCGGGCGAAGGTCAACGCAGAGAACCAGCGCCGGCTGGACACCCTGGCCAAGGATGATCCGAAGCGCGAGCAGTTTGCCGAGGCGGTCCGCGGCGGCCAAACAGAGGTGGCTCAACTGCAGGCGCGCCTGGTGACCCTGGGTCGCGATCGCGCCGACAGCCAGCGCCGCACCGCCGCCGACACCGAGCGCGAAGCTGACGCGCTCGAGCGCGCGCTGCGCGCGATCGACCAGCAGGCCAAGCAGGCGACCGGCCGCGAGTCCGCGGCTGATATCCAGAGCCGGGTGGCTGATCAGTTCGCCGACCAGCGCCGCACCGAGTTCGATGCCACGGGCGACACTCGCATCGTCGACGCATTGGTGGCGCGCACGGTGGCACAAGAGCGCCTGAACCAACTCACCCGCGACTACCAGCTGCTGCAGGATCAGCGCGCCGACAAGGAAGAGCGTCTGCGCCAGCAGCTCGAGCAGGGCGTGATCACGCAGGGCCAGTTCAACACCGAGGTCGCGCGCCTGCGCAGCGAAGGCCTGCCCGCCACCGAAGCGCTGCTTGCCCAGATGGAGCAGCTGGCGCAGGCGCTCGGCCCGGAGGCGGTGGCCGCTGTGCAGCGCTATCGCACCGCGGTTGCCGGCCTAAAGCCGGTGGCAGACAGCCTCAAGCGCGACTTCGGTGGGGCGCTGCAAAGCGGGCTGACCTCGTTCTTCACCGATCTCATCACCGGCGCCAAGTCGGCCAAGGAGGCGTTCGCCGACATGGCCAAGCTGATCCTGGCGGAGATCGCCAGGATCGTCGCGGCCAAGCTGGCAGCCAAGGCCGTGGCAATGGTTTTTCACGGCGGGGGCGTGGTCGGTTCAAGCCACGGCTCTCGGCGCCAGATTGACCCGGCAGCGTTTTCGCTGGCGCCGCGCTTCCACAGCGGGGGCGTCGTCGGCCTGCGCAGCAACGAGGTGCCGGCCATTCTCGAACGCGGCGAAGAAGTCCTGACCCGCGCCGACCCGCGCCACCGCGCCAATGGCGGCGGGGCCGCCAACATCAGCGTCGGCATCACCGTCAACGGCGGCAACGGCCCCGAAGGTGAGCTGCGCCGCGCCGGCCTGGATCTGGCGCAGGCGGTGCGCCCGGTGATCGATCAGTGGGCGCAGGAGAACTCCCGCCCCGGCGGCCTGCTGTGGAGTGCCGCCTAAATGGCCGTGTTCGATTGGGCCGAGAGCCGCTCCACCAGTGTGGAAGAGTCGCCGCGGGTGCAGGAGACGCGTTTCGGCGACGGCTACGTGCAGGCCACGCCCGACGGCCTGCATCCGCAGGAACAGACCTGGGACCTGGTGTTCGACCAGGTCGACGACTCGATCGGCGACGACATCGTCTCCTTCTTCCGCGCCCGCCAGGGGGTGGAGCTGTTTGACTGGACGCCGATCTGGGGTCCCGCGATCCGCGTCGTGTGCAAGCGCTGGCGCCGCACCCGCGTGGATCTGGGCATCAGCACCATCACCGCCACCTTCGAGCGCCGTTATGAGCCTTAACCCCGGCCCCGGCCGCAAACCGAGCCGCCCGTCCAGCCGCTTGCCGGCGCACCGCTGCGCCGCCCCCGGCTGCAGCAAGACCGTGCCCGGCGAGGTGCTGATGTGCTACCCGCACTGGCGCCTGGTGCCGCGTGCGCTGGCGCGCGAGGTCACCCGCAGCTGGCTGGCCTTCAGCAAAGACCCGTTCGACCAGGATGCGCGCGCCGCCTACAACCGCGCCCGCGAGCAGGCGATCGCCGGCGTGGCCGAGCACCTGCGGACCCGCCCATGACGATCCGCGACGAGGTCCTGCGCCTGACGCACAGCGCGCCGGTGGAGCTGTTCGTGCTCGACCTGACGTCCCTCGGTGGCCCGGTCTACCGCTTTTGCAACTGGGTCAACGAGCTTTCGCAGCCGGTGGTGTGGCAGGGTCAGACCTACCAGCCGTTCCCGATCGAGGGCAGCGGCTGGGCCAAGTCCGGCACCGGGCCGCTGCCGCGCCCGACGCTGCGCATCGCCGACATCACCGGCCTGGCCGGCGTGCTGGTGCGCACGTACCAGGGCCTGGCCGGCGCCACGCTGATCCGCAAGCGCACTCACGCCAAGTACCTGGACGCGGTCAACTTCGCCGCCGGCAACCCGGAGGCCGATCCCGACAGCCACTGGCCCGACGAACGCTGGCAGGTGGCGCGCCGCCCACGCGACAACGGCCTGGCGATCGAGTTCGAGCTGCGTGCGGCGATCGACGTCGCCGGCGTGCGCCTGCCCGGCCGCCAGATCATCCAGAACACCTGCTGGTGGACCTACCGCTCGCCGGAGTGCGGCTATGCCGGCGGGCCGGTGGCCACGCGCGACGACGTGCCCACCGCCGACCCCGCGCAGGACCGCTGTTCGCGCCGCTTGTCGGGCTGCCGGCTGCGTTTCAACCAGAGCGCCGATGGCCTGCCGTACGGCGGTTTCCCTACGGCCGGGCTGACGCGGCTGTGACCATGCACGCCCCGATCGCGCTGTCTGACGCCGCCACCGCGGCGATCCGCGCCCACGCCGCGCAGGTATACCCGCGCGAGTGCTGCGGCCTGCTGCTGCGCCACGGCGCCGCCATCTCGTACGCGCCGTGCCGCAACCTGGCCACCGCCCCCGAAGAGCAGTTCATCCTCGACCCAGAAGCCTGGGCACTGGCCGAAGACACCGCCGACAGCATTGAGGCGATCGTGCACAGCCACCCCAACGCCAGCGCCAACCCGAGCATGGCCGACCGCGTGATGTGCGAGCGCACCGGCCTGCCGTGGCTGGTGATCGGCTGGCCCTCGGGCGCGCTGGTGTGGTGCGACCCGTGCGGTTTCGAGGCGCCGCTGATCGGCCGCGAGTTCACCCACGGCGTGCTCGACTGCTACACCCTGGTGCGCGACTGGTACTGGCGCGAGCACCGCATCCAGCTGCCCGACTTTCCCCGCACCGACCTGTGGTGGGAGCGCGACGAGGACCTGTACCTGGACAACTTCGCCGCCGCCGGCTTCGTGGAGGTGACCGACCTGCAGCCGGGCGACGGCCTGCTGATGCAGGTGCTCAGCCTCAAGGTCAACCACGCCGCCGTCTACCTCGGCGACAACGTGATGCTGCACCACCTCTATGGCCGCCTGTCCGGGCGCGATGTCTACGGCGGCTACTGGCAGCGCCACACCCGCAAGATCGTGCGCCACCGCGACCTGCTCGGAGCCGCCCGTGCTGCGTGAGGTCCGTCTGTACGGTCACCTGGGGGCGCGCTTCGGCCGCGTGCATCGCTTCGATGTCGCCACCCCGGCCGAGGCGCTGCAGGCGCTGATGGCCAACTTCCGCGGCTTCGAGGACCACCTGCGTCGCCACAACGAGCCCGGCTACCGCGTGCTCACCGGCAAGCGGCCGATCATGGAGGTCGATGAACTCACGCAGCGCCGCGCCGGCGCCGAGCCGATCAAGATCGTGCCGGTGGTGGCTGGCCAGAAAAAGGGCTGGGGCCGCATCCTCGCCGGCTACGTGCTGATCGTGGTCGGCACCGCGCTGTCGGTGCTCGGCTATGTGCCGATCGGCCAGGCGCTGGTGCAGGCCGGCGTCGCGCTGACATTGCAGGGCGTGGTGCAGCTGCTCACCCCGGTGCCCAAGGCGCCCAAGCCGAGCGAGCGCCCGGAGAACCAGCCCAGCTACTTCTTCGACGGCGCCGTCAACACCTCGGCGCAGGGCCAGTGCGTGCCGGTGCTGCTCGGGCGCCTGATCGTCGGCTCGGCCGTGGTCAGTGCCGGCCTGTCGGCCGAGGAGTTTGTCTGGAGTCAGCCGACGCCGCCGGTGCGGCCGCCGCTGCCGGGCGACGAAGACGGCAAGACGGGCATGTGGCGATGAACGCTGTGATCCAGGGCGCCAAGGGCGGCAAGGGCGCCAGCCCGCGCACCCCCGTCGAGGCGCCCGACAGCCTGCGCAGCAAGGCCTACGCGCGCGTGATCGACGTGGTGAGCGAGGGCGAGATCGGTGGCCTGGTCAACGGCTTCAAGTCCGTCTTCTTCGACGGCGTGCCGTATGAGAACGAGGACGGCAGCAAGAACTTCACCGATGTGTTCCTCGACTGGCGCTGGGGCACCCAGGGCCAGACGGCGATGGACGCCTTCAGCGACCAGGAAACCGAGCAGACCGTCGCCGTCGAGGTGCTGGCCGCCTCGCCGGTGACCCGCACCATCGTCAACCCGCTCGCCGACACGGTGCGGGTGACGATCCAGGTGCCGGCGCTGGCCGCCACCGACCTCAACAACGGCGACGTCGGCGGCACCGCGGTGCTGTTCGCCATCGACATCCAGAGCGCCGGCGGCGGCTTCGTCGAGAAGGTGCGGCAGAACATCTCCGGCAAGAGCGTCAACGGCTACCAGCGCAGCGTGCGGGTGCCGCTCGCCGGCGGCGGGCCATACGACGTGCGGGTGCGCCGCCTCACCCCTGACTCGACCACGCAGTACCTGCAGAACAAGACCTTTTTCCAGAGCTACACCGAGATCGTCAGCACCAAGCTGCGCTACCCGAACACGGCGGCCTTCGGTCTGATCGTCGACAGCCAGCAGTTCAGCCGCATCCCGGTGCGCGGCTATGACCTGCTCGGCGTGCGTTGCGAGATCCCGAGCAACTACAACCCGATCACCCGCACCACCACGGGCGTGTGGAACGGCACCTGGACGATCGGCTGGACCAACAACCCGGCCTGGCTGTTCCGCTGGCTGGTGGTGGAGGATCGCTTCGGCCTCGGCCGCCTGGTCGACGCCGCCCTGCTCAACAAGTGGTCGCTGTACGCGATCGCCCAGTACTGCGACGCGCTGGTGCCCGATGGCCGCGGCGGCACCGAGCCGCGCTTCACCTGCAACGTCTACCTGCAGGAGCAGCGCGAGGCCTATGCGCTGCTGGCCGAAATGGCCAGCATCTTCCGCGGCCTGGTCTACTGGAGCGGCGCCGGCATCGACTTCGCGCAGGACGCCCCGGCTGACCCCGCGCTGGCGTACACCAACGCCAACGTGGTCGACGGCAGCTTCGAGTACTCCGATGCCGACGCCGCGGTGCGCTACACCCAGGTGCTGGTGCGCTGGAACGATCCGGTCGACCAGTTCCGCGCCAAGACCATCCTGGTCGACGATGAAAAGGGCATCGCCCGCTACGGCCTGGTCAGCACCAGCATCGTGGCGGTCGGCTGCACCAGCGCCGGCCAGGCGGTGCGCGCCGGCAAGTGGTTCCTCTACACCAACTTGTACGAGGCGGAGGTGGTCAACTTCCGCGTCGGCACCGACGGCGAGCTGGCCGGCCCGGGCAAGATCATCAAGATCGCCGACGCCCGCAAGGCGCAGGAGCGCACCGGCGGGCGCTTGCGCAGCGCCACCGCCAGCGCCATCACGGTCGATGCGCCGGTCACGCTGAACCCCGGCGAGAGCTACACGCTGTACCTGATGCAGCCTGCCGCGATGAGCGAGCCGGCGCGTCCGCTCGCCACCCGCCCGGTGGTCAACGGCCCCGGCACCTGGGACGTGCTCAACCTGGCCTCGCCGCTGGAGGCGGCACCTGTCGAGCACAGCATCTGGGTGCTGGCCAGCGGCGAGGTGCAGCCCACCACCTGGCGCGTGCTCGCCGTGCGCGAGGTGGAAGGCAAGCCCCAGTACGACGTGCTGGCCGTCTCTCACAACCCGAGCAAGTTCAACGCGATCGAGAACGGCTGGGCGCTGGAAAGCTACCCGGTCTCGCGCCTGACCGCCGACAGCAAGCCCATCACCGGCCTGTCGCTGTCGGAAAGCCTGTTCCTCGATCGCGGCATCGCCCGCGTCAAGCTCTCGGTCGGCTACACCTCGACCCAGGTCGGCCAGCGGTATCTCGTGAGCTGGCGCCGCAACCAGGCCACCTGGCAGACGCTGCCGCAGACCACCCAGACCACGATCGACATCCTCGACGCCGAGCCCGGCAACTACGAGGTCGCCGTGGTGGCCATCAACGCGCTGGGCAACGCCTCGCCGCCGGTCACCGGCGTGCTCACCGTGCTGGGCAAGACCGCGCCGCCGGCCAACGTCACCGGCCTGTACGCCACGCTGGAGCCGTTCGGCGTGCGCATCGGCTGGAACGCGGTGCCCGACCTCGATGTCTTCGAGTACGAGCTGCGGGTCGGCGGCACCACCTGGGAGTCGGCGGCACCGCTCACCGGCGCGGCCACCCGCGTCGGCGGCACCGACTACCCGTGGCAGCTGCGCGCGGCCGGCACCTACAAGCTGTGGATCAAGGCGGTCGACGACGGCGGTCGCTTCTCGGCCACCGCCGCCACCATCGATCTCGTGATCGCCGCGCCCGGTGCCCCCAGCGCCAGCGGCGGCTTCACCGGCGCCGACTACATGCTCACCTGGGCCGCGGCGCCCGGCAGCTTTGCCACCGATCGCTATCGGGTGCGCCGCGGCGCCGTGTTCGCCACCGCCACCTTGATCGCCGAGCCGTACACCACCCGCTTCGGCGGCCGCGCCGACTGGACCGGCAGCGCCAGCTTCTGGATCACGCAGATCGATGTCGCCGGCAACGAGAGCGCGCCGCGCGAGGTGCAGCTGGTGGTCACGCCGCCGGCGGCGCCCCCCGGCTTCCAGGCCGACGTCATCATCAACCAGCTGCAGTTCCGCTGGGGCAAGCCCGCCGCCACGCTGCCGATCGTGCGGTACATCCTGCGCCGCGGCGCCACCTTCGGCAGCGCCCTCGTCATCGGCGACAAGTCGGGCGACCAGACCTTCACCACCCACCAGGAGCCGGCCGGCGGCACCTACACCTACTGGATCAGCGCGGTCGACAGCGCCGGCAACGAGGGCGCGGCCGCCAGCCTCACGCAGCGCGTCGACACGCCCAGCAACTTCAGTCTGCAGCGCGACTGGGTTGACGATTTCACCGGCACCAAAGTCAATTGCATCGTCGAAAACGGCGCCCTGCTGGCCCCGCTGGACACAACCGAGACCTTTGACGCTCACTTCGCGAGCCGCGGCTGGGCTTCGCCGCAGGCGCAGATCGACGCCGGCTATCCGCGCTTTTATCAGCCGGGGGCGGCCAGCAGCAGCTATGAGCGGGTGTTCGACTACGGCACCTCGATCGGCGCCACCCTGATCGCGCTCACGCTGACCAGCCAGATCATCACCGGCGCGGTCACCGTGGCCACCACGATCAGCGTGAGCAACACCAGTGCGGCCGGCCCCTGGACCGACTTCGCCGGCGTGGCCAGCGTGTTCGCCACCAACTTCCGCTGGGTCAAGGTCAAGCTCGACTTCACCGCCAGCGGCGGCGACGACCTGATCGAGGTCAGCGGCCTGAACCTGCGCCTGGCGCTCAAGAAAGACACCGAGAGCGGCGCCAAGGTGGCCGCCGACTTCGTCTCCGGTGTGTGCACCGTGACGCTGACCAAGCCCTGGATCGACGTCGACCGCATCACCGTCACGCCCAACACCACCGCGCGACGCGAGGCGACCGCGTTCTTCGTCGACGCCCCCAACCCCACTAGTTTTCAGGTCCGCATCTGGGACCCGACCACCGGCAACCTCACGCCCACCGACTTCTTCTGGGGCGTGGACGGCGTGCTGTAGGAGCAAGCAATGGCGATCGACTTCAACAAGCCGGCGGTGGGCGATCTGCACGCCAGCCAGTACACGCCGGGCATCCGCGACGCCCTGCGCGCGCTGGGCAAGCAGCTCGACGGCGAGGGCGTGAGCAACGCGCCGGTCGGCACCATGCGCTTCTCGTCGGCCAACGGCTTCTGGCAGGTGTTCAACGGCAGCGCCTGGGTCGAGGTGGGCACCGCGTACCTGAAGAGCAGTTCGTACACCGCGGCCGATGTGCTGGCCAAGCTGCTGACGGTGGATGGCATCGGCAGCGGGCTCGATGCAGCGTTGCTTGGCGGTGCGGGGCCGGCATTTTTTACGGATATCCCGGCGCGGCTGGGTTATGTGCCTTTCAGTGCGGCCGGCGGCCTCATTGGGGGTGCTGTATGGATCGACGCGGGCCTCTCCGACGCGATATTTGTTCGTTCCGGCGGCAGCTTCGGTGTTGGCAATCCCTACTTTTCGCTCAAGAAGCAGTCCCCGACCGTTCTCCAGTTCATCGGATGGAACGGCTCCGCTCTTGAGGGTCAGCTAGACATACTCATCCCGCTCGTGACCATCGGCGGCCATGCCGTCTGGCACGCCGGCAACTTCACACCCGCCAACAAGGCCAATGTCGCCAGCCCCAACTTCACCGGCACGCCGCAGCACAACGGCGTCGAGATCGGTTATCGCTCGGTGCCGCGCTCCACCACCACCGGCACCGCGGTGGCCGCCGATCGCGGCCGCTGCATCGCGCTTGCCGCCGGCCTGACCATTCCGGCCGGGGTGTTCGCCGCTGGCGACGCCGTGAGTCTCTACAACGACTCGGCGGCCGCCGTCACCATCACCCAGGGCAGCGGCCTCACGCTGCGCCTGGTCGGCACCAGCACCACCGGCAATCGCACCCTCGCGGCGCGCGGCCTGGCCACCGTGTGGTTCAACAGCGCCAACGAGGCCGTCATCAGCGGCGGCGGCCTGACCTGACATGGGCATCCATCAGATGCTGTTCGCCGGTGGGCTGCGCCCGATCAGCCTGGTGATCGCCGCCAACACCACGGCTTACAACGTCTACACCGCCGCCGGCAGCCCGGCCGATCCGGTCGACGTCACCGTGACCATCAACGCCGGCGTGGTGGTCGGCTCGGCCGGCGGCGCCGCTTTCAGCACCGGCGCGGCGCTGCCGCCGGGCTCCAAGATCCGCCTGGTCAACAACGGCAGCATCCACGGCCGCTCGGGCGAGGCTGGCGCCGGTGCGGCGGCCGGCAACATTGCCGGCGCGCCAGGCGCAGCCGGCGGCGACGCGATCCAGCTGCTGATGCCGATGACCATCGACAACGCCAGCGGCAACATCTTCGGCGGCGGTGGTGGCGGTGGCGGTGGCGGTGGCGTGATCGGCCCCTACAACGTCGCTGGGCCGTCAGCAGGCGGCGGCGGCGGCAGCGGGCGCGGTTCCGGCGCAGTAAGCGGCGCGGCCGCGGGCACCGGCCAGAGTGGCGGCACCGCACCGCAGGCTGGCGGAGCGGGCAGCAGCGCGGGTGCTGGCGCAGGCGGCAACGGCGGGTCCAAGACGCAGACCGCGGGCACGCCGCCGTTTAGGGGATCGAGTGAGATCGCTAACGGCGGAAGGGGCGGCAACGGCGGCGACTGGGGTGCCGCCGGCACCGCCGGCAACTCGGGGACCTGGTCGTATGCAGACTACGATTTCGGCGCCAACGATTCAGGCGATGGCGGCGCCGGTGGCACAGGCGGCGCGGCCGGCTACGCGGTGCGCACCAACGGCCACGCGCTGACCTGGGTGGCCGGCAACAACAGCACGCAGGTCAAAGGCGCGGTGGCCTGATGGCGCGCTACTGGATCCGCCGCGGCGACGGCAGCATCGCCCGGGTGGTCGACGAGGCCGACCCACGCCTCACCGACATGCGCTTCGACCTCACGCCCGAGCTGGCCACGCTGCCGGGCCCGGCCGAGTGTTGCGTGTGGACCGGCAGCGCGATGGTCGTCGACCCCGCGCGCTTGGCCGACTTCAAGGCGCAGATCGCCGACCACATCGATCGCCTCGCCGCCGCCCGCGTCGCCCTGCAGGTGACCACGCCCGCCGGCACCTTCCGCATCCGCCGCGACGACATCGAGCGCTACATCGGCATCGGCTTCGCCGCCCTGTTCGCCCGCCTCACCAGCGCCGCGTTCTCCATCAGCGTGCGCGACGTCGACAACGACCAGGTCGTCCTCAACGCCGACCAGACCCTGCGCCTGCTGGCCGCCATCGGCCAGCGCTACTACGCCGTGTTCCAGCAGGCCGAGACCCGCAAGGCCCAACTCGCCGCCGCCACCGCCGAGCAGCTGCGCGACTTCGACCCTGCCGACGGCATCGGCTAGGCCTGCCTCCGCCGGGCCGAAACGCCCTCCAGAAACACCAACGGAGCCCGTGTAGGCTCCGCTGTGTTTTGCCCTTGTGAATTTCCTTGTCGCTATTTAAAGGATTCGAGGGGTCTATTTATCAAGCTGGAAACGCGCATTTATCGCGCCGCGCATCAGCGTGGGTGGCGTGGCGTACCGGCCCCGCCGGCCCGGCCAAGGACCGCTCGATTCTA
>NZ_JALHQI010000037.1 GCF_022842045.1 Arenimonas sp. | reverse complement strand
GTCGGCGGCGGCTCGCCCGGTTTGGGCGGCTCACCGGGCCTGGGTGCGGGCGGCCGCGGGTACGGCGGCGGCCAGGCCGCGGGCGGCGAGGACACCTTCCAGCAGATGCGGCATCTGCTTGCCGGGCGGCGCCAGCTGCTGGGCAAGCTGGTGGGCGGGCAGCCCCCGGGCAGCGCCGGCGGCGTGCCGGTCAGCACCGAACAGGTGCAGGACGTGCTCGGCCAGCTGCAGCAGAAAGCCACCCCCACGATCATGGTGAACGGCAAGCCTACGCCGCGCACCGTCACCCACCTCAAGCAGGACCTGCTGGCCCAGCTGCGCCAGCACACCCCGGGCAACCAGCCGCCGGCGCTGGCCGAGGAAGACGGCGACGCCATCGACCTGGTCGGCATGCTGTTCGACCACATCATGAAGGACGTGCGGCCGAACAGCCCCGCGTCCGCCCTGCTGGCGAAGCTGCAGGTGCCGCTGCTGCGCGTGGCGCTGCAGGACAAGGCGTTCTTCACCCGCCAGCAGCACCCGGCGCGGCAGATGCTCAACACCATCGCCGAAACCGGTGCCTACTGGCTGGGCGAGGACGATTCCGACCAGCAGCTGGTGGGCAAGATGCAGTCGGTCGTCGATCGCACCGTGCGCGAGTTCGACGGCGATTTGGGCCTGTTCAACAACCTGCTCGAGGACCTCAGCGGCCACCTGCAAACGGTGACGCGCAAGGCCGAGGTGGCCGAGAAGCGCCACGTCGAGGCGGCCCGCGGCAAGGAGAAACTGGCGCTCGCGCGCGAGCGCGCCGCGACCGTGGTCGAGGGCATGCTGAAGAAGCAGAACCTCCCGCGCTTCACCCACACGCTGCTCAGCCAGGCCTGGACCGACGTGATGGCGCTGACCTCGCTGCGCCACGGCGAGGACTCCGAGCAGTGGAAGCAGCACCTGGACACGGCGGAACGCCTGATCGGGGTCGCCAAGGCGGCGCCGGGCACCGCGACCATCAGCAACCAGGAAGCCTCGACGCTGCGTACCGACATCCAGTCCTCGCTGACGCAGGTGGGCTACCACGCCGAGGAAGCGCTGGCGATCGCACAGCGCCTGGTCGACCCGCAGGCCAATGCCGACGACGATTCCGCCGCCAGCCGCACCGAGCTGACCATGCGCCTGAAGGCGCGGGCGCGCCTGGGCGAGGACCTGCAGCAGGCCAAGAAGTCCAAGAAAGTCACGCTGACGCCCGAGGAGCAGAAGCGCGTCGAGCAGATCCGCCAGCTGCCCTTCGGCACCTGGTTCGAGTTCTCGCTCAACCAGCAGGGCGAGAAGGTCCGTCGTCGCCTGTCCTGGTTCTCCACCGTCACCGGCCACGTGCTGTTCGTGAACCACCGCGGCCAGAAGGTCGGCGAGAACACGCTCGAAGGCCTGGCCAAGGCCATGGTGCAGGGCCAGGTGAAGGTGGTCGAGGAAGAGAAAGGCACCCTGATCGACCGCGCCTGGAACACGGTGATGAACGCCCTGCGTTCCTTCGCCGGCCAGTCGCCTGCCGAGGCGCCCGCCCGATGAACGAATACCGCCGCGCCAAACGCCGCAAGGTCGGCAACATCGACGTCCTGGACACCATGACCGGGATGCTGATCGGCAAGCTCAGCAACCTCTCCGAGACCGGCATGCTGCTGATCCTGCACGAGCCGCTGGCCAGCGACGCGCTGTTCCAGCTTCGCTTCAGCCTCGACGATGCGTCCGGCAAGTCGCGCCAGGTCGAAGTCGGTGCCCACGAACTGTGGTCCGACGAGGCCGCGGCCCCGGGCCAGGTGTGGACCGGCTTCCGCTTCATCGACGTTGCCCCGGAGGACGTAGCCTTCATCCGGGAGTGGGTGGATGCGCCGGGCAGCCAGTACGTCTGAACCCCGGCGTCGCGTCGCGCCGGCGGTGCTGTCCATCGCCCTGGCCCTGGCCGGCGGCTGCAGCCGCGAGGAGCCCGTCCGCATGGAGCGGCTCTACGTGTTCGGCACCCTGGCCGACGTCGAGATCCGCGGCGCCGAGCCTGCGCAGTCGCGCGCCGCCCTGGCCGAGGTGTCCGGACTGCTCAACCAGCGCCAGTCCGAGTGGCACGCCTGGGAACCTTCGGACCTCACCCGCATCAATGCCGCGCTGGCGGCGGGCGAATCCGCCGTCGCACCCGCCTCCGTGGTCGAGCTCATCGCGCGCTCGCGGCCGTTGGCGGAGGCCAGCGAGGGCCTGTTCGATCCCGCCGTCGGCGGCCTGGTGGCCGCCTGGGGCTTCCATACCTCGACCTTCCCGGTCCTGGCCGCGCCGCCCGGCGAGGCCTGGCTGCAGCGCTGGCGCGAGGTGCGCCCCCGGCTGGACCAGGTGCGCGTGGAAGGCGACGTCGTTTCGAGCAGCAACCCGGCGGTGCAGCTCGACTTCGGCGCCATCGCCGAGGGGCTGGCCTCGGAAACCCTGTTGGAAGTGCTGGCGCGCCACGGCATCCGGCACGCCCTTGTCAGCCTGGGCGGCGACATCGTCGCGCTGGGCGACGGCAATGGCCGGCCCTGGCGCGTGGGGCTGAAGGACCCCTTCGGCGGCGTGCTGGGCAGCGTGCAGCTGGACGACCACGAGGCGCTGTTCAGTACCGGCAACTACAACAAGTTCCGCGAGTCGCCGACGGGCGCGCGCTGGGGCCACGTGCTGGACCCGCGCACCGGCCGGCCGGCGCGCGGCGCGGCGGCGGTCGTGGTGCTGCACCGTGACCCGGTGCTCGCCGACGCCAGTGCGACCGCACTTTTCGTGGCCGGCCCGGCGGGCTTCGAGCGCACCACGCGGCGCCTGGGCCTGGGCTGCGTGCTGATGGTGACCGAGGAGAACGAAATGCTGGTCACCGTCGCCATGGCCGCGCGGGTGGAACTGCTGCGCAATCCCGTGTCCCTCGGGCCGCCTCTGGACCTCGGGCCGGACTGCGACGGGCGGGCGCCCGCCGCGGCGGACTAGCCGCGAGAGGCCTTCAGTTCCGGAAGCAGAGCGCCGCCTCGGGCTTGTGGATCGCGAAGCCCTGCGCATAGTCCACGCTCAGTCCGCGCAGCAGGTCACGGGCGCGCTCGTCGGCCACCCATTCCGCCACCACCTGCAGGCCCAGCTGGTGGCCGATGTCGGTGACCGCGCGCACGATCGAGTAGCTCACCGGGTCGGTCTCGATGTTGCGGATGAAGCTGCCGTCGATCTTGATGAAGTCCACCGGCAGGTTCTTGAGGTAGCCGAACGAGGCCATGCCCGAGCCGAAGTCATCGAGCGAGAACTTGCAGCCGGCGGCGCGCAGCTTCTGCATGAACTCGACCGCGCGCGCCATCGAGCTGACCGCGGCGGTCTCGGTGATCTCGAAGCAGATGCGCTGCGGCGGCACGCCGTAGTCCTCGAGCCGCTGCAGCACGAAGTCGGCGAAGCTGTCGTCCTCGAAGGTCGGGCCCGAGAGGTTGATCGCGCACAGCTTCACCGGCTTGCCGGAGGGATGGATGCGGTGGAAGTTGGCCAGAGTGGTGTCCACCACCCAGCGGTCGAGCTGCGGCATCAGGCCGAAGCGCTCCGCGGCCGGGATGAAGGCACCGGGCGGCACCATCGCGCCGCCTTCGTCGCGCAGGCGCACCAGCATCTCCAGGTGCACGCCTTCGGCCTGCTCGCCATACCACAGCGGCGCCAGCTCCTGGAAATGCAGCAGGAAGCGGCCATCGGCCAGGGCTTGCCGGATCCGGCCGGCCCACTCCATCTCGCTGCGGCGCTGGGTGGTCTCCAGGTCGTCCTCGGAGAACAGGTGCACGCGGTTGCGCCCGCGCTCCTTGGCCATGTAGCAGGCGGTGTCGGCGTGCGCCAGCAGGGTGCGCTGGCTGAGGCCCGGGCCCCGCATCATCACCACGCCGATGCTGGAACTGATGGTGTAGTTGCGCTGCTCCCAGCCGAACACATAGCCGTCGATCTCGAGCCGGATCTTCTCGGCCAGCGCCGCGGCGCGGGCTTCGTCGGTGCGCTCGAGCAGGAAGGCGAACTCGTCGCCGCCCAGGCGCGCCACCACCGCATCGCGCGGCAGCAGGCCGGCGAACAGCGCCGCCAGCTGCGCCAGCAGCTGGTCGCCGGCGTAGTGGCCGGAAGTGTCGTTGATGAGCTTGAACTGGTCGAGGTCCATGTACAGCAGCGCGGCGGGCGGCGCGCCCGCGTCGAGCGCGGCGATGGCGGCATCGAGCCGGCGCTCGAACTCGCGCCGGTTGAGCAGGCCGGTCAGCGAATCATGGGTGGCCTGGTAGCTCAGCTCCTCGCTCAGCACCCGCAGCTCGGTGATGTCGTTGGCCACCGCCAGCAGGTGCGGCTGCTCGCCGAGCATGATCCGCGACACCGAGAGCGTGGCCCAGAAGGATTCCTGCCCCGGCACCCGCAGCTTCACCGTCTCGTTGAAAATGGCACCGGGGTCGGTGCCCAGGCCCGCGACGCGCTCGCGCAGGCCCGGTTCCTCCACCAGCTCCGGCAGGGTCGGGCCGAGGAATTCGTCGCTGATGCCGAGGCGGTCACGGCAGGCCTGGTTCGCGTACACCAGCTGGCCATCGCCCACCCGCGCCAACAGCACCAGCGCCGGCAGCAACTCGTTCAGGGCGCGGAACCGCTCCTCGCTCTCCCGGTACTGCGACGACATGCTGCGCGCCAGCGCCAGCGCCCGGGCCCGCGTGCCGGCGATCGACCAGGCCAGCGTGGCCAGCAGCAGGCTGGCCAGGCAGCCGATGCCGAAGGTGAGCAGCGGCAGCCAGCTGGCCTCGTCATTCAGCAGCCCGGCGTTGGCGACCATCCGCCAGGTGCGGCCGCCGTAGGCCAGGTCGCGCACGAAGGTGGCGGTTTCCACGCCCTGGCGCGGTTGGATTTCGAGCGGGTTGGTGTAAAGCAGCCTCGGCTCGGCCTCACCGTCGCTGATGTCCAGGACCTCGAGGTCGAACCGCTCCAGCGCTTCGCGCGGCAGCGCGTCCTCGATGAGGCGGTTCACCCGGAACGAAGCCGCCAGCGAGCCCATCTCGCGGGCGCGCCGCTCGGCCAGGTCGCGCGGCTGCGGGCCCGGGCTGAACACGGGCAGCCGGATGGTCAGGCCGTCGTCGCTGCCGGGCATGTTGGCGCGCTGGATGAGGCGGAATGCCGCCGACATCACCGGCTGGTCGGCGTCGCGCGCGAACTGGGCGGCCGCGAGGTTGGCGGGCTGGGTGGCGATGTCCAGGCCCAGCAGCATGCGGTTGCCCTGCATCGGCGCCACCAGCACCGTCGGGTAGTGAACCTGGCCATCCGGTAGCGCCTCCGGGGACGGGCGGTCGGTCTTCACCGCGTAGGCGATGGCCTGCAGGCTGGGGAACTGTTCGCGCGGGCGCAGGTTCGAGTACATGGCCTCGAACTCGTCGGCCGTCACTTCGTCCGAGGCCAGGAACAGCGCCTGCACCGAACGCACCAGCAGCCCGCAGGTCTGGAGCTGGCCGTCCACGGCGTCGAAGCTGCGCTCGGCCAGCCGTTCGAGGCGGATCCGCTCGGAACCGGTCAGGGCATCGCGGTGCAGGCTGGCCGCCAGCAGGCTGAGCGCCAGGCCAACCAGCAGCGCCGCCAGGCTCCAGAGCCAGGCGGGCTGGCCCAGGAAACCGCCGTCTTTGCGCCGATTCTCCAAGTACTTCTCCTGCGCCTTACACCCGGATGCGGCAAAATCGGACCTTCGCCTCAGAAAGGATCGGCCATGGCTTCCCACGACACAGCCACTCTATATCCCGCGCACCTGTCGGCAATCAAGGCGCGGGTGGACCGGCTGCTCGAAAAGCACGGTTTCGATCACCTTCTGGTCGCCTCGGGCATCGAGAAGTACGAGTTCCTGGACGACCGGCCCTACCCGTTCAAGCCCAACGCCCAGTTCAAGGCCTGGCTGCCCCTGACCCGCCACCCGCACTGCTGGATCGCCTACACCCCCGGCCAGCGGCCGGTGCTGGCCTACTACCAGCCCGACGACTACTGGCACGTGCCGCCCAGCCCACCCGAGGGCGCCTGGGTCGAGCACTTCGACATCCGGGTCATCACCGACCCCGCCGAGGCCGCGAAGCACCTGCCGGCGACCGGCAAGGCCGCCATCCTGGGCGAGGCCGACGCCGCCCTGCCCGGCTTCATGCCCAACAATCCGAAGGCGCTGATGGATGCGCTGCACTACCACCGCGCCTACAAGACGCCCTACGAACTCGCGGTGATGCGCCTCGCCCAGCGCCGCGCGGTGCCTGGCCATTTGGCCGCGCATGCCGCGTTCAAGGCCGGTCTTTCCGAGGCCCGCATCCACGCCGCCTACCTGGCCGCGACCGGCCACACCGACCTCGACCTGCCCTACAGCAACATCGTCTGCCTCAACGAGCACGGCGCGGTGCTGCACTACCAGTACAAAGAGACGCGCGCGCCCTCGCAGCATCGCTCCCTGCTGATCGATGCCGGCGCCGAAGTGGACGGCTACGCCTCCGACATCACCCGCACCTGGGGCAACGGTGACGCCGACTTCGAGGCGCTCATCGCCGCAGTCGAGGACGAACAGCAGGCCCTGTGCGCCCGCGTCCGAGCCGGCGTCGATTACCGCGACCTGCACCTGGAATGCCACCTGCGCCTGGGCAACGTGCTGCGCACGCTGGAGATCGTGGACATGGATCCGACGCAGATGCTCGAGACCGGCCTCACCTCCACCTTCTTCCCGCACGGCCTGGGCCACCTGATCGGCCTGCAGGTGCACGACGTGGCCGGCTACACCGACGAAGCCGGCGAGCTGATCCCGCGGCCCGCCGGGCATCCCTACCTGCGCATGACCCGCACGCTGGAACCCGGCATGGTGGTGACGATCGAGCCCGGCATCTACTTCATCCCGACGCTGCTGGCGAAGCTGAAGGCCACGCCGCAGGGCAAGGCCGTGGACTGGCGCAAGGTGGAGCACCTGGCGAAGTTTGGCGGGGTGCGGATCGAGGATGAGGTGCATTGCACCGACGGCGGGCCCGAGAACCTCAGCCGCGACGCCTTCGCGGCGACCTGAGCCGCCCCGACACCCTGTGGGAGGGGCTTCAGTCCCGATGCCTTGCACCGGAAAGCATCGGGACTGAAGTCCCTCTCACAGAAGCTTCCGGTCGCGGCCAAAGTCCTGATTTGCTAGGCTTTGCGGCCCTCCCCGCCCATCGAAACCCGGCGCCTCGCCGGGCACAGAGCCGTCAGCCCCATGGAAAAGAGCTTCGAGCCCCAGACCTTCGAAACCAAGTGGTATGCCCACTGGGAAGCCAGCGGCTGCTTCAAGCCCAGCGGCAAGGGCCCGGCCTACACCATCATGCTGCCGCCGCCGAACGTCACCGGCACCCTGCACATGGGCCACGCCTTCCAGCACACGCTGATGGACGCGCTGGTGCGCTACCACCGCATGAAGGGCTTCGACACGCTCTGGCAGGTCGGCACCGACCATGCGGGCATCGCCACGGAGATGGTCGTGTCGCGCAACCTGGCGCTCGAGGGCAAGGGCGAGACGCGCGATTCGCTGGGCCGCGACAAGTTCATCGAGAAAGTGTGGGCCTGGAAGCAGGAATCGGGCGACACCATCACCCGCCAGATGCGCCGCATGGGCGCTTCGGGCGACTGGAGCCGCGAGACCTTCACCATGGACGCCGGCCCGAGCCAGGCCGTGGTGGAGACCTTCGTGCGCCTGTTCGAGGAAGGCCTGATCTACCGCGGCCAGCGCCTGGTGAACTGGGACCCCGTGCTGAAGACCGCGATCTCCGACCTGGAAGTGGTGAGCGAGGAAGAGGACGGCAAGCTGTGGTCGATCCGCTACCCGCTGGCCGGCGGCGCCACCTACGAGCACGTCGAGCACGACGCCGACGGCAACGAAACCCTGCGCGAAACCCGCGACTACCTGGTCGTCGCCACCACGCGCCCGGAAACCATGCTGGGCGACACCGCCGCGATGGTGCATCCGGAAGACCCGCGCTACGCCGCGCTGGTTGGCAAGGCGGTGGCGCTGCCCTTGTCCGACCGCGAGATCCCGATCATCGTCGACGACTACGTCGACCGCGCCTTCGGCACCGGCGTCGTGAAGGTCACGCCCGCGCACGACTTCAACGACTACGCCGTTGGCCAGCGCCATTCGCTGCCGCTGATCAACATCCTCACGCCGGACGCCGCCATCAACGGCAATGCGCCGGAGAAGTACCGCGGGCTGGACCGCTACGCCGCCCGCAAGGCGGTGCTGGCCGACCTCGAGTCGCTCGGCCTGCTGGTCGAGGAAAAGAAGCACAAGCTGCAGGTGCCGCGCGGCGACCGCACCGGCCAGGTGATCGAGCCCTACCTCACCGACCAGTGGTTCGTGCGGATGGAGAAGCTGGGCGCGCGCGGCCTCGAGCTGGTCGAGAGCGGCAAGGTCCGCTTCGTGCCCGAGAACTGGATCAACACCTACCGGCACTGGATGGGCAACATCCAGGACTGGTGCATCAGCCGCCAGCTCTGGTGGGGCCATCGCATCCCGGCCTGGTACGACGCCGCCGGCAAGGCCTACGTCGGCCGCGACGAAGCCGAAGTGCGCGCCAAGCACGGCCTCGGCGCCGACGTGGTGCTGACCCGCGACAACGACGTGCTGGAAACCTGGTTCTCCTCGGCGCTGTGGTCGCACAGCACCCTGGGCTGGCCCGACCCGCAGGCCATGGCCGAACGCGGCTTCGACAAGCGCCTGCCGACCTCGGTGCTGGTCACCGGCTTCGACATCATCTTCTTCTGGGTGGCCCGGATGATCATGATGACCGACCACTTCACCGGCGAAGTGCCGTTCAAGGACGTGTACATCACCGGCCTGGTGCGCGACCGCGACGGCCAGAAGATGTCCAAGTCGAAGGGCAACGTGCTGGACCCGATCGACATCATCGACGGCATCAGCGCCGACGCGCTGGTGGCCAAGCGCACCACCGGCCTGATGAAGCCGACCGACGCGCCCAAGATCGAGAAGGCCACGCGCAAGGAGTTCCCGGACGGCATCGCGCCCTTCGGCGCCGACGCGCTGCGCTTCACCTTCGCCTCGCTGGCCACCCACGGCCGCGACATCAAGTTCGACCTGCAGCGCTGCGAGGGTTACAAGAACTTCTGCAACAAGCTCTGGAACGCCGCCCGCTTCAGCCTGTTGAACTGCGAAGGCTTCTCTGTGGGAGGGACTTCAGTCCCGAACCCGCAGACCGACGCCGAACGCTGGATCCTCGACCGCCTGCAGCACACCCTGCGCGAAGTCGAGAAGGGCTACGCCGACTACCGCTTCGACCTTGCCTCGCAGGCGCTGTACGAATTCGCGTGGAATGAGTTCTGCGACTGGTACCTCGAGCTGTCGAAGCCCGCGCTGATGGGTGAGGACAAAGCGGCCGCCGACAGCACCCGCCACACCCTGCTCTACGTGCTCGAGCAGCTGCTGCGCGCCTTGCACCCGATCATCCCCTTCGTCACCGAGGAGATCTGGCATTCGGTCGCACCCAAGCTCGGCCTCACCGGCGACAGCATCAGCACCCAGCCCTACCCCACCGCCGATGCCACGCTGGAGAACGCCGCCGCGGCCGCCGACATCGAGTGGCTCAAGGACGCCGTGGCCCAGCTGCGCTCGATCCGCAGCCAGATGGGCATCGCGCCGGCGAAGGCCGTGCCGCTGCTGCTGCAGGACGGCGATGCGGCCGCGCGCGAGCGCGTCGCCCGCTACACGCCGGCACTGAAGTTCCTGGCCAAGCTCGAGTCCATCACCTGGCTCGACGGCGAGGCCCCGGCCGCCGCCGCCGCGCTGGTCGGCTCGCTGAAGCTGCTGATCCCGCTGGAAGGCCTGATCGACCTCGGCGCCGAAACCGCGCGCCTGGACAAGGAACTCAAGCGCATCGCCGGCGAGATCGCCAAGTGCCAGGGCAAGCTGTCCAGCGAGACCTTCGTGCAGAACGCCCCCGCCGCCGTGGTGGAGCAGGAACGCGCGCGCCTGGCGGACTGGACCGCGCAGCAAGCCGCCCTGCAGCAGCAACGCTCGAAGCTGGGCTGACGACACAAATGCAGCAAATGAACCTGGTTCATTTGCTAGCTCTCCGGCGGAAGCAGCTCCATCGCCATCACGATCGCATCCTCTCGCCCCTTCTCCGCGGGGTAGTAGTTCGGACGCTGGCCGATCTCGTTGAAGCCTTCGTCGCGGTAAAGCTGGATCGCGCGCGGGTTCGAAGGGCGCACTTCGAGGAAGACCTGGTTGGCCTGGTGCCAGCGCGCCAGGTCCACCAGCCGGCGCAGCAGGCGGCGGCCGTGGCCGCGGCCCTGGTATTCGGGCGCGATGCAGATGTTGAGGATGTGCGCCTCGCCCGCGGCCGCGCTCAGCACGCCGTAGCCGAGCAGGGTCGAACCGGCCTCGAGCACCCAGCAGTGGTGGCCGGCACGCAGGCAGTCACGAAAGATGCCCGGGGTCCACGGGAACACGTAGGCACGATTCTCGATCGCCGACACCGTCTCGATGTCGGTCTGGCGCATCGGCCGGACCTGGGTTCCCGGGGCGGGCCGCGCGTTCATGGCTCAGCGCCGGCGCAGTGCCCGCAGCGCCGGCCACAGCGCCCGCTTGGCGCGGGCATCGGCGCGCAGCTGTTCCACCGGCGGCAGCAGCGGCGACGGATCCCTTCCGCCCGCCGCCCGCACCAGCGACTCCCACAGCTTTTCCGGAAAGCCCGCCGGCCGCGCCACCACCACCGGCGGCGGCACCGGCGCGGGCGCCTGGCGATAGAGCACGTAGCCCATCGCCGCCAGCATCGCCTGCTGGTCGGGACGCCAGCTCATGCGGCCGGCTTGCGCCGCAGCTTGGTCCACAGCCACCAGGCCGGGCCCGAAAGCACGTACACCAGCGCGATCGCGAACAGCCCCTTGGCCTGGGCGATGAACAGCACCGCGATCGTCACCACCACCAGCGCCATCACGAAGAACGGCACCCGGCCGCCCTTCGGGAAGCCCTTGAAGCTGAAGTACTTGATGCGGCTGACCATCAGCAGGCCGGCCGCCACGGTGACCGCGAACGCCAGCCAGCGCAGGCCCTGCCCGCCGTAGCCGAAGGTATTCATGGCCCACACGAACGAGACCATCAGGCCCGCCGCCGCCGGGCTGGCCAGGCCAATGAACCAGCGCTTGTCGGTCGAACCGACCTGGGTGTTGAAGCGGGCCAGGCGCAGCGCCGCGCAGGCGGCGTACAGGAAGGCCGCGGCCCAGCCGACCTTGGCCAGCACCGGCCCGTCGGCGCGGAAGCCCACCAGCGCCCAGTGGTACATCACCAGCGAGGGCGCCATGCCGAAACTGACCAGGTCGGCCAGCGAGTCGTACTGCACGCCGAACTCGCTGGTGGTGCCGGTCATGCGCGCCACCCGGCCGTCGAGGCCGTCGAAAAGGCCGGCCACGAACACCGCGATGCAGGCGCTCTCGAAATTGCCGCTGGCCGCCGCCAGGATGGCGTAGAAACCCGCGAACAGGCCGCCCGTCGTGAGCAGGTTGGGCAGCAGGTAAATGCCGCGGCTGCGGGCCGGGGCGGGTTCGTCTTGGGGATCCATGCCGGAAGTGTAGCGGCTGGCGCTGGCCCTCCATAGCCCGGCGGTTGCGGCGCCTCCCCCGGGGTGGTATCACGGGGCCAGCCACCCCCCGGAGCCACCCCATGTCCCGCCCCGCCCTGCTCGCCGTACTCGTCCTGTCCGTCGCTCCCGGCCTGCTGCAAGCCCAGGGAACGGCGGTCTACAAGTCACGTAACGCCGACGGCACCAACGTCTATTCGCAGGTGCGGGTCGAAGGGGCGGAATCCCGGAACATCAACGCCAACGATCCGGCGAAGGCCGACGCCGAGCCGGAAGCGCCCAAGAGCGAGACCCAGCTGGCCTGCGAGCGGGCACGCCAGAATCTGGAGGCCTACGACTCAGGCGACAGACTCCAGCGCGACAAGGACGGCGACGGCGTCGCCGAGGACCTGTCGGCCGAAGAGATCGCGGCGGAGAAAGGGATGGCCGAACAGCAGGTGACGCTGTACTGCGCGGCCGAGGCCAAGCCCGAGGCCTGATCGGACAGGGCAACTGCGCCGGGCCCGCACGGCCGCTACAATGGCGGCCCTTCCAGCGGTTCGGGTCCTGTCGATGCGCCTTTCCCGGTTCCACCTCAACACCAGCAAGGAAACCCCTGCCGACGCCGAGGTGGTCAGCCACCAGCTGATGCTGCGCACCGGCATGATCCGCAAGCTAGCCGCCGGCCTGTATACCTGGAGCCCGCTGGGCCTGCGCGTGCTGCGCAAGGTCGAGGCCATCGTGCGCGAGGAAATGGACCGCGCCGGTGCCATCGAGATGCTGATGCCCTCGATCCAGCCGCGCGAGCTGTGGGAGGAAACCGGCCGCTGGCAGAAGTTCGGCGGCCAGCTCCTGAAGATCAAGGACCGCAAGGACGGCGAGTTCTGCTACGGCCCCACGCACGAGGAAGTGATCACCGACTTCGCGCGCAACGAGTTGCGCAGCTACAAGCAGCTGCCGCTGAACTTCTACCAGATCCAGACCAAGTTCCGCGACGAGATCCGCCCGCGCTTCGGCGTGATGCGCGCGCGCGAGTTCCTGATGAAGGACGCCTACTCCTTCCACCTCGGCGCCGAGAGCCTGCGCCAGACCTACCAGGCGATGTACGACGCCTACGCGCGCATCTTCACCCGCCTGGGCCTGGTGTTCCGCGCGGTGAACGCCGACACCGGCGCCATCGGTGGCAGCGCCTCGCATGAGTTCCACGTGCTGGCCGATTCGGGCGAGGACGCCATCGCCTTCTCCGACGGCAGCGACTACGCCGCCAACGTCGAGATGGCCGAGGCGATGGCGCCGGGCGAGCGCCCCGCCGCCGCCGAGGCCCTGCGCGAGGTCGAGACTCCGTGGCAGCGCACCTGCGAGGAAGTGGCCAAGCTGATGGGCATCGCGCTTTCGCGCACCGTCAAGTCGGTCGCCGTGGTGGGCGAGCAGGGCTTCGTGCTGGCGCTGGTACGCGGCGACCACATGGTCAACGAGATCAAGCTGTCGAAGGTGCCGGGCCTGGCCGAGTTCCGCCTGGCCACCGAGGCCGAGATCCAGGCCCACCTGGGCTGCGAGCCGGGCTTCATCGGCCCGGTGAAGCCGGTGCAGGCGATCACCGTCATCGCCGACCGCAGCGTGGCGGCGATGGCCGACTTCGTGGTCGGCGCCAACCGCAAGGGCTTCCACCTGGCCGGCGTGAACTGGGGCCGCGACCTGCCCGAGCCGGCGCTGGTCGCCGACCTGCGCAACGTCGTCGAAGGCGACCCTTCGCCCGACGGCAAGGGCACGCTGCGCATCGCCCGCGGCATCGAGGTGGGCCACGTGTTCCAGCTCGGCCAGAAGTACGCCGAGGCGCTCAAGGCCACCGTGCTCGACGCCGAGGGCAAGGCCCAGGTGATGCACATGGGCTGCTACGGCATCGGCGTCTCGCGCATCGTGGCTGCGGCCATCGAGCAGAACTTCGACGCCAACGGCATCTGCTGGCCCGCGCCGATGGCGCCGTGGCAGGTCGCGGTGTGCATCATCAACCCCAAGAACGACCCGGCCGTGGTCGAGGCCGCCGAGGCGCTGTACGCCGAGCTGCTGGCGGCGGGCCTGGAGGCGGTCATCGACGACCGCGGCCTGCGCCCGGGCGTGATGTTCGGCGACATCGAGCTGATCGGCCTCCCGCACCGCGTGGTGGTCTCGGGCCGCGGCCTGGAATCGGGCCAGTTCGAGTACCGCGCCCGGCGCGCCGCCGACAGTGAGAACCTCGACAAGGCGACGCTTCTGGCCCGCCTCGGCGTCGCCTGAGAAAACCGCCCGGGCCGGCGTGCTCAAACCCCGCGCAAACCCTTGCGCGGGTTCCAGCGGAGGCTTTGGCAGGGGTAACATCGGGGTATCCCGGGCAGCCGCCCGGAAAACCCACCGCCCCCTCAGGCCACCCAAGGAAACCCCATGAGCATCAACCTCGAAGGCCTCTCGGCCAAGGAACTCCAGGCCCTGATCGCCAAGGCCAACCAGCGCAAGAAGTCGCTGGCCAAGCGCAAGCCGATCGCCGCCGTGCGCAAGAAGATCGTTTCCCTGGCCAAGGCCGAGGGTTACACCGTGGACGAGCTGTTCGGCACCGCCCGCATGGTCCGCGAAAAGGCCGGCACGCCGGCCAGGAAAACCACCGCCCGCAAGTCCTCGCAAAAGGGCAGCAAGGTCGAACCCAAGTACCGCAACCCCGCCGACCCCACCCAGACCTGGGCCGGCCGCGGCATGGCCCCCAAGTGGCTCGCCGCCGAGCTCGCCAAGGGTCGCAAGCTCGAAGATTTCGCGATCGGGAAATGACCGCGGTGTGACTCCGCGGCTTACTGGCGCCATAGTTCAACTGTCCACTGAAGGCTGAAAACTCCAAGCGCGGCCTCCAGGAGTGACGAGTTCGACTACATAGAGCTGCTCTACAACCTCATGCGTCGGCACGGTTCTGCCGGAGACCTCTCTCCGGTAGAGTTCGAGAAACGAGTGGGGCTAGCTTAGGATGGTGTGCACCGGGGTTCTACCCCGATTCTGCGGACACTTCCACTAAGCCCCATACTGGGGAAAAGGAGTGTCCATGTCCAAGCGCAATCGTTACAGCCCGGAGTACAAGCACGAGCTGGTTGAACTGGTCCGCCGGTCGAAGTCCAGCTGCCGCCAGATCGCCCTGGAGGTCGGGGTCAACCCGGCCTTGCTGACCCGCTGGGTGCGGGAAGCCGACGCCGGCGGAACCAAGGCCTTTCCCGGGGGTGGCACGCCCCGCGATGAAGAACTCGCCCGACTCAAGCGCGAGTTGGGCCGGGTGACGAAGGAGCGGGATTTTTTAAGAGACGCGGCAACGTTCTTCGCGAAGCAGTCACCGAGCGGTACACGGTGATCGAGCGTTGCCGCAGCGAATACCCGGTGGGGAAGATGTGCCGCTGCCTAGATGTTTCGACCAGCGGGTTCTACGCCTGGGCCGGGCGCAAGCCTGGCCCGCGGGCGCAGGCCAATGCACGGCTGCTCGAGCGCATGAAGGATATCCACGAGGACAGCCGGGGCATCCTGGGCGCGCCGCGCATGCATGAGGATCTGACCGACGAAGGCGAAAAGGTCAGCCTGAACCGGGTGGCCCGGATCATGGCGAAAGCCGGCCTGCAGGGCTGGCCGCGCCGCAAGAAGCGCGGCGCGCCCAAGCGTCCGCCAGGCACCCGGCCAGCCGGCGTCAAGAACCTGCTGGAAAGGGATTTCACCGCGCTGGAGCCGGAGACCAAGTGGGTGACCGACATCACCGAGATCGTCACCCACGAGGGCAAGCTGCACCTGTGTGTCGTGCTCGACCTTTACAACAAGCTGGTCATGGGCTGGTCGATGCATCATCGCCAGGACCGGCACATGGTCGTGCGCGCCGTGCAGATGGCCGTTTGGCAGCGCGAAGGCGGCGACGAAGTGATCTTGCATTCCGACCGCGGCGGGCAATTCATCAGCGACACCTACCAGAAGTTCCTCGGAGGCCACGCCCTGGTCTGCAGCATGAGCGCGGTCGGCCACTGCGGCGACAACGCGGCCTGCGAGGGTTTCTTCGGGATCATCAAGCGCGAGTGGATTCACCGCACCAGCTACCGCACCCGCGATGAGGCCCGGGCCGATGTCTTCGGCTACCTCGAGCGGTTCCACAACCCGAGAATGCGTCGTAGAGTTGCCCGGCGTGACCGGGAGTTTCAGGCCTTAATCAAACCGTCCGCGGAAACGGGGTAGAACCCCTGGAGATTGAAAATTGCATAGAGCACGATGTCAATGTCATTGCCTCTTCGACAAAGCTCTACCCGCAGACCTGTAGGATCCACCTTCGTCAAAGGTGAGCCATGAACATAGGCAAATGTGCTGATCCCACCCCCGAGCCCAATCGGATCACTCTGGACATACCGCCCGGTGCTCGGGTCGTAATCCCGGAAGTAGTTGTAGTGTTGCTTAACTCAGGAGATCAACCAGTACGCTAAGAGCATCGCCGTAAGGGACACTGCCTGAGCGACCAACGTGGCCCACCATTTTTCGGTTCGAAGAGTCACCGCGCACAGCAATGATCCGACCAGAGAGCACGCGACGGTGACAACGAGTCCGGGCAGCAGGAACGAAATATCGCCTTGACCGCCAAGAACTATCGCCGAATAGAGCAAGAGAACTGCGGACGACACAAAGTAGCGAAAGAATCTTTGCCTGAAAGTAACCATAACTACTGCCCTCCCGAGCCATGAACAAACTCGCTCCATCTCCACATGAAGCTGGTACCTGCTTTCGCCCTCGCCCTGACAAGTATGGATGACGGACTAGCTCCGTAAAGTTCCTTCATCTCAGGATGAGCACTGTACATTTTCGAAAGAAGTGCCTCTGCCTCTTCTCGGGTATATCGCCTGCCGGCCACACTAGGAAACTCATCTGGAAGTAGCGAATCCAGCTTGCCGCATGCGAGACCATCATCCCAAGGCATAGGCCGCAACGGTCCTCCGTGTGATGGTTTCGTCCAGTTAACCCCGGCCTCCAGAGCGTTCCCTATACGCCTCGCTTTGCCGCCCAATCCGGGTATGTCCTTCACACTTATCGGATCAAACTCAAGTTGGTACCTAGCCTCTAGGCCATTGCCGCCCATCGTGTACGGGTAGACCTCTACTCGAAGGAGTCCCAGGGGATCGATGTTGGTCAAAGGACTCCCGGCGACGTATCCGAAAGTGCTTACGCCGCCGGCGAGTCCGATCGGATCGCTCTGGACGTATCGCCCGGTGCTGGGCTCGTAATCCCGGAAGTAGTTGTAGTGCAGCCCGCTCTCGCCGTCAAAGTACTGGCCGGGATAGCGCAGGTTGAACACGAAGTTGTAGGCGTCGCCGTCCGGGTTGTTCAGCGGCGCATGGTCGCCGAACGCGGTCGTCGTGAGGTCCCAGCGCCAGATGATGGTGTTGGTGCTGGCCAGCACCAAGGCGCGGGGCGTGCTCAGGTGGGTTGCAGAAACTTCTTCCAGACGAAACGGGCGCCCAGCAGACACGATACGAAATAGATGATCGTCGAGGCCACAGACACCCAAATATGAGACGGCGTACCGAAGCTGATCGACATCAGGATGAACTTCAAGTGGTAACCCAAGAAAACGGCCAACGTTAGTGTCGTTGCGATCCATAAAGATCTGAAACGCGTCACCAGCGTGGTTGGCAGAACGACCAACGCAGCTCCTATTACCGTGCCTGCGACCTCCAAGACGCGCACGCAGAAATTCTGTACGCTCGGCGGACCAAACCCGATGGTGAAGGGCAAGAATCTGAGCTTCGTTGCCACCACAGAATCGTTGGTCAGCCAATAAACGTACGGCGCAAGCAGGCACAAGCCAATCAAGATCAGAAGACGGATCCACAACGACTTCATAGACTTCTCCAAAAAAACTTATCAAAAGTCGTCGGGATCGCAACCACATGATAGACCAGTCCCTTTCAGGACGGATCCGTCCGCAGAATAAGACCATGGACCGTCTGGAATTCCAGCCACCTTTGCGCTAAATCGTCCGGACGCTGCGCCAATCGTGAGCGTTCCCGTAAATACCTTATTTTCGACGATTCCGGACAGGCTGACTCGACCAGCCAAGTTCGCGGGATCGGGAGTCGGGTAGCGATCATGGAGCACAACGTCCGCGATCATTCCCTCCGAGGAGCTATCGAGTCCCAGACTCGCTCCGGCCGCTCTAACCACCGGTGTGTAGTGACTCCTTCTTTCAAAATCGTTGTAGCTCCACTTTTGCTGGAAACATTCACTTGTCAGTTCCGCTTGAATGCCTTCGATCTGGGTATAACCGAGCCATCTGGCCAAAGATCCTCCGATGGGCAGATCCCCAGGAGTAAAGGAACCGACAATTACCGAACCTCGCCATTCCGCGAGCCCGAATGGATCTACCGCAGCGAACGGCGAAGCAGACACGTACCCGTAGGTGTTTATCCCACCACCCAGGCCAATCGGATCCGACTGCACATACCGCCCCGTGCTCGGATCGTAATCCCGGAAGTAGTTGTAGTGCAGCCCCGTCTCGGCGTCAAAGTACTGGCCGGGGTAGCGCAGGTTGAACGTGTAGGTTGCCGCATCCCCGTCCGGGTTGTTCTGCGGCGCGTGCTCGCCGAACGCGGTCGTGGTGATGTCCCAGCGCCAGATGATGGCGTTGCTGCTTGGCAGCACCACCGCGCGCGGCGTGTTCAGGTGGTCGGTCAGGACGTACTGGAAGCTCTGGCCCTGGTGCGCGCCATGCACGGCCACCAGTACATCGTTCATCCAGATGTACTCGCGGATTGGCGTGCCGTCGGGGGTGTACTCCCCCATCAGCTTGCCGGCTTCGTCGTAGATGAAGTGGATGCTGTTGGCTGCACTGGGCGCCGTCTTGACGATCCGCTGGCCAAGCGCATCGTAGCCGTACTGGCGGCCGGACGCGCCGCTCACGATATATGCGCTCATGCGGCCACGGTCGTCGTAGGTGAACCACCCCCCTCCGGTTCGCGACACCATGTTCCCGGCCGCGTCATAGGCGCGGCTGCCCGTTCCGACCTGGGTCAGCCGGTGGTTCGCCAACCCGTAGCTGTACGCCTCCGTCGAGGTCGTGGTCTTGCTGGTGCGGTTGCCGGTGGCGTCGTACGAGAACCCCTGGACCAGGGCGCCGCCGTCTCGCAGCTCCGTCAGCCGGCCGAGCGCGTCGTTCGATACCGTGCGGCCGACGATGGCCCCGGAGGTGGACCGCTCGCCCAGGCCCTCGACATTGCCCGCAAGATCCAAGGTGTAGTCCACGTCCATGCCGCCCAGGGCATTGTCTGACACCCGGTCGATTCCGTAGTTCAGGTCGTAGGCCTTCGTCAGCACCCGGCCGTTGCCAAAGGTGAGGCTGTTCAACGGGCCGAAGGGAAGGTAGGCCACGTCGATAACCAAGGGAACCGGGGTTCCGCGCTCCGAAGTGCGCGCATTCACTCCCGTTATCTGGCCAGCGGCGTTTCGGACATAGTCCACGACCAGGCCGCTCGGATACCCGACCTGCTGAACTTGATCGGCCAGGTCATACCGGTAGGCGAGTGCCCGTTCCGGTCCGCCGACGGCCGCCTGGAACTTGCGCTCGACGTTGCCCCGATGGTCGTAGCAGAAGTAGGTGGTCCCGGCGTTTGATGAGAACCGGGTCAGGCGCCCGATCGCGGCCGTGTAGCCGCAGCCGCTGCCCGGCTCCCACTGGTCGTAGCTGAACTCGGCCAAGGTCACTGGGCCGCCCGGGCCGGTGTTTGCCCGCTGGATGGCGGTCAGGCGGTTTGAGCTGCTGCCGGTTTCACAGACACCCAGTTTGGGTGTGATGATGAAACCGGAGGTGGCAAATGGCAAAGAGAACGTTTACCCGAGAGTTCAAGCTTGAGGCGGTGAAGCTGGTCAAGGATCGAGGGGTATCGATGGCCCAGGCGTCTCGAGACCTGGGGATCCACCTGAACGTGCTTCGCAAATGGGTCAAGGATGTCGAGGCGGACCCGGTCCAGGCGTTTCCCGGCCAGGGGCAGATGAAGGCCGACCAGGCCGAGATAGCGAAGCTCAAGAAGGAAGTCATCAAGCTCAAGATGGAGCGAGATTTCCTGAAAAAAGCCGCGGCCTTTTTCGCCAAGGAGTCGACGTGAAGTTCGGCTACGTGGCGAAACACCGAGGGGCCTGGCCGGTGTTGATGATGTGCGAGGCGCTCGGTGTGTCTCGAAGCGGGTTCTACGCGTGGCTGGTGCGGCCGCAGAGCCAGCGCAGCCTGGACGACGAAAGCATGGGGTTGGCGGTACGACAGAGCCACGTCGACAGCGACCGGACCTACGGCGCCCGCCGCGTCTGGCGCGACGTGCTCGAGCTTGGTCATCGGTGCGGCCTGCACCGGATCGAGCGATTGATGCGGTCACAAGCGCTCCGGGCGCGGCCCAGGCGCCGGGCAAAGCCGGTGGACCAAGGGGAACGAACGGCTCCGCCGGCCCCCAACCTCCTGGATCGCCAGTTCAATGCCGCTGGGCCGAACCAGAAGTGGATCGCCGACTTCACCTATATCTGGACGGCGGAAGGGTGGTTGTACGTGGCCGCCGTGATTGACCTGTACTCACGGCGCGCCGTGGGCTGGTCGATGCAAACGAACATGACGGCGCAGCTCGTCACCGATGCGATGGTCATGGCCGTCTGGCGTCGCGGCAAGCCCGGCGCGGTGATGCACCATTCCGACCGCGGCAGTCAGTACACCAGCGACGAGTTCCAGCGCTTGCTGGAAGAAATTGGCGTGACCTGCAGCATGAGCCGGGCGGGCAACGTATGGGACAACTCGGCGATGGAGAGCTTCTTCTCTTCGCTCAAGATCGAGCGGACGAACAGGAAGACGTACCGGAGCCGAGACCAGGCCAAGGCCGACGTGTTCGACTACATTGAGCGCTTCTACAACACCCGTCGGCGGCACTCGTCTATCGGTTACGTTAGCCCGGCAGAGTTCGAGAAACGGGCAGGGTTAGCTTAGGATGGTGTCCACGGAACCGGCAGCAGCTCAATCGAAGCCAGCACGCCGATACGAGTCCCGGCTGGAGTAAGGCGCTTGTTCAGCGTGTGCGACCAGCCCAGGTTCATCTTCCCGGTCGCCGGGCCCGGCCCGACCTGTCCGTCACCCGGATTAAACGCGCCCTGACTACTCCAAAGGCGATCGAAGCTCAGGAGCGAGCCCGGCTTGGAGAAAACAGGCTCGCGCTGCAGGTTCGCCAGCGACGGATGCTTTGCGCCGGTGCCGTCCTGACAAATCGGAGCACACAGGATCTGCTTGCATCGCGGACCGTTCGGGGTGTCGACCGGAAAATAGCCATTCGGGCAACGCACTTCTCTCCTTCTGCCGCCTGCAAACGAGGTGGCTGCCGGAGGGTTAGGAGATGCGTCGTAATAAAGGAGCAGACCTCGGCACTCATTGGTCACGATATCCAAGACCATTCTTGGCTGACAGTGAGAGCCGTGCGTATCGTCCGTGTAATAGCCGGAGTCGGTGACGCTGCCAGTGAGGGGAAAGCGCCTTATTGCGATGGCCTGCGCCATGCTGACGAAATTGGAGTCTGTCCAGTCGGCTGGTCCGACACAGTGGCCGCCCACGACAGGATAGATATCAACCACGCCGCCGCGGCCCTCGCACTCCATGATCAGTGGTGCCCACGGCCCCAAGTCATAGCTCCAATCGTTGTAATACCGCCACTCGGTGATCTCGATGTCGGTGCATACGGCGACAGGATTGCTGGCGCTTTCGCCAATGCAAGGGTCTTCGACGGCCAGGGCCTCGCGGGGACTTAGGGCGGCAACCAAGAGGAGCAAAGACAACACTAACAATCGCATGAGTGGCAGTCCGCATAGGTATTCGCGGCGAAGCCTACGCCCGAGGTAAGTCGTTTTGACCTCAGTGAGAAATATTGTCATGGATAAGGCGCGGATAGGTAGCTAATGGCTAACCACGTTAGTCACGCTCGCGCCGTGTCCTCCAACTCCGCTAGCTAACGCCCTCGGGCTCGATTTCTCCGACTTGTCCCTGAAGGCTCAGCTTCGCAGTCGGTGGCGGTACATGCGCCCATCGGACCATGCTTGGTCTGTTCAGCGCTTCCACTGATTCCTAGATATTCCGCCGCGACGGCACGATCAGGTTGCCAAACAGCAGACCCGCCACCAGCGCGATCAGCGCCGAGAGCAGGACGAAGGCGGTATCCAGCCCCAGCCACACGTCGCGCTCCATCACGAAGTTGAGGCTGCGGAAGCCCACGCTGCCCGGCACCAGCAGGATGATGCCCGGCACCCGGATCAGGGCGCCTGGGCGGTTGCGCCAGCGGCCGTAGGCGTTGCTGATGGCGGCGATGCCCATGCCGGCGAAGAAGGCGCCGCCCGCGAAGTTGTCCGAGGCCAGGCCCAGCAGCTCGCCGCCGACGCGGGTGAGGCCGTAGCCCAGCAGCACCGAGGCCATCACCAGCGGGTAGTCGCGGCGCGCGGCCTGGAACAGCACCGCGAACGCGAAGGCCGCCACCAGCAGCGCCACCAGCTCGGCCCCCGGCGCCAGCGGCTGGGCCGCGGCCTCCTGCGGCACCCAGCCCAGCAGGCCGACGATCTGCATCGCCGCCACGGTGCCGAAGGTGAGCTTCATCAGGATCATCAGCGCGCCGGCGAAGCGCGCGGTGCCCGACATCAGCTGCTGGCTCGACAGCTCGCTGACGGCATTGGTCAGCATCAGGCCGGGCATCAGCACGATCAGCGACGACACGATCACGGTCTTGAACGACAGCGGCGCGATCCAGGTCGCCACCGCGGCGGCCAGCAGGGTGGCCACCAGCGCGGCGATCGCCTCCAGCGCCTCCGACAGCCGCGGCCGGCCCGCCGCCAGCACGAACAGGATGCCGATCACCACGCCGATCACGCCGGCGGTGGCCACGTCCACCCAGCCCGCGCCCAGCAGCGCCGCCACCGCCGCCGCCGAGAGGCCGAAGCTGAAGGCATTGAGCGCCTGCGACAGCGGCCGCGCCGGGCGGTCGAGCGCCTTCAGCGCGACCAGGCCGGCGGCCGGGTCCAGGCGCCCGGCCAGCACGTCCTCGGCGATGGCGTCGGTGGCGGCCAGGCGGCTGAGGTTCTGGTCGCCCGGCGCCAGCCGCAGCACGCGGGTGATGCCGTTCTGCTGCCCGCGCACCGGGTCGGCGAAGCTCAGGATGATGCCGGTGGGGTTGGACCAGACCTCGCACTCCAGGCCCAGCCGCTGCGCCACGCCCATCACCGCGCCCTCGAGCCGCTGCGAGGTGGTGCCGTAGGCGTGCAGGCGCGTGGCCAGCTCGGCGACGAAACCGGCCTGCGCCTCGTAGGTGGACTGGCTGTTGAGCACGGGCGCGTTCATCGGGCGGGAAGCATGGCACGAGCCCCCGCCGGCGGCTATCCTCAGGCAACCGCTGAGGAAACGCCCACGGCATGAGCCAACCCCCCAGCATCGAACCCAGCGAGCGCCACCCCGGCATCCTCGTCGCCCGCGGCGACTGGACCCTGGCGCACGCCGCGACCCTGCTCGCGCTGCTGGACGCCGCGCCCGAGTCGGCCGAGGACATCGACGGCCGGGACATCGGCAAGCTCGATTCCGCCGGCGCCATGATGCTGTCGCGCTACGCGGTGAAAGTGGGCCTGGGCCTGGCCACGGTCGAGGTGCAGCCGGCCTACCAGTCGCTCACCGGCACCGTGCAGGCCATCTGCGAGAACCCGCGCCGGGTGCCGCGCACCGACTACGGCTTCCGCGAAATGCTCGCGCGCATGGGCTTCGCGGTCGAGGACTACACCCGCGAGATCCTCGCCCTGGTCGGTTTCCTGGGCCTGACGCTCAAGACCGCGCTGGGCGTGCTGCTGCGCCCGGCGCGCTTCCGGGTCACGCCCACCGTGCACCACATGGAGCAGGTCGGCCTGGATGCCGTGCCGCTGGTGCTGCTGCTGAGCTTCATGGTCGGCGCGGTCATCGCCTTCCTGGGCGCCACGGTGCTGCGCGATTTCGGCGCCGAGATCTTCGTGGTGGAACTGGTCGGCATCGCCTTCCTGCGCGAGTTCGCCGTGCTGCTGACCGCCATCCTGCTGGCTGGCCGCACCGCCAGCGCCTTCACCGCGCAGATCGGCGCGATGCAGTCGGGCGAGGAGATCGACGCCATCCGCACGCTGGGCCTGGACCCGATCGAGCTGCTGGTGATCCCGCGCCTGGTGGCGCTGCTGGTGATGCTGCCGCTGCTGACCTTCCTGGCCATGGTCTCGGGCATCGCCGGCGGCCTGGCGGTCAGCGTGGCCAGCCTGGGCATGACGCCCGAGATGTTCATCACCCGCCTGCACGAGACGATCGAGGTCCGTCACTTCTGGGTCGGCGTCTCGAAGGCGCCGCTGTTCGCGATGATCATCGGCCTGATCGGCTGCCTGGAGGGCTTCCAGGTGCAGGGCACGGCGCAGTCGGTGGGCGAACGCACCACCTCGAGCGTGGTGCAGACGATCTCGCTGGTGATCCTGCTCGATGCCTTCGCGGCGCTGTTCTTCATGGAGATGGACTGGTGAGCACGGAAGCCGCCGGCACCGACGACCTGGCCATCCGCGTGCGCGGCCTGCGCAACGCCTTCGGCGAGCAGGTGGTGCACCAGGACCTGGACCTGGACGTGCGCCGCGGCGAGATCATCGGCGTGGTCGGCGGCTCGGGCACCGGCAAGTCGGTGCTGATGCGCGCCGTGCTCGGGCTGCGCGAACCGCAGGGCGGCCATATCGAGGTGCTGGGCGTGGACGCACTGTCCGACCGCGCCCGGGCCAGCGGCGTGATCGAGCTCAACACCGGCGTGCTGTTCCAGAACGGCGCGCTGTTCTCGTCCCTCACCGTGGCCGAGAACGTCTCGGTGCCGCTGAAGGAACACTACGCCGAACTGCCGGCCGACATGATCCACGACCTGGCCATGCTCAAGATCCGCATGGCCGGGCTGGGCGAGGACGCCGGCGCCAAGCTGCCCTCGCAGCTCTCGGGCGGCATGCGCAAGCGCGCGGCGCTGGCGCGGGCGCTGGCGCTGGACCCGGCGCTGCTGTTCCTCGACGAACCCACCGCCGGCCTAGACCCCATCGGTGCCGCGGCCTTCGACGCCCTCATCAAGACCCTGCAGAAAGCGCTGGGCCTGACCGTCTTCCTGATCACCCACGACCTCGACACGCTCTACACCATCTGCGACCGGGTCGCCGTCATCGGCGACCGGCGCGTGCTCATCAACGCCCCGCTGGCCGAAGTGGAACGCTTCGACCACCCGTGGGTGCAGGAATATTTCCACGGCCCGCGCGGACGCGCCGCGCAGGCCGCCCGGGCCAAGGAGGCTTGACCATGGAAACCCGTGCCAACCATGTGCTGATCGGCGCGTTCACGCTCGCCGTCTGCCTGCTCGCGGTGCTGTTCGCGCTGTGGGCCGCCAAGTACACCACCGAGAAATCCTTCGCCGAGTACGACGTGGTGTTCGTGGAGGCCGTCACCGGCCTGAGCGTCGGCAGCCAGGTGCTCTACAACGGCATCAGCGTCGGCGCGGTGCGGCGGCTCTCGCTCGACCGCGACGATCCGCGCAAGGTCATCGCCCGCATCCGCCTGGCCGCCGACACGCCGGTGAAGACCGACACCCGCGCCAAGCTCGCCCTCACCGGCCTTACCGGCGTGGCCATCATCCAGCTCACGGGCGGCAGCCCGGGCAGCCCGCCGCTGCGGCCACGCGAGGAACAACGGGTGGCCATCATCCAGACCGAACCCTCGGCGCTGCAGAACATCGCCGCCAACGCCAGCGAGATCGTCAACCGCATCAACGAATTGCTCAGCGACGACAACGTGGCGCGGGTGACGCGCACGCTCGACCAGCTCGACCAGATCACCGGCTCGATCGCCAGCGAACGCGAGGACATCGCGGCGCTGGTGCGCAACGCGCGCGCGGCCAGCGAGAAGCTCGAGCAGACGCTCACCAGCGCCGACCGCACCATCAACAACCTCGACGCCAACCTGGTGCAGGAGCTGCCGGCCCTGGTGGCGCGCCTGGACCGCACGCTGGCCAAGCTCGAGTCGGCCAGCACCAGCGCCGACGCCATCCTCACCGACAACCGCGACGCCATCGCCGATTTCAGCCAGGACGGCCTGTCCCAGGTCGGCCCGACCATGCGCCAGCTGCGCGGCCTGATCCGCGAGCTCGACGACCTGGTCGAGCGGGTCGAGGGCAATCCCGCCGGCTTCCTGCTGGGCCGCGAACAACCCGAGGAGTTCGAACCATGATCCGTGCCATCGCCCTGCTCGGTGCCACCACCCTGCTGGCCGGCTGCGCCGCGATCGGCGGCCCGAAGACCGAAGTGAAGGTGTACGCGCCGGCCTCGTCGGTGACGGTCGACGCGGGCTGGCCTTCGGTCGACTGGCACCTGACGGTGGTCACCAGTGCCGCCAACCAGATGCTCGACTCCTCGCGCATCGCGGTGCGACCGACGCCCGACCGCTTCCAGGTCTACAAGGGCGCCGCCTGGGCCGACGATGCGCCCGAACTGCTGCAGACGGCGCTGATCGAAGGCTTCGAGGACGCCGGCAAGCTGGCGGCCGTCGGCCGCTTCGGTGCCGGTTCACGCGGCGATGCCGGCCTGCTGGTGGAAGTGCGCGCCTTCGAAACCGTTTACGTGGACGGCCGCCCCGAGGCGGTGATCGAAGTCCAGGCCCGCCTGGTCCAGTTCCGCGGCGGCGGCACGGTCGCCTCAAAGCGCTTCCGCCAGGCCATCCCCGGCGCCACGCCGGAAATCGACGACATGGTCGCCGCCTTCGGCACCGCCCTGTCCGCCCTCACCACCGACCTCGTCGCCTGGACCCTCACCGAAGCCCACCAAGCCAATGAACCAGGTTCATTAAGCAAATGAACCTGGTTCATTTGGTGTGATGCGGCGGAAGGTGAGGTTGAGGCGGGGGGCGACGGCGCGCGCGGTGCGCGGGAGGGCGTGGCGCCAGTGGGCCTGGGTGTCGCCGGACATCACCAGCAGGCTGCCGTGGGGGAGGTCGAGCGCGAATTTCTTCGCGGGGTCGCGGCGATGCTTGAAGGCGAAGCGGCGGGTGCCGCCGAGGCTCAGTGAAGCAATCACCGGGCGCGGGCCGAGCTCGGGCTCGTCGTCGCTGTGCCAGCCCATCGCATCGCGGCCGTCGCGATAGAGGTTCGCCAGCACGCTGTTCATCACCACGCCCGCGGCGGCATCGATGCGCGGCCGCAGCGCCTGCAGCGCCGCGGGCCAGGGCCGCGGCTCGAAGCGCGTGCGTGAGTAGACGTAGGACGCGCCGGGATCGCCAATCCAGCAGCTCAAGCGCGGCGAATCCACCTCCCGCCCGAACATCCTGATCCGGTGCGTCTCCCACCGGATCGAATCCATCAACCCCGCCAACAGCTCATCCGCTTCCGCGCGCGGCAGCCAGTCAGGCGCGTACTCCAAGTGACCGTCGGGGATGGGGTATTTCATTTTCGCCACGGATGAACACGGAAGAAAAACTACTCCCCGGTATCAGCGACCGCCGCGATGACGCCAGCGAGTTCAAGCAGGCGCAGGTCGGAGCCCGGAGCGCCGACGAGCTGCAGGCCAAGGCCGCCGGGCAGCGGCAGGCTCAAGGCCGGGCAGCCGGCCAGCGAAGCGAGCGCGGTGAGGTCGGCCAGGTTCGCCGGCTCGTCCGCGCCGTAAGCCGGCGGCGGGGCCGCAGTAGTGGGCAGCAGCAGCACGTCGAACTGTTCGAACAGGCGGCGCACGCGCACCACGTGCTGGTCCAGGCGCAGGTCGGCGCGGGCGAAGTCGGCGGCGGTCTTGCGGCGGGCGAAGTCGAGCAGCCAGCGCAGCCGCGTCGAGGCGCCGTCGAGGCGCGGCTCGTGCGCCGCAAGAATTTCAGCCTCCATCAGCAGCAGCGCCGCCCGGCGGGTAGCGGCCACTTCCAGCGGCGCCACTTCCAGCGCCACCGGCAGCGCGCTGCCGAACACCGGCGCCACCCGCGCCATCACCGCGCTGAAGCTTTCGGCAACCGCGGCATCCACGCCCAGCACGGACAGGTCGGCGACCACGCCCGCCTTGAGTTCGCCCGGCACCCAGTCCGGCGGCGACAGCGGCACGCGGCGCTTGCGCGAGCGCGGGTCGCCGGCGTCGTAGCCGGTGAGCACCGGCAGCAGCAGCCCGGCGTCCTGCACCGTGCGCGTGACCAGGCCCACGCAGTCGAGCCGGCGTAGCGCCGGCGCCATGCCGCGGCAGCTGATCTCGCCAAAGGTGGGCTTGTGCGCCACCAGCCCGCAGAAGGCCGCGGGGATGCGCACCGCACCGAGCGTGTCGGAACCAAGCGCGGCAATGGCATGGCCGGCGGCCACCGCAACGGCCGCGCCCGCCGAGGCACCGCCGGCGGCGCGGTCCGGATGCACCGGGTTGCGCACGTCGCCGTGGTGCGGGTTGCGGCCCACGGTGCCGAACGCGGCTTCGTCGATATTGGTCTTGCCCAGGAACACCGCGCCGGCGCCGCGCAGGCGCCGCACCGCGTGCGCATCCTCCTCGGCCAGGCCCGGGTGGCCGGGCAGGCCCAGGCTGGTGGGCATGCCGGCGATGTTGAAGTTGTCGTTCACCGCGATCGGCACGCCGTCCAGGCGGCCCAGCGGCTTGCCCTCGGCGCGGCGCTCGTCGCTGGCGCGGGCGGCGGCCAGGGCGCCGGCGGCGTCCACCCAGGTCCAGGCGTTGAGGCTGCCGTCGC
>NZ_JALHQI010000036.1:20818-29301 GCF_022842045.1 Arenimonas sp. | reverse complement strand
GGCCGGCCGCGGCGTGCGTACGCGCTTCATCGGCGGCCGCGCGCAGCCGGGCATCGGCGGCATCCAGCGCCAGCGTGGCCCAGTCGCGCGTGCGCAGCACGCCGGCCAGCGCGTCGAGCGCATCGTCACCGGGGATCAACGGAAGGGGCGGGGCCATGCCGCTATGATACGGGCTGGCTTCCCACCGGCACTTCCCCATGCGACTGCCTCCGGCTACCGCCGGCCTGCTCTGGGCCCTCGGCATTGGCTTCCTGCTGCAAAACTTCCTGCCCGAACCGCTGCTGATGTACTTCGCGCTGTGGCCGCTGGGCGAGTATTCCGCCGGCTTCGCGGCCGACGGCTCGCCCATCACGGTGGGCTTCCTGCCGTGGCAGATCATCAGCTATGGCTTCCTGCACGGCGGCTTCGGCCACGTGTTCTTCAACGGGCTGGCGCTGTACATGTTCGGCAGCTCGCTGGAGCAGACCTGGGGCACGCGACGGTACCTCGCCTATTTCTTCATCTGCGTCGCCGGCGCCGGCCTGATCCAGCTGGTGGTGGTGACCTCGGGCATCACGGGGCAGGGCGTCTATCCCACCATCGGCGCCTCGGGCGGCGTGTTCGGCCTGCTGCTGGCCTACGGCATGCTGTTCCCGAACCGGCAGGTGATGCTGCTGATCCCGCCGATCCCGATGAAAGCGCGCACCTTCGTTATCGTGTTCGGCGCGATCGAACTGGGCATGGGCGTGTTCGCCAGCAACTCCGGCATCGCCCACTTCGCGCACCTGGGCGGCATGCTGTTCGGCTGGCTGGTGATCCGCTACTGGCGCGGGCAGCCGCCGTTCCGCCCGCGCGGGCCGAGGCTGGTGCGATGAGGCGGGCCATGCGTGTTCTCTTCCTGGGTTTCTGGCTTGCGGCCGCGACGCCGGCGTTTTCCCACGCGGCGGCCCAGGCGCCCGATCGTTGCTACCTGATCGGCGTGCTGGTGGATCCCGCGCAGCCGGCGGCCGACGTCGCGCATGAAATGGCCCGCCTGCGCGCGTCGGCCGAGGATGGCGGTGACTTCGCCGCCTTCCTGCTCGGCACCTTTTACCGGCTGGGTCCGAAGCATCCTGCCGCGCGCCTGCCCCAGGACGGGGCACTGGCGCGCGAGTGGCTGCACCGGAGTGCGCTCGGAGGCAACCTGGGCGCGCTGGCTGGCCTGGTGGAGCTCGACCTGGCGGGGGGGCGGCCGATGGACGCGCTGGTCCACGCGCTGGTCCAGGTCCATTTCGGGCGCAAGTATCCGGACGCTGCCTATTCGAGCCATCGCGCTCGAACGGGCAGCCAGGTCAACCGGGCCTTCGATGCCCTGGGGCAGCCGCGCTCGGAAGCCCTGGACGCCGAGATCCTTGCCTTGGTGAACGCCTTCGTCGCCCGGCACGGGGAGGCCATCGATTCGGCGCTGCAGGCGGCCAAGGCCCGCTCGCCGCTCGATCCTTGCGTCGGCCGCGAGGTTGAACCCGGCGTGCCGTTGGAGCGCAAGGGCGCCTCCGATGTCATGGCTCCGGCGTGGTCGCCGCAGCTGGGCAGGGACAGCTACGCGCTGTTCCACTTGAGCATCGACCCCAAGGGACGCGTGGAAAAGGCGCTGGTGGTCGACTACTGGCCGGACGAACAAGCCCTGGAAGCGCAGCGGAAGATCGCCGAAGGCATGCGCTTCAACAAGCTTCGCGGCGTGCCGAAGCGCGTCGCCTTGTTGCCCGTAAAGTTGCGCAGCTGAAACAAACGGCCCGGGCTCGGCAGGCGCCGCGCGGGCCGTGAATCTCAGCGGCGTAGCTGCAGGAAGTCGGTGCTGGCCACCAGGCGCAGGCTGTCGAGGCGGGGGCGGGCGGTGGGCAGGATGGCCAGCAGCTGCTCGCGCTCCTGTTCCAGGGCGCCGATTTCCTCGGCGCGCACCGCGGGGTTCACGCGGGCCAGGGCCTTGAGCCGGGTGATTTCGGCGCCCAGCAGCGCGTCGGCCTTCGCCATCGCTTCGGCCACGCGCTCCTGCGCGCGCAGCAGGGCCTCCTCGCGGGCGCGCTCGAGCATCGGCGGCACCAGCGCGGCCAGCACCTTGCGCTGGGGCGAGAGGTCGAACACGCGGTCGCCGGCGCGCAGGCGGGCGCGTTCGCCCGGCGCGAAGTCCGGACGGACCTGCAGGCGGGTGTCGACCGCGACGCTCAGCGGCGCCGGCGGCAGGTAGCGCTCGACGTCGAGGCCGCGCGGCGCGACGCATTCGATGACGTTCACTGCCTCCATCACCACGGTGCGCGGCGGCAGGCTGTCGTCGACCAGGAAGGCGGCGTTGCCGGTTTCGCCCGAGACCAGCAGTTCGTTGGCCGAGAGCAGCAGCGGGTGGTCGTCGCGCAGGTAGAGCAGGTCGTCGCGGCCGAGCGCGGTGGCGCGGTCGAAGGTGACGGCGCGCGGGCCCTGCTTGAACTCTTCGAAGCCGTCCACCGTGAGGTGCTCGGGATCGAGCAGCCACTGGTTCGGGCCCAGCGGTTCGTTGTGCACGCCGAAGGCCTCGAGCAGGCGCAGCGCGTGGTCGTCCATCGCGGCGTGCTGGTCGTCGCCGTGCAGCGCGGCCAGCAGCTCGCCGCCGTCGGTGCCGCGGCTGCCGAGTTCGAGCAGGCGGTCGCGGCCCTCGGCGATGATGCGCGCCAGTTCGGCGTGCTTCTCGCGGCTGCGGGCGATGAGTTCGGTGAGCGCGGGCTCGCGCGCATCGGCGTCCTGTTCGGCCAGCTGCAGCAGTTCGGCGCCGAAGCTGCGCAGCAGCTCGCGGCCGTCGGCCAGCACGCCGCGGAAGGCGTCGAGGCCTTCGTGCACCCAGCGCAGCAGCACTTCCTGCGCGCTGCCGGTCACCGCTGCAGCGTGGATATTGACGTCGCCCTTCTGGCCGATGCGGTCCAGGCGGCCGATGCGCTGCTCGAGCATGTCCGGATGCAGCGGCAGGTCCCACAGCACCAGGTGCTGGGCGAACTGGAAGTTGCGGCCTTCGGCGCCGATTTCGCTGGCGATCAGCAGGCGGGCGCCCTCGGGGTCGGCGAAGAAGGCGGCGTTGCGGTCGCGCTGCAGGAGGTTCATGTCCTCGTGGAAGCGCGCGACTTGCAGGCCGGTGCGCAGGCGCAGGGCTTCTTCCAGCGCCTGCACTTTGGCGCGCGAGCGGCAGAGCAGCAGCACTTTCGCCGGCGCGACGCGGTCGAGGATGCCGAGCAGCCAGTCGGTGCGCGGGTCCTTCGCGTAATCGTGCTCGGGCTCGTCGTCGCTGTCGCCGACATCGTGCGCGAACTCGGCGCGCAGGCGGCCAAGGACGGTCGGGTCTTCGGGCGCGTCGAGCGCGGTCACCCAGGGCAGTCGTTCCGGGAAACCGCCGACGGCGGCGCGGCGGTTGCGCACCATCGCGCGGCCGGTGCCGTGGCGGTCGACCAGGTCGGCCAGCAGCGCGTCGCGTTCGGCGGCGTCGCCCGCGGCGATGCGGCCCAGGCGCGCGACCAGCGCGGCTTCATCGCCCGGGAACAGGCCCGACAGCGTCGCCATGTCGGTCGTGGTCAGCGACTGGCCCTCGAGCAGGCGCTCGGCCAGCGCGGACAGTTCAAGGTAGCCGCGCGATTCGGCGCGGAAGGCGTCGAGGTCGGTGTAGCGCGCGGGGTCGAGCAGGCGCAGTCGCGCGAAGTGCCCGCCCAGGCCCAGCTGCTCCGGCGTGGCGGTGAGCAGCAGCAGGCCGGGCGTGCGCGCCGACAGCGCTTCCACCAACGCGTAGCCCGGGCTGGAGAACTCCGGCGTCCACACCAGGTGGTGCGCCTCGTCCACCAGCAGCAGGTCCCAGCCGGCGGCCAGCGCCTGGCGCGCACGCTTGTCGTGGCTGGCCAGCCAGTCGACCGAGGCGATGACGCACTGCTCGTCCTCGAAAGGGTTGGCCTTGGGCTCGGTCATCTCGAGCGATTCGCAGCGCTCCTCGTCGTAGATGGCGAAGGGCAGGTTGAAGCGGCGCAGCAGCTCGACGAACCACTGGTTCACCAGGCTTTCCGGCACCAGCACCAGCACGCGCTTCGCGCGGCCGCTGGCCAGCTGCTGGGCGGTGACCAGGCAGGCCTCGATGGTCTTGCCCAGGCCCACTTCGTCGGCCAGCAGCAGGCGCGGCGGGCGGCGGCGCCCGGCCATCTCGGCCACGCGCAGCTGGTGCGGGATCAGGTCGATGCGCGCGCCCAGCACGCCCCAGCCAGGATGCGCGCGCGCGTCGGCGCGGCGCTGCAGGCATTCGCGCCGGAACTCGAACTGGTCGTTGCGGTCCACGCGCCCGGACAGCAGGCGCGAATCGGCCTGCGACACCGGCTGCTCGGCATCGAGCTCGCCCTCGGTGTGCAGCTGGCCGTCGCAGGTGTAGTGGATCAGGGCGTCGCGCAGCTCGGCGCGCTCGACGGTCTTGTCCTGGCCGCCGATGCGCACGCGCTCGCCCGGCCGGAACACGGCGCGCAGCAGCGGCGCCGAGCCCAGCGCGTACATGCGCACCACGCCGGTGCCGGTGAAGACGATCTGCACCTGCCGCCCCGCGAGGCGAAGCACCGTGCCGAGGCCGAGTTCAGGCTCGGCGCTGGAGAACCAACGTTGTCCGGGAGCGAAACTGTTCATCAGCGCCAGAGGGCGACCTGCTCCTTGGCGGGCCGCTGCATCGCGACGCGGCCCTTGCAGCCGAAGGCCTCGGCGAAGGCGGGCAGGTTGGCCAGCGGGCCGTTCACGCGCCACTTGGCGGGCGCGTGGATGGCGCTGGCCTGGGCCGCGGCAAGCGCGGTGGCCACGTCCTGGCGCGGCCAGAGGCTGGCCCAGCCGGTGAAGAAGGCCTTGGCCGCGGCGGCGTCGGGCTTGCCCTGCGCGTTCAGCGCCGCCCAGGCGATCTCGAGGCCGGCGAGGTCGGCGGCGTTCTGCGCCAGCGTGCCGGCGCCGTTGACGCGGGTGGCGCCGCCGGTGGCGGAGTAGGCGGCGTACTGCGGCACCAGCGGCGCGACGCGCTTGTCCCAGGCCGCCTTGTCGGCGCCCTCGAACGCCAGCGCCAGGCTCATCTGCTGCGCGACCAGGCCGCCGAGGCTGCCGTAGTCGGCGGCGCTGCCGCCGTCGTCGAGCACCGGCGGCTGCAGGGTGGCGGCGGTGACCAGCAGGCGGTTCTCCTTCGGCAGGTAGACCACCATCGGCTGCCACTGCTCGGCCGGCCAGGCGAAGCGCGCGCGCACCAGCGCGTACTTCATGAGCCACTTGCGCAGGGTGAGGACGTTGCCGGCGAGGTCGTCGCGGCGGAAGCGCAGGTCGTCGAACACGTTGAACGGCACCTCGGTGCCCACCTGCACCTGCATCGCCTCCAGGCGCTGGCGGGCGCCGGCCTTGCCGGCCTCGCTCAGCCAGCCAGCCTGGCCGACGCGGTCGAGGGCGGCGGCGCGCACCGCGGCGGCGATGCCCTGGGCGCGCTCCTGGCGCGCCACCGGCAGGAAGCGCTGGGTGTAGGCGGCGTCGATCAGCTCCGGCACCCGGGCCTCCAGCACCCAACGGGCGCGCAGGGTGCGCGGCGTCGGCGCGTCCTGGCCGCGCAGGGTGACGTCGTAGAGCTGGGCCCAGGGGTCGTTGAAGGCCTTGCCGAGCGTCGGCGCCATGTCGCGGGCGATGTGCGCGCGCAGGTACACCTTCCACTGCTCGGGCTTGGTCTTGCCGATCAGCTGGTCGAGCGTAACGAAGAACCCGGGGCCGGTCATCGCCACTTCGGTGGCCTTCAGGCCGTGCGCGGCCAGCAGGTCCTTGAGGCCGATGCCCGCGGCCAGCTTCTCGGCTTCGCTGGTCGGCATCACGGTGAAGGACACGCCGGGCAGGGTGGCCTTGGCCAGCTGGCGCTCCATCTGCAGCACCGCCGCGGCTTCGGCGGGGGCCTTGGCCGGGGTGGAGCCGGTGAGCTTGAGCCACTCGGTGACGGCGGCCTGGTAGCGCGCCTCGACCGGCTGCACCAGCGGATCGGCGTTGCCATAGAAGCCCGGGTCGGGCAGGCCCATGCCGCCCGGTCCGACCTGGGCGTAGGGATTGCCGCGGGCATCGCGCAGCACCTGCAGGTCCACGACCAGCGGCATGCCCGCGGTGTGCAGGGCGGCGATGGCCGGGGCGATGTCGCGCGGGCGGCGGATCTTGTTGACGATGGCCAGCAGCGGCTCGATCGGGCGGATGCCCTGGGCCTCGATGGCGGCCTCGTCGCCGGCGCTGGCGAACAGGTCGGCCAGGCTCACCGACACCCTGGCGTTGGCCGGGGCGGTGGTTGCGGCCAGGACCTGGTCGCGCTGCTGCACGCCCAGGGCATTGAGCTGGTCCCAGCGGCTGAAGGAGGTGGCGCCCGCGGGCAGCTTGTTCTGCGCCAGCCAGGCGGCATTGGCATGCCCGTAGAAGTCGGCGCAGGCCAGCGGGGCGCGCTGCTGGGCGGCCACGGGGCCGGCGGCCAAAAGGGCAAGCAGGAGGGACGGGAACAGGGGGCGCATGCGGATGGGCATCGCGGACTCCGACTTGGGGGACCGCGATTCTAACGCCTGCGCCCGTTCCCCTGTAGGAGGGACTTCAGTCCCGAAGTTTTTCGCGAAGGGCTTCGGGACTGAAGTTCCTCCTACCGGGGCGGAAAAGGAAAGCCCGGCGCGGGGCCGGGCTCTCCAGGGGCTTGCCGTGGGGAACGCTTACCAGATGGCGACCTTGGCCTCGCCGCTGCGCACCATCGGGTCGCCTTCCTGGCAGCCGAACGCGTCGGCGAAGGCCGGCAGGTTGGACGGGGCGCCCATCGCGCGGAAGCGGGCCGGGGCGTGCGGGTCGGTCTGCAGGCGCACCTTCAGCTCTTCCGGCTTGTAGTTCACGCGCCAGACCGTGGCCCAGTTCATGAAGAAGCGCTGGTTCGGGCCGTAGCCGTCGATCTCGGCCACGCGCTTGTTCTCCAGCGCCTTCTGCAGCGCGTCGTAGGCCACGGCCAGGCCGCCCAGGTCGGCGATGTTCTCGCCCAGGGTCAGGTTGCCGTTGACCTTCATGTCGTCGCCGTAGCCGTATTCGTTGAACTGCGAAACCAGGCGGCCGGTGCGGTCCTTGAAGCCGGCCATGTCGGCGTCGGTCCACCAGTTCTTGAAGTTGCCGCTGGCATCGAAGCGGCTGCCCTGGTCGTCGTAGCCGTGGATCATCTCGTGGCCGATCACGGCGCCGATGCCGCCGTAGTTCACCGCGTCATCGGCTTCCAAATCGAAGAACGGCGGCTGCAGGATCGCGGCCGGGAACACGATCTCGTTGGCCAGCGGGTTGTAGTACGCGTTCACCGTCTGCGGGCTCATCTGCCACTCGGTCTTGTCCACCGGCTGGCCGATCTTGGCGAGGTTGAACTTGTGGTTGAACTCGCCGGCCGCCATCAGGTTGGCCACGAAGCTGTCGCGGCTGGTCTGCAGGCCGCTCCAGTCGCGCCACTTGTCCGGGTAACCGATCTTGGGCGTGAACGCCGCCCACTTCACCAGCGCCTGCTCCTTGGTCTCCGGGCTCATCCACTCCAGGTTCTCGATGCGCACCTTGAGCGCGGCGCTGAGGTTGGACACCAGCTCCTGCATGCGCGCCTTGGCCTCGGGCGAGAACGCCACGTCCACGTATTCCTTGCCCAGCGCCTCGCCCATCTGGCCGTTGATGGTGTTGAGCACGCGCTTCCAGCGCGGCTGCATTTCGGACTGGCCGCGCAGGGTCTTGCCGTAGAAGTTGAAGTTTTCCTCGGCGAAGGCGTCGGACAGGAACGGCGAGAGACCGTCCACGGTCTGGAAGCGCAGGTAGGCCTGCCAGGTGGCGGCCGGCACGTCGGCCAGCATCGCGCTCACTTCCTCGTGGAAGTCGGGCTGGGCCAGCGAGAACATCGCCGGCGCCTCGAGGCCCTGCGAGGCGAAGAACGCCGACCACTTGAAGTTCGGCGTCAACGCGTCGGCGTCGGCGACGCTGACCGGGTTGTAGTACAGCGACACGTCGCGCGAGAGCTGCTCGCTCGAGGCCGACACCTTGGCCAGGCGGGTCTCGAAGGCCATCACGTCGGCGGCCTGGGCCGCGGCGCTGGCTTCGTCGGCGCCGGCCAGCTGCAGCACCTTGGCGATGTGGGCGACGTAGGCCTCGCGCACGGCCGCGTGCTTCTCGTCGAAGTAGTAGTCGCGGTCCGGCAGGCCCAGGCCGGCCTGGGTGGCGTAGGCGATGTTGACGCTGGAGTCCTTGAAGTCAGCCAGCGGGCCGAACGAGAACAGGTAGCCCTGGCCCTTGGCGTAGCTGGCGGCGACGTAGGCCGCGATCTGCTCCGGCGTTTGCAGCGCGGCGATCTCGTCCAGCATCGGCTGGATCGGCGCGATGCCGGCGGCATTCACCGCGGCCTCGTCCATGCCGGTGGCCCAGACGTCGCCGATGAGCTTGGCGGTGCCGGTGGCGCCTTCCTGCGCGGCCAGGTTCTCGACCAGCTTCTGCTGGAT
>NZ_JALHQI010000036.1:0-20718 GCF_022842045.1 Arenimonas sp. | reverse complement strand
ATGCCGGCGGCATTCACCGCGGCCTCGTCCATGCCGGTGGCCCAGACGTCGCCGATGAGCTTGGCGGTGCCGGTGGCGCCTTCCTGCGCGGCCAGGTTCTCGACCAGCTTCTGCTGGATCTCCAGCGAGCGCTCGGACAGGACCACGAACGGGCCCCAGGTGGTGCGGTCGGACGGCACCGGGTTGGCGGCCAGCCACTTCGAGTTCACGAAGCCGTCGAAGTCCTGGCAGGCGGCGATGGTGGTGTCCACGTCGCTGGCCTGCAGCGAGACGGCGGGGGTCTTGAGGGTGGCCAGGTCGACCACGGGCGCGGCGGCGACCGGGGCGGCGGCGGTGTCGGCCGGGGCTTCGGTCTTCTGGCAGGCGGCGAGGGCGACGCCGACCGCGAGGGCCAGGCCGAGGGGCTTGAGGTTGCGAGGATTCACGGGAAGCTCCAGGCCCGTCCGGGCCATCAGGAAAAGTGGGCCGGCCGCGGTCGCGGACAGCCCCGCGATTCTGGACCCCTCCCCCCGCCCCGGCATAGGCCACTCGTCACCCTTGCACGTGCGCAAAGCGCATGCCGGAGGCAGGGCGGGAAACGAAAAGCCCGGCGCGGGGCCGGGCTTTTCGGTGCAGCGGGGTGCGGGGGATTACCAGATGACGACGCGGTCTTCGCCCGAGCGGACCATCTTGTCGCCTTCCTTGCAGCCGAAGGCTTCGGCGAAGGCCGGCAGGTTGGACGGCGCGCCGATCGCACGGAACATGCCCGGCGAGTGCGGGCCGACCGTCAGCTGCTGCTTGAGCTGCGCCTCGGTGAACGCGATGCGCCAGACCGTGGCCCAGTTCATGAAGAAGCGCTGGTCCTGGCTGAAGCCGTCGACCATCGGGTCGGCGAAGCCCTCGCCCTGCGCACGCTTGAGCGCGTCATAGGCGACCGTGACGCCGCCGAGGTCGGCGATGTTCTCGCCCAGGCCCAGGCGGCCGTTGACGAACATGCCCGGCAGCGCCTCGTAGCCGCTGTACTGCTCGGCCAGCTTGTCGGTGCGCGCGTTGAAGTTGGCGCGGTCGGCGTCGGTCCACCAGTTGGCCATGTTGCCGGCCGCGTCGAACTTGCTGCCCTGGTCGTCGAAGCCGTGCAGCATCTCGTGGCCGATCACCGCGCCGATGCCGCCGTAGTTGAGCGCATCATCGGCATTCACGTCGAAGAACGGCGGCTGCAGGATCGCGGCCGGGAACACGATCTCGTTGGCGGTGGAGCGGTAGTACGCGTTCACCGTCTGCGGGCTCATGCCCCACTCGCTGCGGTCGACCGGCTTGCCGATCTTGTCCAGGTTGTAGCGGTAGTTGAAGGCCGAGGCGCGCATCAGGTTCTGCGCGTAGCTGTCGCCGCCGACCTGCAGGCCGCTCCAGTCACGCCACTTGTCCGGGTAGCCGACCTTCGGCGTGAAGGTGGACCACTTCTCGATCGCCTTGACCTTGGTCTCCTCGCTCATCCACTCCAGGTTCTCGAGGCGGACCTTGAGCGTGGCCATCAGGTTCTGCACCAGGGCCTCCATCTTGGCCTTGGACTCCGGCGGGAAGGCCTGGGCGACGTAGAGCTGGCCGAAGCCTTCGCCCATGCTGCCGTTGAGCGCGCCGAGCACGCGCTTCCAGCGCGGCTGCATCTCCTGCTGGCCGGCGAGGGTCTTGCGGTAGAACTCGAAGTTGGCCTGCTCGAAGGCGCTGCTCAGGTAGGGCGCGGCGCCGTCGATGGCGCGGAACTTCAGCCAGGTCTTCCACTGCTCCACCGGCACGTCGGCCAGCATCGCGTCGAACTCCTTGAAGAAGCCCGGCATCGCCAGCGAGAAGCTGGCCGGCGCCTCGACGTCGAGCGCCCCGAAGAATGCGGTCCAGTCGAAGTTCGGCGTGCTGGCGTTGGCGTCGGCCAGGCTGACCGGGTTGTAGCGGGTGGCCGGGTCGCGCAGCTCGACGCGGCCCAGCGAGGCCTTGGCGATGCGGGTTTCGAAGTCCATCACCTGCTGCGCCTGGGCCTTGGCGGTCTCGGCGTCGGCGCCGGCCAGGGTCATCAGCTTCTCGACGTGGGCCAGGAACGCGGCGCGGATCGCCTTGTAGTCCTCGCGGTCTTCCAGGTAGTAGGCCTTCTCGGGCAGCGACAGGCCGCCCTGGGTGGCGTAGGCGATGTTGGTGGTGGAGTCGTTGTAGTCGGCCATCGCGTAGAAGCCGAACAGCATGCCGTTGCCTTCCGCGTAGGCCGCGCCCAGGTAGGCGGGGATGTCGGTGTTGGCGGCGATGGCGTCGATGCGGTCGAGCTCGGGCTGGATCGGGGTGATGCCGGCCGCCTCGATCGCGGCCTCGTCCATGCCGGCCTTGAAGAAGTCGCCGACCTTGCGCTCCATGCTGCCTTCCGGGAAGTCACCGGCGGCCGCGGCCTTGGCGATCTCGTGCTGCACCTGCAGCGAGCGCTCGCCCAGCGCCGGGAAGGCGCCCCAGGTCGTGCGGTCGGCCGGCACCGGGTTGGCGGCGAGCCACTTGGCGTTCACGTGGCCGTTGAAGTCCTGGCAGGCCTGGATCTCGGGGCTGATGTCGTCGGCGCGCAGCGCGATCGGCTGCTGGGCGACCTGGGACAGGTCGACGGTGAGCTTCGGGGCCTCGGCGACGGGCTCGGCGGCCGGCGTCTCGGCCTTCTGGCAGGCGGCCAGGGCGACGGTGATGGAGAAGGCGAGGGCGAGTGGCTTGATCTGGCGCAGGTTCATGGAATCCCCGGGGTTTGGGCAACGGACGGCGAAGCCTAGGGCATCCGGGGTGAGCATGGTGTAGGCCAGAGGTCATGGCCCGGGCCCGCGGGGCGATTGCCAGCCCCGGCCCGATTGCGTACCTTGGGGGCGTTGGTCCTGGACTCCCATGCTCATGAAGCCCCGTCTCCAGACCCGCAGTCACGCCGGTGGCCCCGTCCTGCATCGGCTTTCTGAAGGTCACAGCGCAATCGCGCCATCCGATCGCCCCCGGGCGTCGATGCTCCTTGCCCGCACGTCCGTGCGCCGGCAGACGGTGGAATTCCTGCTCATCACCCCGGTCGCCCGCGCGGCCGGCGGCGAGTCCCTGGCCTGAATCCGGGCGCGTCGCCGCGTCCCGGCAACGGGGCGGGGCGGCGGGCTCCCACCGCTGTTGATCCCGAGGAGATGGCAATGCGCGTTCTGGCCTGTGATGGCATCCATGAAGACGGTCTGGCCCTGTTCAAGCAGGCGGGCTGGACGGTCGAGGTTTCCGATCCGATCAAGGACCCCAAGGTCCTGGCGGACCGCCTGGACGGGTTTGACGCCGTGCTGGTGCGCTCGGCCACCCAGGTCCCGGCCGAGGCGCTGGCGAAGGCCGGCAAGCTGCGGGTGATCGGCCGCGCCGGTGCCGGCGTCGACACCATCGACGTGGACGCCGCCACCGCGCGCGGCATCGCCGTGATGAATGCGCCCGATGGCAACACGCTTGCGGCCGCAGAGCACGCGCTGTCGCTGCTGTTCGCGCTGGCCCGGCACGTGCCGCGCGCCGATGCCGGCATGAAGGCCGGCGAGTGGCCCAAGGCCGGCCTCACCGGCTTCGAGCTCGAGGGCAAGAAGCTGGGCGTGATCGGCCTGGGCCGCATCGGCGCCACCGTGGCGCGCAAGGCGCAGGGCATCGGCATGGAAGTGGCCGCGCACGATCCCTTCCTGCCGGCCTCGGCGGCGGGCAAGGGCAGCGTGCCGCTGATGGCGCTGGACGACCTGCTGGCCTGGGCGGACGTGATCACCCTGCACATCCCGCGCACCAAGGACACCACCAACCTGCTCGACGAGGCGCGCCTGCGCGCGATGAAGAAGGGCGCCTTCCTGGTCAACGCCGCGCGCGGCGGCCTCGTGGATGAAGACGCGCTGCTGCGCCTGCTCGAGGAAGGCCACCTCGCGGGCGCCGCGCTCGACACCTTCGTCACCGAGCCGCTGCCGAAGGACTCGGCGCTGCGCGGCAACGCCAAGCTCATCCTCACCCCGCACCTCGGCGCCAGCACCGGCGAGGCGCAGCAGGCGGTGAGCACCATCCTGGCGCGGCAGATCATCGACTTCGTCGCCACCGGCGCGGTCGCCGGCTGCGTCAACCTGCCGCCGCTGACGCCGGAAACCGCGCGCGAAGTGGGCCCGTGGATGCCGCTGATGACCGCGCTGGGCAAGCTGGCCGCGCGGCTGGTGCCGGCGCCGACGCGCCTGCAGGTCACCTATGCCGGCCGCACCGAAGGCCTGGACACCCGGCCGCTGACGCGCCTGCTGGTGGCGGCGCTGCTGGGTCCGGCCTCGGGCCGCGTCACGCCGGTGAACGCGCTGCATGAAGCCGCCGCGCGCGGCCTCGAAGTGGCCGAGACGCTCGGCGGTGACGGCGACGGCTTCGACCGCCTGCTGCGTATCCGCGTCGAGGCCGGCGGCACCGTGCGCGAAATCGAGGCCACCCTGCACCGCGGCCCGCGCGTCGTGCGCCTGGACGGCGTCGAACTCGACTTCGACCCGCTGGCGCACATCCTGCTGATGCGCAACGAGGACAAGCCAGGCGTGATCGGCCTGGTCGGCTCGCACCTGGGCGCGGCCGGCGTGAACATCGTCAACTTCTCGCTCGGCGCCACCGGCGACGGCGGCGCCATCGCCGCGATCACGGTGGACCGCGAGGTGCCGGCGCCGCAGCTGGCCTCGCTGCGCGGCATCCCGGGCATCCTGGCGATGGAGCAGGTCTGATGAAGGTCCTGCTTGCCCGCCACGGGGAAACGCCGTGGAATGCCGAAGGCCGCTACCAGGGCCAGCGCGACATCGCGCTGTCGCCGGTCGGCGAGGACCAGGCCCGCAAGCTCGGCCAGCGCCTCGCCGGCGTGGACATCACCCGCGCGGTGGCGTCACCGCTGTCGCGCGCGCGCCGCACCGCCGAACTGGCGCTGGGCGAGGCGCGCGCCGCGTCGCTCACCTTCGATCCCGGCCTGCAGGAAATCGGGCACGGGGATTGGGAAGGCCTGCTGGCCGCCGAGATCCGCGCGAAGGACCCGGTGCGGCTGAAGGCCTGGCGTGATGCGCCGGAAACGGTGCAGATGCCGGGCCCGGGCGGCGAGTCGATCGTGGAGGTGCTTGACCGCGCCTGGCCCGCGCTCCAGCGCGCCTGCGAAGGGCTGTGCGCCGACGACACGCTGCTGGTGGTGGCCCACGACGCGGTGAACCGCGTGATCCTGTGCCGCATCCTGGGCCTGCCGCTGTCGCGGATGTGGAGCTTCCGGCAGGCGCCGACCACGCTGAACCTGCTCGAGGGTGACTCGGCGACGTCGCTGGACGTGGTGCGGTTGAACGACTGCAACCACCACACCGGCCTGTTCGGCGAAGCGGTGCACCGGGCGCTCTAGCGCCCGGATCCACGGGGTCAGTCGGCGGCGCCGGAGTCGGCGTCCGCCGGTGGTTCGTCGCCCTCGGGCGCCTCGGGCTGGCCGGCGCGCTTGCGGGCGGCCTTCTCGGCTTCCTTTTCGGCCTTTTTCTTGGCCTTGGCGAGCTCGCGCTGGCGCTTTTCGAACGAGTAATTGGGCTTGGCCATGGGCGAACTCGGTGCGGGGAGGCGCCCAGTCTAACCGCTGGGATGCGCCGGCGGCCCGCGCGCGGCGGATAATGTCGCCATGAAGCGAACCCTCGAGCAGTGGCTGGCGTACCAGCAGCAGGTCCATCCCCGCGACGTGGCCCTGGGCCTTGAGCGCGTGGGCGAGGTCTTCCGGCGGCTGGCGCCGGGCCGGCCAGGCCGCCAGGTCGCGGTCGTCGGCGGCACCAATGGCAAGGGCTCCACCGTCGCCTTCCTCGAGGCGATGGCGCGGGCGGCCGGGCTTCGGGTGGGCGCGTTCACCTCGCCGCACCTGCTTCGCTACAACGAGCGTGTCCGGATCGACGGCGCCGACGCCGACGACGCTGCGCTGGTCGCTGCCTTCGAGCGCATCGAGGCCGCGCGCGGCGAGATCCCGCTGACCTATTTCGAGTTCGGCACGCTGGCCGCGCTGCTGCTGTTCGCCGACGCCGGCCTGGACCTCGCGATCCTCGAAGTCGGCCTGGGCGGGCGGCTGGACGCGGTGAACATCATCGACGCGGACGTCGCGATCATCACCACCGTCGACCTGGACCACCAGGACTACCTGGGTCCGGATCGCGAAAGCATCGGCGCCGAGAAGGCCGGCATCCTGCGCGCCGGCAAGCCCTGCGTGCTGGCCGAGAAGGACCCGCCGTCGTCGGTGCTGCGCCGGGCCTATGCGATCGGCGCGTTCGCGATCCGCGGGCATTCGGATTACCTGGTCGATGAGCTCGGCGCCGAGGGCTGGCGCTGGCGCGAGCCGGGCTACGAGATCCTGCTGCCCCACCCCGGTCTGGAAGCGCCGGCGCAGCGCGGCAATGCCGCGGCCGCGATCGCGGCACTGCGTGCGCTCGACCTGCCGGTTCCCGACGAAGCGCTGCGCGCGGGCGTGCGTGATGCACGCGTGCCCGGCCGCCTGCAGCGGCTGCCCGGCGCGCCCGAGCGGGTGCTGGACGTGGCCCACAACCCGCAGGGCGCGCGCCAGCTGGCCGAATGGCTGGCGGCGAACCCGCGGCCGACGGTCGCGGTGTTCAGCGCGCTGGCCGACAAGGACATCGCCGGCATCGTCGAGCCGGTCGCGCCGCACGTGCAGGCCTGGCACCTGGGCCCGATCACCGACGCCGGGCCGCGCGGACTGCCGGTGGCCGAGCTGGCCCGGCGCGTGCGGGCGGCCCTGCCGGAGGCGGTGATCGAGCCGCACGCCAGCCTGGCTGCGGCGCTGGCGGCGGCGGCCGGGTCCGCCGGGCCGGACGGGCGCGTGCTGGTGTTCGGCTCATTCCACACCGTCGCTGAAGCGCTGGCTTCGCGCTGAGCCGGAGCGGTCGGCAACCCGGCTATAATTCGCGCCACTCCCCGGCCGGACCGCGCCCCGATGGATTCAGCCCTGAAACAGCGCCTGATCGGCGCCGCCGTGCTGGTGGCGCTGGCGATGATCTTCCTGCCCATGCTGCTCAAGGGCCCCGACACCACCGAACCCGACGCCGCGCGCGTGCCGCTGGACATGCCGGCCGCGCCCGACCAGGCCTTCGAGACCCGCGAAGTTCCGCTGACCCTGCCGGCGCCGGAGGCCCCGGACGGCGGCGTGCTCGGCATGGACACCCGTCCGCCGGCTACCGATGACCCGAACGCGGTGGCCACGGTCGACCAGACCGGGCTGCCGCCTGCGCGCACCGACGTCGAGCCCGAGCCCGAGGATGCGCCTGCGATGGCGGTGGACGCCGCCACCGGCCTGCCCGAGCCGGCGCCTGCGCCCGCGGCCGCTGCGCCGACGCCCGCACCCGTTACCGCGACGTCCGAGCCTGCGCCGGTCGTCGCGCCCGCGCCGGTCGAACCCGCGCTGCCCGCCAGCACTGCGGGTGGCCGCTACGTGGTCAACGTCGGCAGCTTCTCCAATCTCGCCAACGCCCGCAGCCTGGCCGACAAGCTGCGCTCGCGCGGCCTGCCGCTGACCAGCGAATCTGTGGACGTCGGCGGCAAGCCGGCGATGCGCCTGCGCGTAGGCCCGTATGGCGACCGCACCGCCGCCGAGGCTGCGCGCCTGCGGGTGGAATCGGTCACCGGCGGTTCCGCGGCGGTGGTGGCGCTCGACGCCGCGTCGTCGTCTCCCGCGCCGGCCCCCGCGCGCGCCAGCACCGCGGCGACCGTGGGCTTCGCGGTGCAGCTCGGTGCGCTGAGCTCGGAGGCCGACGCCAACGCGCTTCGCGACCGCGCCCGCGCCGCCGGCTTCATCGCCTTCCACCAGCGGGTGAACACCGATCGCGGCGCCGTCTGGCGCGTGCGCGTGGGCCCCGAGGCCGACCGCGCCGCCGCCGACCGCCTGCGCGACGCCGTACGCAGCCAGCTCGGCCTGCCCGACGCGATCGTCGTGCCGCACCCGTGATCGTGAACCCGCGCCGCCGATGAACTGGGCCGACTACGCGCTGCTGGTGGTGCTGCTGGTGTCGATGGGCGTCGGCCTGTGGCGTGGCTTCGTGGTCGAAGTGCTGTCGCTGACCGTGTGGATCGCCGCGTTCTGGCTCTCGATTGGTTTTGGCGCTGACGTCGCGGCGTGGTTCACGGGCGTCGAAGAGCCGTCGGCGCGCCTGTTCCTCGGCTATGCCGGCGTCTTCGTGGGCGTGCTGCTGCTCGGCGGCCTGGTCACCTGGGCCCTGGGCAAGTTCATCGCCAACACCGGGCTCTCGGCCACCGACCGCGTGCTGGGCGTGGGCTTCGGCCTTCTTCGCGGCTTGGTGCTGGCCTGCGTGGCGGTGCTGTTGATGGGCTTCACCACGCTGCCGTCCGAGCCCTGGTGGCAGGCTTCGAAGCTGATGCCCGGCGTGCAGCTGGGCGCGGAGTGGATGCAGGGCTTCCTGCCGGCCAGCGCCGCCGAAGAATTGCGCTTCGCGCCGCCGTCCGCGGCGTCGTCCGAATTGATCGACCTGGTCGTGCCGCATGAAACGGCCGACCCCCCTGTTCCGGAGAACTGAACCATGTGCGGCATCATCGGAATCGCCGGCGCCACCGACGTGGCGGCCGCCCTGTACGACGGCCTGACGGTGCTGCAGCACCGCGGGCAGGACGCGGCCGGCATCGCCACCATGGACGGCAACCGCGTGCACTTGCACAAGGGCAACGGCCTGGTGAAGGAAGTCTTCGACGAGCGCGCGATGGCGCTGCTCACCGGTCGCGTCGGCATCGGCCATTGCCGCTATCCGACCGCGGGCTCGGAAGGTTCCGACGAGGCGCAGCCGTTCTACGTGAACTCGCCGTACGGCATCGCGCTGGCCCACAACGGCAACCTCATCAACACCGATGCGCTGCGCCGGCTGGTGTTCGAGGAGGACAAGCGCAACGTCAACACCGAGTCCGACTCCGAAGTGCTGCTGAACGTCTTCGCGCACGAGCTGGCCCAGCAGGGCGCGCTGACGCCGCAGGCCGCGGTGGCCGCGGTGGCCGGCGTGCACCGCCGCTGCACCGGCGGCTACGCGGTGGTGAGCATGGTGCTGGGCCTGGGCCTGGTCGCCTTCCGCGACCCGCATGGCATCCGTCCGCTGGTGCTGGGCAAGCGCGTGGGACCGAACGGCACCGAGTACGCGGTGGCGTCGGAGTCGGTGGCGCTCGACATCCTGGGCTTCGTGCGCGAGCGCGACGTGCAGCCGGGCGAGGCGGTGGTGATCAACTTCCGCGGCGAGCTTCACGCCGAGGTCTGCGCCGCGCCGCGGCCGCACGCGCCCTGCATCTTCGAGTACGTGTACTTCGCGCGCCCCGATTCCATGATCGAGAACATCTCGGTGCACAAGGCGCGCATGCGCATGGGCGTGACGCTGGGCCAGAAGATCCTGCGCCTGCGGCCCGACCACGGCATCGACACGGTGATCCCGATCCCCGACACCTCGCGCGACGCCGCGCTGGAGATCGCCAACGTGCTGGGCGTGAAGTACCGCGAGGGCTTCATCAAGAACCGCTACGTCGGCCGCACCTTCATCATGCCGGGGCAGGGCGAGCGCGTTAAGTCGGTGCGCCGCAAGCTCAACCCGATCCCTCTGGAGTTCAAGGACCGGGTGGTGCTGCTGGTGGACGACTCGATCGTGCGCGGCACCACCAGCCAGCAGATCGTGCAGATGGCGCGCGACGCCGGCGCCAAGAAGGTCTACCTCGCCTCGGCGGCGCCGCCGGTGCGGCATCCGAACATCTACGGCATCGACATGCCTTCGGCGGACGAGCTGGTCGCCCACGGCCGCACCGAGGCCGAGATCGAGAAGCTGCTGGGCTGCGACTGGCTGATCTACCAGGACCTGGCCGACCTCGAGGCCGCGGTGGCCGGACCGAAGTTCCCGGGCCGCCCCTTCGATAGCTCCTGCTTCAGCGGCGAGTACGTGACCGGGATCGAGCCGGGCTATTTCGAGCGCATCCAGCAACTCCGCTCCGACGACGCCAAGCGCAAGCGCCGCGCCGGCTGATCGCGCGCTTTCGGGGCTTGGCGTGATCTAACGCGGATCAGGGCGGATGGACGCGGATAAAAGCGGATAAGGAAAATTCTTTTGGTGGTTCAAGGCCAGGATTGCTGTCGTCGCTCCGCGGTCTGACAACAGTCGCCGCGGCCCAAACTGGCTTCGCTCTATCCGCGTTTATCCGCGTCCATCCGCCCTGATCCGCGTTCAAACATTGGACCCATTCCCGTGCCGAACACCACAACCACGCCATCACTGCACGAAGCCGCCCTGGCCTGCCTGATGGCGCGGGAGCCGGGGGAGAAGCTGCGGATGACGCATGCGGTGGCTGCGGCGTTCCGGGCGGGTGCCCTGGCCGTGCCGGATGCGGCGCCGGCCGCGGAGCTTATCGCGGTGCCCGGGCGGCCGGAGCGGCCGGTGCTGGTGTCGCCGCGGGAGGTGCCGCAGCGCGGGCTGGGCAGCGTGGCGGGGCGCGCGGCGTTCCTGCACGCGGTGGCGCATATCGAATTAAATGCGGTGAACCTGGCCTGGGACGCGGTGTACCGCTTCCGCGGGATGCCGCGCGGGTTCTATGCCGACTGGGTGGCGGTGGCCGACGACGAGGCGCGCCACTTCGCCATGCTGTCCGCGCGGCTCACCGCGCTGGGTGCCGCCTACGGCGACCATCCCGCGCACAACGGGCTGTGGGAAATGGCGGTGGCCACCGCCGACAGCTGCCTGCGGAGGATGGCGCTGGTGCCGCGCGTGCTCGAGGCGCGCGGGCTGGACGTGACGCCGGGCATGATCACGCGGCTGAGGCTCAACGGCGACGAGGCTTCGGCCGAGGTGCTCGAAGTGATCCTGCGCGAGGAAGTGGCGCATGTCGCCGCCGGCACCCGCTGGTTCCACTGGTGCTGCGAACGCGAGGGCCTGCCGCCGGGGCGAGAGTTCATCCGGCTCGTGCGGGAGGCCGCGCGCGGCTCGCTGCGCGGGCCCTTCAACCGCCCGGCGCGCCATGCCGCCGGTTTCGACGACTACGAAATGAGCGAACTGGAAGCGATGGAGCCCGCGCGATGAAACGATTGCTGCTGCCCGCCTTGCTGCTGCTGGCCGCCTGCCAGCCGCAGGAAACCGACCCGGCCTACGACGAGGCCAAGGGCGCCGAGCTGCTGGCCGCCTACGAGGCCGCGCGCGCCGACGGTGATTTCGAGATCGCGGAGGCGCGCGGCGACGAGCTGCGCCAGCGCCACGGTGAAACCCAGGCCGCGGCGAAGATGCGCGAGACGCTGGAACAGGTGCGGGTCGAGGCCGAGGCGATGCGTGAGCGCCGCCGCCTGATCCAGCTCTGGGACTACCAGGCGAACCCGGTGGAAGGCGGCATCCAGCACAGCGCCACGATCTACAGCCGCGTCGCGGTCGATCCCGAGACCGGCCGCGCCCTGGCCATTCCCGACGCCCAGCTCGTGCTGCGCCGGCATCCGGCCTGGGGCGAGAGCGCCTACCTGGTGCTGACCCAGAAGACCCTGAAGTGCGGGCCGCCGTGCCGGCTGAAGATCCGCCTCGACGACGGCGAAACGCTGTCCTTCGAGGGCGATCCGGCCGACACCGGCACCGGGCCGGCGCTGTTCATCGTTGATCGCGACCGCTTCCTCGCTGCAATGACCGAGGCCACGCGCGTGCGCATCGAGCTGCCGTCCTCGGGCGCGCTGGTGCCGGTGTTCGAATTCGAGGTCGGCGGCTTCCAGCCGGCGCGGCACCTGCGCGACTGAGCTCAGTCGGTCGGGACCAGGGCGTCAAGGCGCAGACCGTCGCCATCAAGGCGCAGCACGCTGCCCTGGTCGTACCAGTCGCCCAGCACGATGCGCTGGGCGCGACGGCCGGCGACCTCCAGCGAATGCATGGCCGGCCGGTGCGTGTGGCCGTGAATCAGTCGCGTCACGCCGTGGCGCGCCATCAGGTCGGCCACCGCGGCGGGCGCGACGTCCATGATCGCTTCCGACACGCCCTTCTGGTGCTGCTGGCTGGCGGCGCGTGCCTGGGCCGCGAACGCCTGGCGAGCGGCCAGCGGCTGGGCCAGGAAATTCGCCTGCCAGGCCGGGTCGCGCACCTGGCTGCGGAAGGCCTGGTAGGCGGTGTCGTCCGTGCACAGCAGGTCGCCGTGCATCAGCAGCGTGGGCACGCCGTGCAGGTCCACCACGCAGGGGTCGGGCAGCAGCGTGGCGCCGCAGCGTTCCGCCATTCGCTGGCCGTAGAGGAAGTCGCGGTTGCCGCGCATCAGGAACACCGGCACGCCGCTGTCGGCGACCGCCTTCAGCGCCGCGCAGACCGAGGCCCCGGGTTCTCCCGGATCATCGTCGCCCACCCAGGCCTCGAACAGGTCGCCGAGCACGTAAAGCGCCTCGGCCGAGCGCGCTTCGCCGGCCAGGAAATCCAGGAACAGCCGGGTGATGCCCGGGCGCGCCACATCCAGGTGCAGGTCGGAAACGAAGAGCACGGTCATGGCGTCGCGGCGTCCCCTTCGACCGGCGCGGCGTCGTCGGCGGGCGCCGGGCCGGCAGGCGGCGGGTCGAGCACCTGAACGCGTTCGATCACCACCGGCACCACGGGCACCCAGGCCGGGAACGGGCCGTCGGCCCCGGTTGGCACCGCCGCGATCCGGTCGATCACTTCCAGCCCCTGCAGCACCCGTCCGAACACCGCGTAGCCGGCGGTGTAGGGATCGCCCGGCGCGGTCTGGTCCAGCTTCGGGTTGTCGGCCAGGTTGAAGAAGAACTGGGCGGTGGCCGAATCGAGCACGCCGCGATCGCGCGCCGCCGCCACCGTGCCCCGGCGGTTGGACAGCCCGTTGCCGCCCTCGTGCGCCACCGGCGCCCGGCTGGGCTTTTGCTGCAAGTCCGGGGTGAAGGCGCCGGCCTGCACCAACAGGCCCGGGATGACGCGATGGAACACGGTGCCGTTGTAGTGGCCGTCGCGGGCGTAGGCGAGGAAGTTCTCGACCGTCTTCGGTGCCGCGGCCGCGTCGAGCTCCAGCGTGATCTCGCCCAGCGTCGTCACCAGCAGCACCCGCACGGGCGGCGGTGCCGGCGCGAACTCCGGCGTGGGGAGAGCGGGACTCGCCTGCGCGATGCAGGCCACCAGCGCCAGAAGCAAGGTCAGGGCAAAGCGGAAAGGCATCGGCACACCAGTTCAAAACCCGCCGCCATGGTACCCCTCCCACAGGGGTGGAGGCAGGGGCGGGGGAGGGTGGGGAAATGGCGTAAAATGGCGGGCCCTTTGATCCCGAGCCCGGCCCGATGACCTGCCGTACCCGCTTCGCCCCCAGCCCGACCGGTTTCCTGCACATCGGCGGCGCCCGCACGGCGCTGTACTGCTACCTGGAGGCGCGCCGGCGCGGTGGCCAGTTCATCCTGCGCGTGGAGGACACCGACCGCGAGCGCAGCACCCAGGCCGCCATCGACGCGATCCTGGAGGCGATGGACTGGCTGGGCCTGGAGTACGACGAGGGCCCCATCTTCCAGACCGCGCGCCTGGACCGCTACCGCGAGGTGGCCGAGCAGATGGTCGCCGCCGGCACCGCCTACTACGCCTACGAAACCAAGGAAGAGCTCGAGGCCATGCGCGAGGCCGCGATGGCCGCCAACCTCAAGCCCCGCTACAACGGCCATTACCGCGACCGCAACGCGCCTTACTGCGACGACCCGAACCGGGTGATCCGCTTCAAGAACCCGATCGGCGGCACCGTGGTGTTCGAGGACAAGATCAAGGGCCGCATCGAGTGGAGCAACGACGAGCTCGACGACCTGGTCATCTTCCGCTCCGACGGCTACCCGACCTACAACTTCGCCGTGGTGGTGGACGACCTGGACATGGGCATCACCGACGTCATCCGCGGCGACGACCACGTCAACAACACCCCGCGCCAGATCAACATCTACAAGGCGCTGGGCGCGACCGTGCCGCACTTCGCGCACATGCCGATGATCCTCGACCCCGAGGGCGCCAAGCTGTCCAAGCGTTCGGGCGCCGCCAACGTGATGTCGTACAAGGAAGAGGGCTACCTGCCGCACGCGCTGGTGAACTACCTGGCGCGCCTGGGCTGGTCGCACGGCGACCAGGAGATCTTCAGCCGCGGCGAGCTCAGGCAGCTGTTCGCCATCGAGGACGTGAACCAGAAGGCTTCGCGCCTGGACCCGGCCAAGCTGGGCTGGCTCAACCAGCACTACCTCAAGACCGACGATCCGGCGGACGTCGCGAAGCATTTCGAACCGCAGCTGCTGGCCCACGGCTACGACCTGTCGAAGGGTCCGAAGGCCGCCGACGTGGTGGTGGCCCTGCGCGACCGCGTGCAGACGCTCAAGGAAATGGCCGAGCGCGCCCAGGTCTGGTACCAGCCGCTGACGCAGTACGACGAGGCCGCCGTGGCCAAGCACCTGGTGGCGGCCGCGAAGGCGCCGCTGGAAACGGTGCGCGCGGAGCTCGCCAAGCTTACCGAGTGGTCCGCGGCCGCCGTGCACGGCGCGCTTGAAGCCACCGCCGCGACGCTCGGCATCGGCCTGGGCAAGATCGCCCAGCCGCTGCGCGTCGCCATCACCGGCACGCAGGTGAGTCCGTCGATCGACCACACGGTGTTCCTGGCCGGGCAGGCCGAGGCGCTGGCCCGCATCGACGCCGCACTGGCTCGTCTTCCCGCCTGAACCGCGACCGCGCCTTCACCCGCCGCGAATTGATTTCGCGCCGGGCAGGGGCCACCCTAGCGCCATGCCCAAGACCGCCCGCGAGCACGACTGCACCAACCCCGAGCATCACGTGCACGATGCCGGCGGCTACCTGCACGCGGTCGAGCAGGCCTGCGAGGAGCGCGGCGTCCGCCTGACGCCGCTGCGCGCCCAGGTGCTGGGCCTGATCGCCGAGGCCGGCCGGCCGGTGAAGGCCTACGACCTGCTCGATTCGATGAAGGCGCTCAACGGCTCCAGCGCGCCGCCCACCGTGTACCGGGCGCTGGATTTCCTGCTTGAGCAGGGTTTCATCCACCGCCTGGCCTCGATGAATGCCTTCGTCGGCTGCCACCACCCGCACGAGCGCCATTCGGTGCCTTTCCTCATCTGCGATGGCTGCCACTCGGCGATCGAGCTCGAGGACGAGCGCATCACCCGCCTGCTCGACGCGCAGGCCAAGGCCATGGGCTTCTCGCCCCGCGCCCAGACCCTCGAGGTACACGGCCTGTGCGCCCACTGCTCCGCGGCCTGACCCGCACCCTGTTGGCGACCGCCGTGGCCCTGGCCGCGGCGGGTGCCCACGCGCAGGACTATCCGATCGACCCGCCGGGCGCCGAGCCAGGCAAGGGCCCGGTGCCGCCCGCCGGCATCGCGCTGCCCGAGCTGCTGGCGCCCGCGCCGGAGCTGGTCACGCCGCTGGCCCTGCTGGATCGCCTGGTGGTGCCCGGCACGCGCCTGCAGCTCGAGTGGCGCCCGGGGGGCGGCATCAGCAATGCCGAGATTCCCAGCCCTGTGATCGTCGCGCGCGGCGCCAAGGCCGGCCCGGTGCTGTGCCTGGTGGCCGGCATCCACGGTGACGAGATCAACGGCGTCGAGATCGTCCGGCGCCTGTCGCACGGCGTCGATCCGACCCGGCTGTCGGGCACCGTGATCGGCGTGCCGATCGTGAACGTGTTCGGCTATTCGCGCGGCAGCCGCTACCTGCCGGACCGGCGCGACCTGAACCGGCATTTCCCGGGCAGCCGCAGCGGTTCGATCGCCTCGCGCATTGCCAACGCTTTCTTCCAGGACATCGTGCGGCACTGCGACGTGCTGGTGGATTTCCACACCGGCTCGTTCGACCGCAGCAACCTGCCGCAGGTGCGCGCCGACCTGACCAACCCCGACGTACTCGAGTTCACCCGGGGCTTTGGCGCCACCGTGGTGCTGCACAGCCCGGGCAACCGCGGCATGCTGCGCGTCGCCGCCACCAAGGTCGGCATCCCCGCGGTCACCTTCGAGGCCGGCGCGCCGACCCGGCTCGAGCCGGCCGAGATCGCGCAGGCGGTGGCCGCCATCGACCGGCTGATGATCAAGCTGGGCATGCGCGAAGACCCCAATGCCGGCCTGCCGCTGCCCGGCGAAACGCCCGTGTTGGCGCCCGAGGCGCCCGAGCCGGCGCCGATCTTCCTGGACTCGCGCTGGGTGCGCGCCAACTCCGGCGGCCTGCTGATCAGCGACGTGTCGCTGGGGCAGCGCGTGCTGGCCGGGCAGCGGCTGGGCAAGGTGATCGACCCGGTCAGCAACGTCGAGCGCTACATCCTGGCGCCGGTGCCCGGCCGCGTGATCGGCATGGCGCAGAACCAGGCCGTGCTGCCGGGCTATGCCGCCTTCCACCTCGGCACCGAGACCAGCGAACAGCAGGCGGTGCAGGAAGCGGCCGCGCCTGGCCCGACGCCGGCCGAAGCCGTGGCCGAGGATCCCGAGGACCGGCCCGAGGCCGTGGACGTCGAGGACGGCGAGGACTACGAGTAGTCCCCGCCGCCCGCGACGTCAGAAGTCGACGCGCAGGCCGACCGCGATGTTGCGACCCGCCAGCGGCGCGACGTCCTTCAGGAAGGAGGTGTGCGCGCGCGCGTCTTCGTCGGAGAGGTTGCGGCCTTCCAGGAAAGCTTCCCAGCCGGCGCCGCCGACATCCCAGTGGTAGGCCACGCCGGCGTCGAACAGCGTGTAGCCCTCGGTCGCCGATTCCAGCGCGGCCACGTCGTCCTGGTCGGCGACGCGGATGGCGCCGACGCGCGCGCGCCAGTTGCCGCGGGTCCACGACAGGTCGGCGCCGACGCGCGACGGCGCGATGCGCGGCAGGTTGCCACCGCCGTCAAGCTCGGCGTCGACCGCGTCGGCAAACACGCGCAGCGTCCACAGGCCGGTCGAGTTCTCGACCAGGTCCACCTGGCCCTCGGCTTCCCAACCGGTGAAGGTGGCGTCGCCCTGCACCCAGGTGCGCACCGGCAGCTCATCGAGCTCGAGATCGGTGTCGGCGAGATAGATGAAGTCGTCGAAGCGGGTCTGGTAGACCGAGACCTTGCCCTCGAAGCGACCGGCGTGCAGGTGCAGGCCCAGCTCGCCGCTGAGCGCGGTCTCGGTGTCGAGGCCGGCGTCGCCGATCTCGTAGCTCTGGGTGGCGATGTGCGGTCCGTCCGAGAACAGCTCTTCGGCCGACGGCGCCCGCTGGGCGCGGTCGAGGTTGGCGCTCAGGTGCATGTTCTCACTGAAGCGCCAGAGCGCGCCGACGGCGAGGCTGGTGGCGTTCTGGTCCACGGTGGGCAGGTCGCCGGCCGGGTCGATGCTGACGCGGTCGTGGCGCGCGCCAAGCTCGAGCTTCACGTCGCCGAAGTCGCGCTCCTGCACTACGAAGAAGCCCAGGTCGCGACTCACCGACGGCGGCACGAAAGCCTCGTCGCCGATCGCGGAGAAATCGCGGTCGCCGTACTGCAGGCCGAAGGCGCCACGCCAGCCGTTGATTTCGTTCTGCACGGCCTCGAGGCGCGCCTCGGTACCGCGGTTCTCGAACACCGTGCCCACTTCCTCGCCCTCGAACTCGGTGTGCTCGTACTGGCTGCGGGTGACGCGGTAGTTCAGCTCCTGCAGCGGGCCGAGGCCGCGGATGCCGCCGCGCACGTCGATGCGGTCCTGCAACATGTCGAGGCGGACGACCTCTTCGCCTTCCTCCTCCTCGTCGCCATGGTCCTCGCCTTCCTCGTGGTGGGCGTGGGCGCCCGGCGGGATGCCGTAGTCGGTGCGGTAGGTGCTGACCGCGGCGCCGAGCCAGCTGCGCACGCCGAACCAGGTGGCGCCGACCGCGCCGCCCAGGGTCGAGAGCGAGCTGTTGGGCAGGCGGCCCTGGGCCAGTTCCTCGGGCGACTCGCCTTCCTCGATTTCCTCGGCCACCAGTTCCGGCGAGTAGGCAAAGCCGGGGATGCGCACATCATTCGCCTCGCGACGGAAGCCGTCGGCGTGGAAGGTCCACGGGCCGGCGTCGGCGTCGAGGCGGAACATCGCGGTGTTCTCGTCGGCGGCGCTGCCGTGGCGGACCTCGGCGCGGCCGGCGACGTCGCGGCCGACGCGGCGGGTCGGCACGCGGCCGTCCACCACGTTCACCGCGCCGCCGATGGCGCCGCTGCCGTAGAGCAGGGTGGCCGGGCCCTTGAGCACTTCGATCTGCTCGGCCAGGAAGGGCTCGATGGTGACCGCGTGGTCGACGCTGACGGTGGAGACGTCGAGCGAGCCGGTGCCGCTGCTGAGCACCTGCACCCGGGCGCCGTCCTGGCCGCGGATGATCGGGCGGCCGACGCCGGCGCCGAAGAAGGACGACTGCACGCCGGTCTGGCGCTCCAGGGTTTCGCCGAGGTTGCCGGCCTTGCGGGCGTCGAGCTCCTCGCCGCGCAGCACGTCCACGGGGCGGGAGAGGTCGTCGATGGCGTTGCGCAGCGGCGAGGCGGTGACTTCGACGGCATCGAGCACGCGGGCATCGTCGTGCTCGTGGCGGTCGGCACGCTCGTCGGCCTGGGCGAACAGGGGCAGGGCGAGCAGGATGGCGGCGGTCAGCGGAGCGTGGCGGGGCATGGGCAATGGGTCCGGTTGCGGGAGGTCGGGGCGCAATGTTATATTGTTCCACCTTAAGCGCAAGACCCCCCAACGTCATGGTCGCGATCGTCAAACGCCGCAAGCTGCAGCTGCCGCCCTGGGCCGACCGCCTGGGCGCGATCGGCGCGTTCATCTGCGCCCTGCACTGCGCGCTGATCCCGATCGCGCTGGCGCTGATCCCCACGCTGGGGCTGGGCCTGGTGGCCTGGCACGGCGCGGAGATCGGCTTCAGCGTGCTGGCCACGGTGCTGGCCATCACCAGCCTGGTGCTGGGCTACCGCAACCATCGCGCCTACCACGCCTGGCTGCTGGTGGCGCCGGGCCTGGCCCTGATCTGGGGTTCGCTGCTCTACCCGCCGCTGCACGCTTCGGTGCTGCCGCACGCGGCGGCGATGACCGTCGGCGGCGTGCTGATCGCGCTGGCGCACCTGGTCAACCTGCGCCTGTCCTACGGCCACACCCACTGAGGCCGGCGCCCCACCTTGGTGGGGAAGGCGCGCGGTGATAGGCTACGCGCCTCACCGGACACCACTTTCAAGGAATCACCATGGGTAGGGGCGACAAGAAGACCGCCAAGGGCAAGCGTTTCACCGGCAGCCACGGCAACGCGCGACCGCAGACCACCAAGAAGCCGACCGCCGGCAAGACCGCGGCCACGGTGAAGGCCCCGGCCAAGGCCGCCGCCACCAAGGCCCCGGCCAAGAAGGCCCCGGCCAAGAAGGCCGCCGCCGCGAAGTAATTCGCCGCGCACCGGCTGTACCGCACGAAGCCCCGCACCGCGGGGCTTCGTCGTTTCCGGACTCAGTTGCCCACGCGGCGGCCGGCGATGTGGACGGCGTGCACCAGATCGCCGCCGAGCCAGTAGGCCAGTTCGGCCGGATGCTGGATGTTCCACTGCACGAAGTCGGCGCGTTGCCCCGGCAGCAGGCGGCCGCAGTCGTGCAGGCCGAGCGCGAGCGCGGCGTTCACGGTGGCGCCGCGCAGGGCTTCCTCGGGCGTGAGGCGGAAGTGGGTGCAGGCCAGGCTCATCGCCAGGCGCAGCGACTGCAGCGGCGAGGTGCCGGGGTTGAGGTCGGTGGCGACGGCCATGGGCACGGCGTGTTCGCGCAGCGCGTTGATGGGCGGCAGCTTGGTTTCGCGCAGCACGTGGAAGGCGCCGGGCAGCAGCACGGCGACGGTGCCGGCGGTGGCCATGGCGCGCACGGCGTCTTCGCCGGTGTATTCGATGTGGTCGGCAGAGAGGCCGCCGAACTCCGCGGCCAGCGCCGCGCCGCCGAGGTCGCTGAGCTGGTCGGCGTGCAGCTTTACCGGCAGGCCGAGCGCGCGTGCGGCCTCGAATACGCGCCGCGTCTGCGCCGGGCTGAAGCCGATGCCTTCGCAGAAGGCGTCGACGGCGTCGACCAGGCCTTCGGCGTGCAGGCGCGGAAGCCACGCGCAGACTTCGGTGATGTAGTCGTCGGCGCGACCGGCGAACTCGGGCGGCAGCGCGTGCGCGGCGAGACATGTCGTGCGGACCGTGAGTCCGAGCGCGTCGCCTACGTCGCGCGCCACCTGCAGCATTTTCCGTTCGTTGTCGAAGTCGAGGCCGTAGCCCGACTTGATCTCGAGCGTGGTCACGCCGTCGGCGCGCAGCGCGCGGGCGCGGGGCAGGGCGGCGGCCAGCAGCTGTTCGCGCGAAGCGGCGCGGGTGGCGCGCACGGTGGAGACGATGCCGCCGCCCTCGCGCGCGATCTGCTCGTAGCTGGCGCCCTGCAGCCGGCGCTCGAACTCCGGCGCGCGGTCGCCGGCGAACACCAGATGGGTGTGGCAGTCGACCATGCCCGGCGTGATCCAGCGGTTCCCGGCGGATTCGATGCGGGCGGCCAGCGCGGCGGGTTCGCCGGGCAGGTCGGCGCGCGGGCCGGCGTAGGCGAGCAGGCCGTGCTTCCAGGCCAGCGCGCCGTCCTCGATCGCGCCCCACGCGCCAAGGTCGTCGCGCAGCGTCACCAGCCGCGCGTCGACCAGCAGCTTGTCCCAGGGCGGGGCGAGGCGGCCGATCATCGGATGGCGCCCTCATGGCGCAGCAGCTCGGGCACGAAGCCGTACTCGCGCGCGATCTCGTCGCTGTG
>NZ_JALHQI010000035.1 GCF_022842045.1 Arenimonas sp. | reverse complement strand
GGGGCCGGCGTGGCAGCGGCCGGCGCGGCGGCCGCCGCCGGCGCTTCGCCCGCGGGGGCGGTAGCCGGCTCGGAGCAGGCGGCCAGCACGAAGGTGAGGGACGACGCCAGCAGGGTGGCGCGCAGGATGGCGGTCATGACGGGGCTTCCTAGGGATGCAGCACGTCAGCGTAACGGCCGTGCATGACCGGAATGCGGCAGCGTGGTGGGCCCACCAGGACTCGAACCTGGAACCAAGGGATTCGCGTAGCCCGGGGATTTCCCCCCGGCGCGGACTATCTCTTCACCCTCCGCTTGCGCGGGTGGGGTGCGGGACGCTCGAGCCTGTGATCAAGGGCGCTGAAGCCCTCAGGTAGTCTCTGCACCTTCCGGCGGTGTACCGCCGGCTTGGCTCAGGGTTACCACCGGCCGGACCGCTGAGGCTTCCCTGAATTCATCCCGTTCCCGTCCGCCCCTTACGGGGCGGCGGCACCTTTCGATGAGTCCCCTGCTCTAACCATTGAGCTATAGGCCCGTTGGGGCAATCGTATAACGAAAAGAGCCGATCGGGATGGCATTGGTCCTGCCCCGCCCCCGGTGGCTCACACCGATGCGGCCCGAATCGGGCCGAAGGCTGCATACTTGGCCGACAAGGCCTGTATGCGATTGCCGCTAGCCAAGGAGCCGCGATGCTGAGCATTTCGTTGCAAGCAGGGATCGTCTTGCTGACGCTGCTGCTGCTCTTCAGTATCCGCCGGCGATTCGGCCTCGCGCCCTTGTACGTGTTCATAGGCGCACTGCAGGTGCTGCAGACGCTGACCGCGACCATTTTCGTGCCGACCGATCTCGGCCTCGTCTTCAGCCCCGGATCCTCGGTGATGTTCAGCGCCGGCCTCGTTGGCGTGTTGCTGGTCTACTTGCGCGAAGACGCTGCGGAAGCACGGCGCCTGATCCTCGCACTGCTGGCCGCCAACTTGGCTGCAGGGGCATTGATGTTGCTGCTGTCGATACAGGTGCAGGATCCATCCGTGCTCAACGGGCCAGGGCTGGATGCCAAAAGCCTGTTCGTCAACGGCGCCACGCTCGTGCTCGGCACCGCGTTGCTGGCGGTCGACGCCGTACTTATCGTGGTGCTTTACGAGTTCTTCGCCCGTTGGTCGCGCGGCTTATTCCTGCCGATGGCGGCTACTCTTGCGGCAGTCATGGTGTTCGACAGCGTGGTCTTCATTACCTGGGTGTTTTGGGATGCGCCGGCACCGCAGTACACGACTACGCTGCTGAACTCGGTACTTAGCAAAGTCTTTATCGCCGGCTTTCACGCGTTGGTCAGCGCAGCCTACCTGAACCGCTTCGAGCGCGAACAGTTCACGATCAACGAGGACGGGAAGACGCGGGAAGTGTTCGCGATCTTCACCTACCGACAGAAGTACGAAATGGCCCGCCGCGAAGCCATGTATGACGGATTGACCGGGCTATTTCATCGCTCCTACTTCCATGCCACCGCCAAGCATGATGTCTCTATCTGTGCGCGAGCCGAGCATCCGCTGTCGCTCTTGTTCATCGACCTGGACCACTTCAAGCAAGTCAATGACAAACACGGCCACCAGGCCGGGGACGCCGTGCTGCGGGCCGCTGCGACGTGCCTTGCCGCGGGCCGGCGCCCCTCGGACTATGTCTGCCGCTACGGCGGTGAGGAGTTTGTCATGATCCTGCCCAACACCGGTCCAGCGGGTGCCGTGGCCATTGCCGAGCAACTGCGAAACCAGATCGCATCCATGCGGGAGCGGGGCCTCAGCCCGGTGGCGACGACGGCCAGCATCGGCGTCGCATCGATGCCGCAGGATGGCCAGACACTCGAGCATCTGATTGCAACCGCCGATCGCCGCCTGTATCGCGCGAAGGCCAACGGGCGCGATCGCGTCGAGTCAGAAGGCTGAACCCGTAAACAACGAAGCCCCGCTGGCGCGGGGCTTGGTCGCTCCCTTCCCTGGACCGACGAGGCTACTCGAGGTCGAGGAAGCTGCGGAGCTGCTCCGAGCGGGTCGGGTGGCGCAGCTTGCGCAGGGCCTTGGCTTCGATCTGGCGGATGCGCTCGCGGGTGACGTCGAACTGCTTGCCGACTTCCTCGAGGGTGTGGTCGGTGTTCATGTCGATGCCGAAGCGCATGCGCAGCACCTTGGCCTCGCGCGGGGTCAGGCCGGCGAGCACGTCGCGCACGGTTTCCATCAGGCCGAGGTTGGTGGTGGCCTCGATCGGGGACTCGATGCTGGTGTCCTCGATGAAGTCGCCCAGGTGCGAATCCTCGTCGTCGCCGATCGGGGTCTCCATCGAAATGGGTTCCTTGGCGATCTTGAGCACCTTGCGGATCTTGTCCTCGGGCATCTCCATCTTCTTCGCCAGCTCTTCCGGGGTCGGTTCGCGACCCATTTCCTGCAGCATCTGGCGGGAAATGCGGTTGAGCTTGTTGATCGTCTCGATCATGTGCACCGGGATGCGGATGGTGCGGGCCTGGTCGGCGATCGAGCGGGTGATGGCCTGGCGGATCCACCAGGTGGCATACGTGGAGAACTTGTAGCCGCGGCGGTACTCGAACTTGTCCACGGCCTTCATCAGGCCGATGTTGCCTTCCTGGATCAGGTCGAGGAACTGCAGGCCGCGGTTGGTGTACTTCTTCGCGATGGAGATCACGAGGCGCAGGTTGGCCTCGACCATTTCCTTCTTGGCCTTGCGGGCCTTGGCCTCGCCGTAGGCCATCGCGCGGTTGATTTCCTTGATGTCCGGCAGGGTGAGCCACAGCGACTGCTCGATGCCGACCAGCTTCTGCTGCTCGGCGACGATCAGGTCCTTGTACTCGCGCATGCCCGACGACCACTTCTGCTTGCGGCGGATGACGTCGTCGGCCCAGTCGAGGTTGACCTCGTTGCCCGGCCAGGCGCGCAGGAAGTCCTTGCGCGGCATCTTGGCGTTGCGGGTGCAGACGTCGAGGATGCGGCGCTCGTGTTCCTTGATCGAGTTCACCACGTCGCGCAGCTTGCGCACGAAGGCGTCCATCAGCGCCAGCGGCAGCTTCAGGCGCAGGAACTCGGCGGCCATTTCCTCGCGGACCTTGATCGACTTCTTGTCGGCGGCGCCGTACTTGGCGTGGGTCTTCTGGAACTTGGTGTACAGGCCCTTGAGCGTGTCCATCCGGCGACCGACCTCGGCCGGGTCCGGGCCGGTGTCGACGACGGCTTCTTCCTCGTCGCCGCCCTCGACCTCGGCATCGTCGTCGTCCTCGGAGATCTCCTCGACCGCGGCGACCGGGATCACCTCCTCGGGCTCCTCGATGTCGAGGAAGCCGACCACGACTTCGTTCAGGCGCTTCTTGCCCTCGAGGTGCTGGTCGTAGTCCTCGAGCAGCAGCTGGATCGACCACGGGAAGCTGGCCAGCGAGGCGTGGACCTGGTTCAGGCCCTCCTCGATGCGCTTGGCGATGGCGATCTCGCCCTCGCGGGTCAGCAGCTCGACCGAGCCCATCTCGCGCATGTACATGCGCACCGGGTCGGTGGTGCGGCCACCCTCGCTGTCGAGCGCGGTGAGCGCGGCGGCGGCTTCTTCGGCGGCGGTGTCGTCGGAGTCGCGCTGCGACGAGGAATCGGACAGCAGCAGCGTCTCGGCATCGGGCGCGACTTCGTGCACCTCGATGCCCATGCCGTTGATCATGCCGATGATGTCTTCGAGCTGCTCGGCGTCGACGATATCGTCGGGCAGGTGGTCGTTGACCTCGGCATAGGTCAGATAACCCTGCTCGAGGCCCTTGCTGATCAGCTGCTTGATTTCGGACTGCTGAGCCGGACGATCGTTGGCCATTGAGGCATCCCGCGACTGGGAAAATGGAACCGCGCAGTATACAGGAGCCGCCGCCTCGTGGATAACCTTTTGATTAACCGAGGGAAAACGGAACGCCCCGGAGGGGCTCAGGACTGCAGTCGGAAGGTCACCGGGCCGTCATTGACCAGGCTGACCACCATGTGGGCGCCGAAGCGGCCCGTTTCAACCCGCGGGTGGTGGGCCCGGCAGACGGTCACCAGGCGCTCGAAGCCGGCCCGCGCCGCCTCGGGCGTGGCGGCCGTGCTGAATCCGGGGCGCATGCCGCTGGACGTATCGGCCGCCAGGGTGAACTGGCTGACCAGCAGCAGGCCGCCGCCGCTGTCGGCCAGGGAACGGTTCATGCGCCCGGCGTCGTCGGCGAACACGCGGTAGCCCAGCAGGCGATCGGCCATGCGCCCGATGCGGGCGTCGTCATCCCCGGGCTCCACCGCGACCAGCGCGAGCAGGCCGGGCCCGATGGCGCCCACGAGCTCGCCATCGACGCGGACGCTGGCTTCGGTGACGCGCTGGATGAGGGCGATCATGGCGCGAGTGTAAGGGCGCGGGCGCCGGCGGGCATCCCTTACACTCGGCGCATGCCTCCGATCCCCTTCGCCAGCCGCCTGCTGTTCGCCGCCGCGTGGTGCGTGGGCCGGCTGCCGCTGTCGCTGCAGCAAGGGCTGGGCGATGCGCTGGGCCGGTTCGCGCACTGGCGCGACACCCGCGAGGCCCGCGTCGCGCGTCGCAACCTGGAGCTGGTGGCCGCCACGCCCGGCGGCCTGCCGCGCGAGCAGGCGATCGCCGGGATCCTGCGCGCCACCGGCCGCAATGCCTTCGAGACGCTGCGCATCTGGACCCGGCCGCGCGCCGACAACCTGGCGCTGGTGGCTTCGGTGGTCGGTGAAGCGCACCTGGCCGCGGCGCTGGCGGCCGGCCGCGGCGTGATCCTGGCGGCGCCGCACTACGGCAACCTCGAACTGGTGATCGAGGCCATGGCGGCGCGCGGGCCGTTCGCGCTGGTGTACCGCGTGCCCGACAGCCGCATCGGCGACGGCTTCCTGCGCCTGGCCCGCGGCGGCGAGAACATCACCCTGGTGCCGGCCGAAGGCAACGCCATGCGCCCGCTGTGGAAGGCGCTCAAGGCCGGCGGCGTGGTCGGCATCACGCCCGACCAGCAGCCCAAGCTGGGCGCGGGCGAATTCGCGCCTTTCTTCGGCAAGCCGGCGCTGACGCTGAGCCTGGTCCCGCGCCTGGCCGAACGCAGCGGCGCGGCGGTGCTGTTCGCTTACGCCGAACGCCGCGAGGACGGCCGCTTCGACCTGCACCTGGCGCCCGCCGACCCCGCGATCGGCGGCGCCGACATCGCCGCGGCTACCGCCGCGATGAACGCCGGCGTGGAAGCGATCGCACGACGTGACTTCAGGCAATACCAGTGGACCTACAAACGCTTCACGCTGCGGCCACCCGGCTCAGGTGAAATCGACCCTTACGGCCCCGAATGCAGGTGACCCCCTTGAACGAGACGCCCCTCCCCGCCGCCTGGACCACGCCCGACGACTGGCAGCCGCTGCCGCCGGCGGCGTCGAAGGTCGCCGGCATCGTCGGCGCACTGGTCGCGATTCCGTTCTGCCTCGGCTCGGGCATTCTGGGCAGCGCGGTGCTGGACGGCTGGCCGGCGCGACTTGCCGCCGCAGTGGCGCTTTTCACGGTGGTAGCGGTGATCGGCGCCTGGCTGGCCCGCGCCCGCGTCCGCCGCACCCACTGGAAGCTCGACGCCCGCGGCCTGCAGGTGCGCCGCGGCCTGGTGTGGAAGCATGAGCTGCTGGTGCCGCGCTCGCGCGTGCAGCACCTCGACATCGAGCGCGGCCCGATCGAGCGCCGTTTCGGACTCGCCACGCTGGTGGTGCACACCGCCGGCACGCGCCTGCACGCGCTGCGCCAGCCCGGCCTGCTCGACGCCGACGCGCTCGCCTTGCGCGACGCGCTGCTGCCGGAGGCGGACCGCGATGATGACACCCTCTGAGGGCGTGGTCGCCGGCGGCGACGAGCGCCGGCTGCATCCCTGGTCCTGGCTGTTCGTCCTGATCCAGCAGCTCAAGAGCTTCGCGCTGCCGATCGTGCTGCTGCTGTTCACGGGGCGCGGCAACAGCTGGGAACTCTGGGGCCTGGTCGGCGCCGGCGTGCTGGTGCTGGTCTCGCTGGGGCAGTACTTCACGTACCGGTTCCGCGTGGACGAGGAAGGCATCGTCATCCGCAAGGGCCTTCTGCAGAAGAGCCTGCGCCACATCCCGTTCCAGCGCATCCACAACGTCGCCCTGAACCAGACCCTACTGCACCGGCTGTTCAAGGTCGCCGAGGTGCGGCTGGAGTCGGCCGGCGGCATGCAGGCCGAAGGCGAGATGCGCGTGCTGTCGCTGGCCGACGCGCACGCGCTGGAACAGCTGGTGCGCAGCCACAGCCGCGAAGCGCGGCGAGAGGCGGCGCCGGACGCGCCAGCGACCGCGCCCGAGGCCCACACCCTGCTCGAGTTGCCCACCAGCGAAGTGGTGCGCCTGGGCCTGATCTCCAACCGCGGCATGCTGCTGGTCGCGGCCGCATTCGGCATCTTGGCGCAGACCGCGGGCGACCTGGTGGGCGACGCCATCGAGTACGTCGCCGACCACGCCGCCGGCTGGTCCAAGGCCTATGAACTCGGCGTGGCGGGCAGCGTGGTCGCGGCGCTGGCGCTGCTGGTGATCGCGCTGGTGGCGCTGCGCCTGCTGTCGGTGCTGCTGGCGCTGCTGCAGTACCACGGCTTCGTGCTGACCCAGACCGGCCGCCGGCTCAGCGCCCAGCGCGGGCTGCTCACCCGGCTGCGCGCCAGCATGCCGCGCTCGCGCATCCAGGCCTGGAGCCTGCGCGAGAGCCTCACCCACCGCTGGCTGGGCCGCCAGGGCCTGCGCGTGGACAGCGCCTCGATGGAAACCGCCAACGACAACCGCTCGCTGCGCGACCTGGCGCCGGTCGCGACGCCGGAAGCGATGGCCGCGCTGATCCGCCACCTTCTGCCCGGCCACGCCTGGCCGATGGCGCACTGGCGCCCGCTGCATCCGAAGGCCTGGCGCCGGCAGTTCGCGATCCCGGCGCTGTTCGCGCTCGCATTGACGGGCCTGCTGACTTTCCTCAATGGCCTGTGGGGCCTGGCAGCGCTGGCGCTCCTGCCCGTGTTCGCGCTGCGCGCCGTGGTGTGGGCGCGCTACGCCGGCTACAGCCTCGAAGGCGGCCTGGTGGCGGTGCGCGAAGGCTGGCTGGACAAGCGCTGGCGCTTCGCCGAGGTGCGAAAGCTGCAGTCGCTCCAACTGGCGCAGTCGCCCTTCGACCGCCGCCACGGCATGGCCAGCCTGCTGATGGACACCGTGGGCGCCAGCCCTTTCGAATCGGCACTGCGGGTGCGCTACCTGCCCGAGGCCGAGGCGCGCGCGCTGCGCGACCAGCTGGCCGCGGCGATGGAAGCCGCCGCTACTCCCGCCAGAACTGCGGGGTAAGCAGCACGAGCAGCGAGAACACCTCGAGGCGGCCAAGGATCATGCCCAGGGTGCCGAGCCACACGCCGGCATCGCTGACGTCCGCGAAGGTGGTGGCGACCGAGCCCAGGCCCGGTCCGAGGTTGGTCAGCGTCGCGACCGCGGCGCCGAACGAGGACTCGAGGTCGAGCCCGGCCATGTTCATGCCGACCATCAGGAACACGAAGCAGATCATCCAGATCGCGATGAAGCCGCTCACCGAAAGCACCACGCTTTCCGAGACACGGCGGCCACCCATCTTCACCAGGAACTGCGCCTTCGGGTGCACCAGCTGCTTGATTTCGCGGTAACCCTGGCGGACCACCATCACCACGCGCGCCACCTTCAGCCCGCCCACGGTCGAGCCGGAGCAGCCGCCGATGAAGGCCAGCACCACCAGCAGCAGCGGCGCCGGCCCGGGCCACTCGTTAAAGCCGGTGACCGCGAAGCCGGTGGTGGTGATGTTGGAGACCACTTGGAAGGTCGCGGTGCGGAAGGCATCGCCGCCGCCGGCATAGGTCCCGCTCAGCCACAGGACCAGGGTCACCAGCACCGCCGCGATCGCGATGATGCGCAGGAAGGAGCGCAGTTCGGAATCGGTGCCGTAGACCGCCACCGACGCCCTTCGCCACGCGACGAAATGCAGGCCGAAGTTGATGCCGCCCAGCGTCATGAAGACGATCGCAATCCATTCCAGGATCGGGCTCTGCCAGTAGTCGAAAGCAGCGTCATGGGTGGAGAACCCGGCCGTGGACACGGTCGACAGCGCATGGCATATCGCATCGAACAGGCTCATGCCTGCCATCCAGTAAGACAGTGCGCACAGCAGGGTGAGGCCGAAGTAGACGCCCCAGAGCGCCTTCGCGGTCTCGGCGATGCGCGGGGTCAGCTTGGTGTCCTTGGTCGGCCCCGTGCTCTCGGCGCGGAACAGCTGGGTGCCGCCGATCTTGAGCATCGGCAGGATCGCCACCGCCAGGATCACGATGCCCATGCCGCCGAGGAACTGAAGCAGCTGGCGGTAGAACAGCACGCTCCTGGGCAGGTCGTCGAGGCCAGAGATGACGGTCGCACCCGTGGTGGTCAGCCCAGAAGTCGCCTCGAAGATGGCGTCGGTGTAGCTCAGGTGCGGCGGTCCGTGCACGAACGGCAGCGCCGACACCAGGCTGGCGAAGACCCAGGTCATCGTGACGATCAGGAAGCCGTCGCGCAGCCGCATGTCGTAGTTCACGTTGCGCACCGGCAGCCACAGGCCGACGCCGATCAGCAGGCTGACCAGGAAGCTGCCGAAGAACACCTGGGGCGTGCCCTGCTCGCCCCAGGCCAGGGCCAACAGCGCCGGCGGCAGCTTGGTCATCGAGGAAAACACGATGATCACGCCCAGGATGCGCTGGATGGCGCGGAAACGCTGGCTCATCACAGCCAGGTCGCCCCGGTCTGGAACAGGGCGCTGACCTGGGCGATCTCGCGCTTGTCCATGACGAACAGGATGACGTGGTCGCCGGGCTCGACCACCACGTCGTGGTGGGCGATCAGCAGCTTGTCGCCGCGCACCAGGCCGCCGATGGTGGTGGCCGGCGGCAGCTCGAGTTCATCCAGGCCGCGGCCGATCACCTGCGAGGTGCGGCGATCGCCGCGCACCACCGCTTCGATCGCTTCTGCGGCGCCGCGGCGCAGCGAGTAAACGCGGGCCGGCGCGCCCTCGCGGATGTGCGCCAGCAGCGCGCCCAGCGTCACCAGCTGCGGGCTGACGGCGATGTCGATGCTGCCGCCCTCCACCAGCTCGGCGTACGACGGCCGGTTGATCAGCGAGATCACCCGCGGGCAGCCCATGCGCTTGGCCAGCATCGCCGAGAGGATGTTGGCCTCGTCGTCGTTGGTCATTGCGCAGTAGACGTCGGTCTGGTCGATGTTCTCCTCGCGCAGCAGGTCCTCGTCGGCGCAGTCGCCGACCAGCACGATCGAGTTCAGCAGGTCCTCGGCGATGCCGCGCGCGCGCTCCTTCGAGCGCTCGAGCACCTTGACCGAATAGCGCGATTCCAGGCTGCGGGCCAGGTTGCGGCCGATGTTGCCGCCGCCGGCGATCAGCAGGCGCCGCGCGGGGCGCGGGTCGACCTTCCGCAGCTCGCTCATCACGGTGAGGATGTTCTTGCGGTCGGCGAGGAAGAACACCTCGTCGTCCACCTCGATCACGGTGTTGCCCTCGGGCTTGACCGGCTTGCCCTTGCGGAAGATCGCCGCGACGCGGGCGTCCACGCCGGTGGGCAGGTGCTCGCGCAGTTCGCGGATCTCGTGGCCGACCAGGGCGCCGCCCGGCACCGCGCGCACCGCCACCAGCTGGGCGCGGCCGTCGGCGAAATCGAGCACCTGCAGCGCGCCCGGGAACTCGATCAGGCGTTCGACATGGCGGCAGACCAGCTGCTCGGGGCTGATCGCGGCACTGACGGCGGAATGCTCCGGATCGGCCAGCGCCGCCACGTCCAGGTACTGCGCCTCGCGCAGGCGGGCGACCCGCGTCGGGGTTCGGAACTGGTGCTGGGCGACCTGGCAGGCGATCAGGTTCACTTCGTCGCTGGAGGTCACCGCGACCAGTAGTTCGGCCTCGTCGGCGCCGGCCTGGGCCAGCACGTTGGGCAGCGAGGCGTGGCCGACGACGGTGCGGATGTCGAGTTTCTCGGCCAGTTCGCGCAGGCGGGCGTGGTCGGTATCGACGACGGTGATGTCGTTGTTCTCGGACGCCAATGCCGAGGCGACCGAACTGCCGACCTGCCCGGCACCGAGGATGAGGATCTTCATTGAAGCCTTGGCCTTGTCGTCGTGGGGTGCCGCCGCGTCCGGGTCGCCCCGGGCGCGCATAGTGTACGCGCGGCCGGCGTCAGGGGCAGCCGGCCAGGGCCCCGGCGCGCAGCAGCCACCAGTCGCGGCGGTTGGCGGTGCCCAGGCGCTCGGCGGCGCCGGCGGCTTCGAAATCAATGCAGGCGAGCAGCTCGCTGCGCTGGACCAGCAGCCAGCGCTCGCCCGGCGCCTCGAGCAGCCAGGCCTTGGCGCGCGTCGCCTGCACCGGCACCGGCTGCCGGAAGCCAAACTCGACCACGGGCCCGACCGCCTGCAACAGTTGTTGTTCCTTCCAGTCGACCAAGCCGATGGCGACGCCTTCGCCGACCCGTTCGCGCGCCTCCTGCATCAGGCCGCGGGCCGAATTCTCGTCGTCGAGCAGCGGATGGACCACCAGTCCGTAGCCGCTCCAGAGCAGGCCGAGCAGCAGCGCGCAGGCCACGAGCGCGCCGCGCACCCGCCCCCAGGCCGCGGCCAGCAGGCCGGCCGCGCCGACGCTGGCCAGCATCCACCACAGCCAACGCCCTTCTTCGCCCAGCCCGCGCTCAGCGACCAGCTTGCGGGCGAAGCCGGGCTCGGCCACCAGCGCGGCCGCGCCCGCCGCCAGCAGCAGCGTCGAGAACAGCAGCACGAAGGCCAGGACCAGCCGCCGGAAGCCGGTGCGCCGCGAAATCGCGTCCAGGTACGGCGCCGCGGCCAACGCCAGCGCCGGCAGCGCCGGCAGGATGTACATGTCGCGCTTGCCGCCGCTGGCGCTGAAGAAAAGCAGCACCAGCAGGCTCCAGGCCAGCGGCAGCCAGACGCGGGCGTCGCGCTGGCGCCAGGCCGTGCGCCAGGGCGCCAGCAGCCACGGATAGGCCAGCGAGAACGGCAGCCAGAACAGCAGCACCACTTGGCCGAAGTACCAGAACGGTTCGTGGTGGTGCCAGGGATCGACGTAACGCTCGGCCGTCTGCTTGAGCAGGATGTTGCGCAGGTAGGCCTCGTGCTCCGGGTTGCCGCTGAGGATGGCAACGGTGAACACCGGCACCAGCCAGAGCGCGATCGGCGCCAGGACGGCCGGCGCCAGCAGCGCCCAGCGCCAGCCGTTGCCCTGGCCCAGCGGCGCCAGGCCCTCCCAGCCGCGCCGCGCCATCAGCGCGAACGGCAGCAGCGCCAGCAGCGGCAGGAAGCCCACGCCCTTGCTGATCACGCCCAGGCCCGCGGCGAAACCACCAAACCACAGCCAGCGCCAGCTCGGTCCCAGCAGCAGGTGGCGCAGGATGCCGTAAAGCGACAGCGTGGTCAGGAACACCAGGGTCGGATCGATCTGCGCACGCTTGGCCTGGTAGACGAACTGGAAGCAGACCAGCACCGCCGTTGCCGCCCACAGGCCGGCGCGCGGCGTCCACAGCCGGCTGGCCAGGTCGCGCACCAGCGCCAGCGTGCCCAGGCCGGCCAGCAGCGACGGCAGCAGGAAGCTCCAACGCCAGCTGCCGATGAAGCCGTAGGCAAGCGAAAGCAACCAGAAATAGAACGGCGGCTTGTCCGGGTACAACTCGCCGCCGCGATGCGGGAACAGGAAGTCGCCACTTTCGACCATCTGCTTCGCCACCAGCACGAAGCGCGGCTCGTCGGCGGGCCAGGGGTCGCGCAGTCCGAAACCCACGGCCAGCACCCAAAAGGCGAGCAGGAAGAACAGCCAGGTGTCGCGCCGATCCGATGCGTTCGGGGTCATGGCGGGCAACGCTAGCAGGTGGCCCGGCGGCTTGGCATGACGCTCGTCAAGACCGGGGACGGGCCGCAACCGGCGTCAGGCCGACTTGCGCAACAGCGCGTAAAAGAACCCGTCCATGCCGTCCTCCCCGGGCAGGCGCTGGCGACCGGCGCCGCTGGGCCGGCCGAAGCGATCGTCCAGCGGCACCGCGGCGGCATCGGCACGTGCCGCCAGGAAGCGTTCGACCTGGCGTTCGTTCTCATCGCGCAGCACCGAGCAGGTGGCGTAGAGCAACCGGCCGCCCGGGCGGAGCAGCGGCCACAGCGCCTCGAGCAGGCGCGCCTGCTGCGCCACCAGGGCCGGGATGTCGTCGGCGCGGCGATGCCACTTGATGTCCGGCTGGCGGCGGATGATGCCGGTGGCGGAACAGGGCGCGTCGAGCAGGATGGCGTCGAAGGAGCGCCCGTCCCACCAGGTGTCCACCGCGGCGGCGTCGGCCACCTTCACCTGCACGCGGTCGTAAGCCAGGCCCTGGCGCGCCAACGTTTCGGTGACGCGGGCCAGGCGGCGCGACGCGATATCGAGCGCCAGCAGTTCACCGTGGCCACCGAACAGTCGCTCGGCGATCTGCGCGGTCTTGCCGCCTGGCGCGGCGCAGGCATCCAGAACGCGCTCGTCCGGGCCCGGCGCCAGCGCATGCACGGCCAGCTGGGCGGCTCCGTCCTGTACGCCCAGCGCGCCCGTGTGCCAGAACGGCAGCCGCTCGACCGGGATCGGATCCTCGACGCGCACGGCGTCGGGCAGCGCCTCGAGGGTCGTGGCCGCGAGGCCGTCCTCGCGCAGCGAGCGCACCAGGCGGTCGATGCCCAACTGGCCGGCGTTCACCCGCAGCCACAGCGGCGCCGGGCGATTGTTCGCCTCCAGCACCGCGGCGACCTGGTCCGGCCAATCGCGGTAAAGCGCGGCGACCAGCCAGTCCGGGTGGCTGCTGCTGACGGCCAGGTCCTTGCTGGCCGGCAGCGGCTCGCGGCTGGCGCGACGAAGCAGCGCGTTGACCAGGCCGACCAGCGGCGCGCGGCCGAGTTCACGGGTGGCCTCGGCGGTGGCGCCGACCGCGGCGTGCGCCGGCAGGCCGAGCGCATCAAGCTGGGCCAGGCCGGCCAGCAGCAGGCAATGCACCGGGAAATCGCGCGCCGCCAGCGGCTTGGCCAGCCACTGCGACAGCGCGTGGTCATAGCGCCGGCGGTTGCGCAGCGCGCCGAAGCAGATCGCCTCGAGCAGGGCGCGATCGCGCGGGTCCTGCACGGCCGGCAGCGCCTGGCCCAGCATCGCCTTGAGCGAGCGGCCCTCGCCGAGCACCGCCGCGAGCACGCGGGCGGCGCGGGCGCGCAGGGCGGCGCCAGCGGGGGAATTCATGGGCTGCGCAGGGCCGGACGCGCGTTGAGGTAGTCGGCGGCGGCCATCGCGCGGCCACCCTCGCGCTGCACCTGCCGAAGCCGCAGGGCGCCTTCGCCGCAGGCGATGTCGATGCCGTCGCGGCCCGCGGCCAGCACCGTGCCGGGCGCCTGGCCATGCGCGAGGTCGAGCGCCGATGCCGCATGGATGCGCACGCGTTCGCCGGCCAGCTCAGCCTCGGCAACGGGCCAGGGATTGAAGGCACGGACGCGGTTGGCCAGCTCGCGCGCCGGGCGCGACCAGTCGAGGCAGGCCTCGCCTTTGTCGAGCTTGTGCGCGTAGGTGACGCCTTCGGCCGGCTGCGGCTGCACCAGCGGACGCATGCCTGCGCGCAGCAGTTTCAGTCCGTCGCCCAGCACCTCGGCGCCGAGCGCGGCCAGCCGGTCGTGCAGGCTGCCGCCGGTGTCGTCGTCGGTGATGGGCGTGGACAGCGACAGCAGCACGGGGCCGGTGTCGAGGCCTTTTTCCATCTGCATCAGGCAGACGCCGGTCTCGGCGTCGCCGGCTTCCAGCGCGCGCTGGATCGGCGCGGCGCCGCGCCAGCGCGGCAGCAGCGAAGCGTGCACGTTCCAGCAGCCCATGCGCGGGATGTCGAGCACCGACTGCGGCAGGATCAGGCCGTAGGCCACGACCACCATCAGGTCGGGCTTGAGGGCGCGCAATTGTTCGCGCGCGGCAGCGGACTTGAAGTTCTCGGGCTGGAACACCGGCAGGCCGCGCGCCAAGGCTTCGAGCTTGACCGGCGAGGCGGCGGGCTGGCGGCCGCGGCCGGCGGGCCGGTCGGGCTGGGTGTAGACCGCAACCACTTCGCCGCGCTCGGCGGCTGTGCGCAGGCAGGGCACCGCGAAGCCGGGCGTGCCGGCGAAGACGATGCGCAGGGCCACTCAGGCGGCGCCGGCGCGCTGCTGCTTGGCGAGCTTCTTGCGGACCTGCTCGCGCTTGAGCGGCGAGAGGTAATCAACGAAGACCTTGCCGGCAAGGTGGTCCATCTCGTGCTGGATGCAGACCGCCAGCAGGCCGTCGGCGTCGATCTCGAACGGCTGGCCGTCGCGGTCGAGCGCGCGCACGCGGATCCGGTCGGCGCGGGTCACGTCGGCATAGATGCCGGGCACCGACAGGCAGCCTTCCTGGTAGACCTGGCTGCCCTCGGTGTCGAGGATTTCCGGGTTGATGAAGACCATTGGCCTGCTTTTGTCCTCGCTTACGTCCAATACCAGCAGGCGCAGGTGGACATCGACCTGGGTCGCGGCCAGGCCGATGCCGGGCGCGTCGTACATGGTCTCGAACATGTCGACGATCAGGCCCCGCAGGGTGTCGTCGACCTGCCCGACCGGCTTGGCGACGGTCCGCAGGCGCGGATCGGGGAATTCCAGGATGGTGAGCTTGGCCATGGGCGGTGAAATGGGGAGGACGGAACCGGACCTCAAGGGACCGGGCCGTCATTATAGCCCGGGTGGGCTTGCATTCAGGGACGGGATTTGGGCTATAGTCGCCCAACCTGTCCGGGGAAAATCAGGTGGATAGCCGCCATGCTTAAACGGCTTCTTGCAGTTACTGCTGCCATGTTGCTCACCATCGCCACTGCCGCTGTCGCGGCGGAGCTTGCCGGCGATCATCCGACTACCTACACGGTCAAGAAGGGCGACACCCTTTGGGACATTGCCGGCCGCTTCCTCAAGAAGCCCTGGCTGTGGCCCGAGATCTGGCAGGCCAACCCGCAGGTCAAGAACCCGCACCTCATTTATCCGGGCGACGTGCTCAGCCTGGTCTACATCGACGGCAAGCCCGTCGTCCAGGCCCAGGGCCCGCAGATCGGCGAGGCGGTCAACACGATCCCGCTGGCCGACATCGAGCCGTTCCTGAAGCAGTTCACCGTGCTGGACGACATCGAGTCCCTGCCCCACGTGGTCGGCCTCGAGGAAGACCGCCTGCGTTCGGCGGCCGGCCAGCTGGTCTACGTGCGCGGCCTCGATGGCGCCCGTCCGGGCCAGCTGGTGGACATCGTCCGCCCGGTCAACGTGTTCGGCGGCGGCAAGGGCAAGCGCATTCCTGGCTTCTCCAGCCTCGACAATCGCGGCGATCGGATGCACGGCCACTGGACGACTCCGATGGGCTTCGGCGAGGCCACCGGCGAGACCCTGGGCCACGAGCTGCAGCTGCACGCCAGCGGCGAAGTGACGCGCGTCCAGGGCGAAGTCGCCGTGGTGCTGCTGCGCGACGAGGGTCGCGAGATCCGCATCGGCGACCGCATCCTGGCGCCGGAAGCGCAGCCGTACGACCTGCAGTTCATGCCGCGAGCGCCGGACAGCATCCCGGACAACGGCCGCATCCTCGCCGTGGCCGATGGCGTCGGCGCCGGTCCGCGCTACGTGGTTGCGCTGTCGGTCGGTGCCCGCGAAGGCGTTCGCAATGGCCACACCTTCTCCGTCTGGAGCGAGGGTGCGGTGCGTCCAGACCGGATCGCCAACCGCAACGCCTTCATGGCCAGCCGCGACACGGTCGAGATGCCGGATGACTTCGTGGGCCACGTGATGGTGTTCCGCACCTTCGACAAGGTCAGCTACGCGCTGGTGATGAACGGCATCCGCCCGATTTCCCAGGGTGACGTGCTCAAGCACCCGGACGCGGCCGAGTAAGACATCGGTCCACGCAAAGCTCCTACATCGCGGCGCCTTCGGGCGCCGCGATGCTATGGGGACCTTGGAAAACGACCGCGCCCTCCTGATCCTGGCCCGCGCCGGCCTGCCGGCCGCGACCCTGCGCACCCTGCTGGAATCGCGCCCGGACCCGGCCGCTGCGCTCGATGCCGCTCGCCACGGGGCGGGGCTGGGCCTTGCGCCCGCCGCGCTGATGGCGCTGCGCCATCCCGTTCCCGCGCAGCTCGCGGCCGATCTGGCCTGGCGCGCCGGGCCAGGGCATCGCCTGCTTGGTTGGCAGGACCCGGATTACCCGGCGCTGCTGCGCCGCTCGCCCAATCCGCCGCCGCTATTGTTCGTGGCCGGCGACGCCGGGCTGCTCTGGCACCCGCAGGTCGCGATCGTGGGCAGCCGCCATCCCAGCGCAGGCGGGCGGGAGCGCGCCCACCGGTTCGCCGAGGCGTTCGCCCGCGCCGGCTGGGCGGTGACCAGCGGGCTGGCCGAGGGCATCGACGCCGCGGCGCACGCGGGCGCGATGGCCGCGGGGCGCACCATCGCCGTGGTCGGCACCGGGCCGGACCGCTGCTACCCGGCGTCGCATGCCGGGCTGATGGCGCGCATCGCGGCCGGGGGGGCCGTGGTCACCGAACACCCACCCGGCACCGACGCGCTCGCCAGCCACTTCCCCAGCCGCAACCGCATCATCGCCGGGCTCAGCCTGGGCACGGTCGTCATCGAGGCGGCGATGCGCTCGGGCGCCCTCATCAGCGCCCGCCTGGCCGCCGAGGCCGGCCGCGAGGTCTTCGCCCTGCCCGGCTCGATCGACAATCCCACCGCCCGCGGCTGCCACCGGCTGATCCGGGACGGGGCGGCCCTGGTCGAGTCGCCCGGGGAGGTGGTGGAAGCGCTCGCGCCGGTGGCCCAAAGCCTGGCCGAGGCCCTGCGAGGACGCCTGAAAACCACCCCGCCACGCCCTGCCGCCCGGTCAGCGCGCGGACAGGCGCCGGCCGATGACGACCACAACCGGCTGTGGTCGGCACTGGGCCACGACCCCACCGGCATGGATTCCCTGGCCGAGCGGACAGGATTGACGGTGGCCGCCCTGTCCTCCATGCTGCTTGTCATGGAGTTGGAAGGGCGAGTGGTCGCCGACAACGGTCGCTACGCCCGCCGTCCCTGACCTTCCCAACGCGCCCCGGGCGCAGGCTGAGGGTAATGAAAGAGACCATCCTGGATGTGCTGCTGTACCTGTTCGAACACTACTTCTACGACGACCCCGACGCCGTCCGGGACCGTGACTCGCTCCAGAATGGCCTGATCCAGGCCGGCTTCAGCCCCGCGGAAATCAACAAGGCCTTCGACTGGCTCGACGAACTCGCGCGCCAGCGCCCAGCCTCGTCCGTCGCCCGGCTCGACACCCCGGTGCGCGTCTACGCCGAGCCCGAGCTCGACCGCCTGGACATCGAGTGCCGCGGCTTCCTGATGTTCCTCGAGCAGAGCGGCGTCATCGACGCCGACCAGCGCGAGCTGGTGCTGGACCGCGTCATGGCGCTGGACCAGGACGAAGTGGACGTGGACGACCTGAAATGGGTCGTGCTGATGGTGCTGTTCAACCAGCCGGGCTCGGAAGCGGCCTACGCCTGGATGGAAAGCCAGATGTTCGAGGACGAACCCGAGCCGGTGCACTAGCCCGGGCGGGAAGGACACGGCGCCCGGCCCAGGCCGGGCGTTTTCATTGGGGAAAGCCGCCCGGCGCGGCATGGGGAAAATGATGGACATCTGGTACTACGTGGACGCCACCCGCAACCGCCAGGGCCCGGTCGATGCCGCCGCCGTCGCGGCGGCCTTCCAGGCCGGGCAACTGACCGATGACAGCCTGGTCTGGCGCGAAGGCCTGGCCCAGTGGGCACCCCTGCGGCAGTTCCGCGACGAGCTGGGCATGGGCCCGCCGATGGCGCCGGCGGCCATGGCGCCGGCCGCGACGGTCGCGGTCTCCCCGGCGAGTGAGGACAAGAAGAAGAACGGCTGCCTGCTCCCCGCCCTCGTGATCGGCGGCATCGGCCTGGGCCTCGTCTTCGTCCTGGCCATCCTGGCGGCGATTGCCCTGCCGGCCTACCAGGACTACATCATCCGTTCCAAGCTGGCCCAGGCCCTGGCCGAAGGGCGGGGCCTGGTGCTCGCGGTGGAGGAACACTTCCAGACCCACGGCCGCTGCCCGACCAGCTTCGAGGAGCTGGGCCTGCCGGAGCCCACCCTGAACGGCCAGCTCTCGGTGAACCTGCTGGTGCCGGGCGAGGACCAGTGCATGATCGAGATCCGGGTGGGCGGCCTGCATACCCACGCCGCCCTGGCCGGGCGCAGCCTGTACCTGACCCGTGAAGAAAACGGCCGCTACGCCTGCTCCAGCGACCTCGACCGGGCCAAATACCTGCCGTCGAACTGCTACTGACCCAGGCCGGGGCGGCGCCCGCCGCCCACCGCCCCGCCCCGGCGGGCCGCCGGGCCGGCTTGACAGTGCCGGCCGGGCTGGTGCCTTAATGAAAAAGAAGACCCCCGGCCCGCGACCCCCGCGGGCCGCGCCATCTGGGCGCCCCGAAGCGCGCCCCAGCGGAGCAAACCCCCGGCCATGGCCAAGAACCTCCTCATCGTCGAGTCGCCCGCCAAGGCCAAGACGATCAATAAGTACCTGGGCAAGGACTTCCACGTCCTGGCCTCGTACGGCCACGTCCGCGACCTGGTGCCCAAGGAGGGCGCGGTCGACCCGGAGCATGGCTTCGCCATGCGCTACGAGCTGATCGAGAAGAACGAGAAGCACGTCGAGGCCATCGCCAAGGCCGCCAAGGCGGCCGACGCCATCTACCTGGCCACCGACCCGGACCGCGAGGGCGAGGCGATCAGCTGGCACATCTCCGAGATCCTCAAGGAGCGCGGCCTGCTCAAGGGCAAGGCCCTGCACCGGGTCGTGTTCACCGAGATCACCCCCAAGGCGATCAAGGCCGCGGTCGAGAACCCGCGCCAGGTCGCCGGCGATCTGGTCGACGCCCAGCAGGCGCGCCGCGCCCTGGACTATCTGGTCGGCTTCAACCTCTCGCCCGTGCTCTGGCGCAAGGTCCAGCGCGGCCTGTCCGCCGGCCGCGTGCAGTCGCCGGCCCTGCGCATGATCGTCGAGCGCGAGGAGGAAATCGAAGCCTTCGTGCCGCGCGAGTACTGGTCGATGGAGGCCGAGCTCAACCATCCGCAGCAGGCCTTCACGGCGCGGCTGGTGAAGCTGGACGGCCAGAAGTTCGAGCAGTTCACGATCACCGATTCCAAGGCCGCCGAGGCCGCGCGCGCGCGCCTGGTCAAGGCCGCCGGCGACGCCCTGCGCGTCACCGACGTGGTCAGCAAGGAGCGCAAGCGGCGTCCGTCGCCGCCCTTCATCACCTCCACCCTGCAGCAGGAGGCCGCGCGCAAGCTCGGCTTCACCACCTCGCGCACCATGCGCGTGGCGCAGAAGCTGTACGAAGGCGTGGCGATCGGAGAGGAGGGCTCGGTCGGCCTGATCAGCTACATGCGTACCGACTCGGTGAACCTGTCGGCGGACGCGGTGGTCGAGATCCGCGACGTGATCGCCCGCGACTTCGGCACCCAGGCCGTGCCGGACAAGCCCAACGAGTACAAGTCCAAGTCCAAGAACGCCCAGGAAGCGCACGAGGCGATCCGCCCCACGTCCGCCCTGCGCACGCCGGCCTCGATCGCGAAGTACCTCGACGACGACGCCCGCCGCCTGTACGAGCTGATCTGGAAGCGCACGGTCGCCTCGCAGATGGTGCCGGCGACGATGAACACCGTCTCGGTCGAGCTGGCCGCCGGCAGCGAGCACAGCTTCCGCGCCAGCGGCACCACCGTCATCGACCCCGGCTTCCTGGCCGTGTACGAAGAAGGCAAGGACGCCAAGTCCGCCGAGGACGATGACGAAGGCCGCAAGCTGCCGCCGATGAAGACCGGCCAGGCCGTGCCGCTGGGCAGCATCCACACCGACCAGCACTTCACCGAGCCGCCGCCGCGCTTCTCGGAGGCCTCGCTGGTGAAGACGCTGGAGGAGTACGGCATCGGCCGTCCGTCCACCTACGCGAGCATCATCCAGGTGCTGCAGAACCGCGAGTACGTGTACCTGGACAACCGCCGCTTCCGTCCCAGCGACGTCGGCCGCGCGGTGGCCAACTTCCTCACCGGCCACTTCATGCAGTACGTGGACTACGACTTCACCGCCAAGCTCGAGGACGAGCTGGACTCGGTGGCGGCGGGCGAAGCGGCCTGGGTGCCGCTGCTCGAGCGCTTCTGGAAGCCGTTCAAGGCCACCATCGACGAGAAGAGCGAGTCGGTTGACCGCTCCGAGGCCACCGGCTCGCGCGTGCTGGGCACCGACCCGAAGTCGGGCAAGCCGGTGTCGGTGCGCCTGGGTCGGTACGGGCCGTTCGCGCAGATCGGCACCGCCGAGGACGAGGACAAGCCCAAGTTCGCCTCGCTGCGCCCCGGCACCAGCATGCACACGATCACGCTGGAGGAGGCGCTGCCGCTGTTCAACCTGCCGCGCGCGCTGGGCCAGTTCGAGGGCAAGGACGTCACGGTGGCGATCGGCCGCTTCGGGCCGTTCGCCAAGTGGGGCGACACCTATGCCTCGCTGGGCAAGGAGGACGATCCGTACACCATCAGCTTCGAGCAGGCGGTGGAACGCGTGCAGGCGAAGATCGAGATGATCGCCAACCGCACCATCAAGGTCTTCCCCGGCACCGACATCCAGGTGCTCAACGGCCGCTATGGCCCGTACATCACCGACGGCGAGAAGAACGGCAAGATCCCCAAGGACCGCGACCCCGCCAGCCTCACGCAGGAGGAGTGCGTGGCGCTGCTCGCCGAGGGCAAGCCGGTGCGCAAGGGCGGCCGCTTCGGCAAGAAGGTCGCGGCCAAGAAGGCGCCGGCCAGGAAGGCGGTGAAGAAGGAAGCCGGCGAAGCCGCGCCGAAGAAGGCGCCGGCCAAGAAGGCCGCCAAGAAAGCCACGAAGAAGGCCGCGAAGAAGACGACCAAGACCGCGGCGAAAAAGCCGGCCGCCAAGAAGGCCGTGAAAAAGGCGACCAAGGCGGCCTGACCGCCCGCGCGCGCGGCCCGGCTACTCGCCGGGCTGCGGCAGGCGCTCGATGCCGCGGCGCGCCTTTTCCTCGGCGACCTTGCGGCGCACGTCGGCCAGCAGCGCCGGCGCGTCGAACACCAACCCGCCCTTGATGGTGTAGCGCACGCCGCCGACGCGGCGCAGCCGGCCGTCGTCACCCAGGCGCAGGTGGCCGTTGCCGTACAGCACCTTCAGGTTGGCCAGCGGATTTTCCGGCAGTACCACCAGGTCGGCCAGCTTGCCGGCCTCGACCGAGCCGAGCCGGTCATCGGCCTTCAGCACTTCGGCGCCCGACAGCGTAGCGGCGCGGATCACCTCCAGCGGATGGAAGCCGGCCTCGCGCAGCATCTCCAGCTCCTCGATGGTGCCGAAGCCGTAGGTCTTGTAGATGTAGCCCGAGTCGCTGCCGACGGTGACGCGGCCGCCGCGGTTCTTGTAGTCGTTCACGAAGGCCATCCAGCGCCGGTAGTTGTCGCGCCAGGCCACTTCCTCCTCGCTGCCCCAGTCGAAGAAGAAACTGCCGTGGTTGCCGCGGTTGGGCGTGAAAAAATCCCACAGCGCCGGGTGCGTATAGTCCTCGTGCCAGTCGGCGCGGCGCGCGCGCATCAGGTCGCGGCTGGCGGCGTAGATGTTGAAGGTCGGGTCGAGGGTGAAGTCGAGCGCGAGCAGCTCCTTCATCACCGCCTCGTAGCGCTCGCTGCCCTTTTCGCTGGCCTGGGCCCAGAGCTTGCCGGCCTCGCCGAAGCGGTCCTGCTCGTCAAGGTAGTTGTAGTCGGCCGGGTACTGCTGCACGGTCTGGCCGTCGAACAGCGCCTCGGGCAGCCCGTACCAGTGCTCCATCGTGCCCAGGCCCCAGCGCGCCGTGGTCAGGACGTTCACGCGCGCGACGTCGAGCTGGGCGTGGTGGCAGGCGCTGCCCATGCCCTGCTTCTTCAACTCGTCGAACACCGCCTCCAGGATGTCGGGGCGGAAGCCGAAGCACTTCATGCCCAGCGCGCCGCGCGACTTCATGTCGCGCACCCACTGCCGGCCCTGCTCGGGCGTGGTGATCGGCGCCTGGCGGCCCTGGCCGAAGAACGCGTAGGGGAACAGGCGCGGCGCGGTGATGGCATTGCGCTCGCTGCGCTTTTGTTCGGACACGCACCAGTCGATGCCGTTGCCACAGCCCGGGTCACGCACCGAGGTGATGCCGTGGCCGAGCCAGAGCTTGTAGACGTATTCGGCGTCCACGCCCTGTTCCTCGCCGCCGATGTGGCCGTGCAGGTCGACGATGCCCGGCATCACGAACTGTCCGGTGAGGTCGATCTCGCGGCCACCTGCCTTGAGCACCGGCCGGCCCTTGGGATCGATCGGCGTGTTGGCGCTGCCGACGATCCGCACTTCGCGGATGCGGTCGCCCTCGATGACGATGTCGACCGGGCCGTAGGCCGGGGCGCCGGTGCCGGAAATCACCGTGGCGCCGCGCAGGATCAGCTGCGGATACGGGCCCTCGCCTTCGGTGCGGTCGGGCGCGGCGGGAATGGCGGCGAAGGCGTGCGGCGCCGCGAGCAGGGCGAGGATGAACAGCAGGCGCGTCATGACGTGTCCCGGGGTGGCGGTGGCGGGGGCGCGGAGGGAGAATCCCGGCATGCGCCCGTGGGTCATCGCCAGCTTAGCGAGTTTGCTCGCCCTCGTCGGCCCGGTCGCGGGCGAAGACCTGACCGTGTACCGCTGCCAGGATGCCGGTGGCCGCATCACGCTCCAGGACGAGCCCTGCCCCGCGGGCCAGCAGCAGTCGGCGCGCAGCATGGTGCGGCCGCGCGATCCGTCACCCCGTGCCCCCGAGCCCGAGCGCGCCCCCGAGCCGGTCGACGCCGCGCAGCCGCCGCCTGAAGACTTCGGCCAGGGCTTGCCCTTCCCACCCCCGCCGGTGTTCCAGTGCACTGATTTCGACGGCAGCCAGCGCTTCAGCGAAGACTACGACCCGAACACCCGCTGCGTGCCGCTGCCGGTGCTGGGCTACGACGTGCGTGGCTCGAGCGCTGCGGCCGGCACCTGCCGCTGGGTCACCGAATCCTGCGTCCGCCTGGACGACGACGGGGCCTGCGAGCAGTTCAAGCGAAAGCTGAAGCAGGCCCGCTCCGATGCCCTGCACGCCTTCAGCGACACCGCCGCCTATCGCAAGTCCGAGGTATTGCGGCTCGACGCCATCGTCTCCGAATCCTGCCGCTGATTCGGCAAGCCCCTGTGGGTTCAAAAGCCGTAGCGGAGGAAGCCGCCGTCGACGGCGATGCACTCGCCGGTGATGTAGCTGGCAGCGGGCAGGCACAGGAAGGCGACCGCCGCGGCGACCTCCTCGGGTTCACCGACGCGACCCATCGGCGTGCGGTCGATCACTTCGTCGAGATAATCGGGATTGGCCAGCTTGGCCGAGGTGCGCCGGGTGCGGATGTACCAGGGCGCGACCGCGTTGACGCGCACGCCGTCCTCGGCCCACTCGCAAGCCAGGTTCTTCGTGAGCTGGTGCAGGGCGGCCTTGCTCATGCCGTAGGGCGCGCCGGTGCGCACGTGGGTCAGGCCCGAGACCGAGCCGACGTTCACGATCGACGACACCGCGTGCTGGCTCAGCAGCGGAAAGGCGAAGCGGCTGAGTTCGAAGGCCGAGAACAGGTTGGTCTCGAAGATCTGACGCCACTCGTCGTCGCCGTAGTCCATCGCCGGGCGGCTGGTGTTGGTGCCGGCGTTGTTGACCAGCAGCTGCAGGCCCTCGCCCAGGTCCTCGACCCAGTCGAAGATCTCGCGCCGCTGCTCGGCATCGGACACGTCGGCGGGAAAAGCGCGCACCCGCGCTTCCGGGAACTCATCCGCGAGTTCGCTGCGCGTCGCCTCTAGGGCGGCTTCGTCGCGCGCCACCAGCAGCAGGTCGGCGCCCAGCCCCAGCAGCTCGGCGGCGATGGCGCGGCCGATGCCCGCGCTGGCGCCGGTTACCAGCGCCACTTGCCCGTCCAGTCGCCATCGGTTGGTCGTCATCGGATGCTCCATGCGGCCCGGGGGTAGGATACCGGCCAACCGCCCCAAGGAGCATGCCGATGCGCCTCGCCCTGATCCTGGCCAGCCTGGTGCTGGCCACCGCCTGCGACGCCCCCAAACCGGATCCCACGCCCGACACCGTGCCGGAGCCGCAGGCCGACAACACCGGGCTGCGCGACGCGATCAAGGCGCCGCTCGACAAGGCCCGTGCGGTCGAGGACACCCAGGCCAAGGACGAAGCCGAGCGCCAGCGCGCGCTCGAGGAAGCCGGCGGCTGAAACGACGACGCCCGGGCAGGCCCGGGCGTCGTGCGGTACCGCCGGACGGGAACGCCTCAGTAGGCGCAGAGGCAGTGGGCCACCGCGCGGAACGGCGAGCGGCCCTTGCCGTCCAGCCAGGCCAGCTCGCGCTCGGCGGTGGCCAGGGTCTCGCGGTCGAGCATCAGCGGCGCCGGCGCCAGCACGCGCAGCAGCCCTTCGGTGCGCGAGCTCTTGCCCAGGTTCACCACGAACTGCTCGAACGGCGTCAGCGGCTTCTCGATGTAGCTCACCACGTAGTCGTCGCCCAGCTCGCCGAGCTTCGCCGCCGCGTCGAGCGCGGCCTGGAAGCCACCCAGCTCATCCACCAGCCCGCGCTCCTTGGCCTGCGCGCCGCTCCAGACGCGGCCGCGCGCATGCTCATCGATCTCGGCCGGGGTGCCGTCGCGCGCCTCCGCCACCTTGCCGATGAACTCGGCGTAGCCGCGGTCGATCACCGACTGGATCAGCAGGCCCACATTCGGGTCGAGCGGCCGGGTCGGGTCGAAGGCGCCGGCCAGCGGCGTGGTGCCCACGCCGTCGGTGCTGACGCCGATCTTCTCGAGCACGCGCGGCACCGTCATCCACAGGCCGAAGATGCCGATCGAGCCGGTGATAGTGGATTCGTCGGCGTAGATGCTGTCGGCGTTCATCGAGATCCAGTAACCACCGGACGCCGCCACGTTCGCCATCGAGACGACCACGGGCTTGCCCGCGGCCTTCACCAGCTCCACCTCGCGGCGGATCTGCTCGGACGGGAACACGCCGCCACCCGGGGAATCCACGCGCAGCAGCACGGCCTTGACGCTGTCGTCCTCGCGCGCCGCGCGCAGCAGGGCCGCGGTCGATTCGCCGCCCACCGTGCCCGGCGGCTGCTCGCCGTAGGTGATCTCGCCCTGCGCCACCACCACGGCCACCTTCGGCCGCTCGTCCAGGCCCAGGTACGGGCGGTCCACGTGCATCAGGTAACCGTCGAGGCCGATCTGGCGGTAGGTCTGGTTCTCCTCGTCCAGCGCGCCGCGCTCGACCAGCATCTGCTCGAACTCGTGGCCGGTGCGCAGCCCGTCCACCAGCTTCTCGTCCAGCGCCAGCTGGCCCAGGTTGCCCTGCGCCGCCTGCACGCGCGCAGGCAGTTCGCTGATCATCGCGTTCAGCGCGTCGATCTCGAGCTTGCGCGCCTGGGCGATGTCGGCGACGAAGCGCTGCCAGACGTCGTTCATCCAGTACAGATCGGCCTCGCGCGCCTCCGGCGAGGCGGCGTCGAGCACGTAGGGTTCGGCGGCGGACTTGTACTCGCCGACCTTGAACAGGTGCACGTCCACGCCAAGCTTTTCCTGCAGGCCTTCGCGGTAGTACATGCGGTAGCGGCCGAAGCCCTCGAGCAGCACGCCGCCCTGCGGGTCCATGTAGACCTCGTCGGCCTGCGCGGCCAGGTAGTACTGGCGCTGCTCGAGGTCGGTGCCATAAGCCACCACCTGCTTGCCCGAGGCGCGGAACTCGCGCAGCGCCGCCGCCAGGTCGCGCAGCGAGGCGAAGCCCGAGCTGGAGAACCCGTCGGTGAGCAGCACGATGCGATCGATGTGCTTGTCCTCGCGCGCGGCTTCGATGGCCCGCAGCAGGTCGCGCAGCTGGATCTCGGGCTGGGCCTGTCCGGTGGCGCGGTTGATCACGCGGTCCACCGGCGCCGAGCTGAACTGCTCGACCAGGCGGCCATCGAGATCCAGCACCAGCGCGGTGTCCTCCTGGATCGGCTGCACGCCCGGGCTGGCGGCGATGGCCAGCAGGAAGATGAAGGCGAACAGAAGGAACAGCAGGAACAACGCGTTGAACACCAGCTGCTGGAAGAAGGTGAGGACGCTCCAGACCCCCCGGAAGAAACCCAGGATCGGGCCGCGCTTGGCTTCGGACATTGCAGTACTCCACTTAACTTGGGGCCAGCATACCCAGCCGGGGTGAAGACCGCATGCGCCTTACGTCACCCGGACCGGCGCCAGGGGACGGCGGGCCAGCCGCCAGAAGCGCCAGCCCAGCAGGCCCGCCGCGACGCTCAAACCCAGGATCAGGCCGGTCCACAGGCCCGGCGCGCCCTGGCCCTTCACAAGGCCGAACCAGTAGCCCAGCGGCAGGCCCACGCCCCAATAGGCGAGCACCGTGATGAACATCGGCACGCGGGTGTCCTTGAGCCCGCGCAGCGCGCCGGCCGACATCGCCTGCAGCCCGTCCGGGTACTGGAACACCGCGGCATAGGCCATCAGCAGCGCCGCCAGCGCGATCACCGCCGGATCCCGCGTGAAAAGCCCGGCGAGCCACACCCCCGCGAACACCAGCACCAGCGCGGACAGCGTCTGCGCCAGCATCGCCAGGCTGTAGCCGGCCGCGGCCGCCCAGCGCACCGCCGAGGGATCGCCGGCACCGACCGCATGGCCGACCCGCACCGTGGTCGCCATGGCCACGCCCAGCGGCACCATGAAGCACAGGCTGGCCATCAGGATCGCGACCTGGTGCGCGGCGATCTGGGTCGTGCCCAACTGGCCGATCAGCAGTGCCGTGGCGACGAACAGGCTGCCCTCCATGAACACCGAAACACCCATCGGCAACCCCAGCGCCAGCAACGCGCGGATCGGCGCCCAGCGCGGCGGATCGAAGCGCGCGAACAGCCCGAGGTCGGCGAAGCGCGGCGAATGGAACAGATAGGCGGCGAGCGCGATGCACTGGCAGTAAAGCGTGATCGCCACTGCGTAGCCCAGCCCGGCCGCGCCCAGCTGCAGGCCGAACATCAGCGCCCAGCCCAGCGGCGCCAGCAGCACCAGCCCGGCGATGCCGAAGACCATGGTCGGCAGCGTCCAGGCCACGCCCTCGCTGAGGTTGCGCAGGCAAAAGTACAGCGCCAGCGCGGGCGCGCCCCAGCTGATCGCACGCAGGAAGGCGATGGCCTCGGGTCGCGCCTCCGCGGTGATGCCCATCGGCTCGAGCGCCAGCGCGCCGGCACGCACCACGAAGAACAGGCCGAAGCCCAGGGCAAGCGCCAGCCAGAGCGCCTGCCGGAACACCGGCCCGATCTCGGCGCGGCGCCCGGCGCCGTTGAGTTGGGAGACCGTCGGCGGCACCGCCATCAGCACGCCGATGCTGACCAGGATCACCACGGACCACACCGCGCTGCCGACGCCCACGGCCGCCAGGGTGACCGGGCCATGGCGGCCCGCCAGCACGGTGTCGACGATGTTCATCGCCATCGACGACAGCTGCCCCAGCACCAGCGGCAGGGCCAGCACGAAGCTGACGCGCATCTCGCGCAGCAGGCGCGCGACGCGGGTTTCGGAGTGACTCATGGGGCGATGCCGTTCGGCGGAGGACCGCTATATTAGCGGCTGCCGCCCCGGAGCCCGCCATGACCACGGAAGCCATCCCGTCCCCCGACCCCGCCCCGGCGCGCCGCTGCCAGAACTGCGGCGAGGCCTTGCTGGGCGAACATTGCTACGCCTGCGGGCAACCCACCAAAGGCCTGGTGCGGCACTTCAGCTCGATCGTCGGCGACTTCATGGACTCGGTGTTCGAACTCGATTCGCGCATCCTGCGCACGCTCGGGCCGCTGTTGTTTAAGCCGGGCTACCTGAGCGACGAGTATTTCGCCGGGCGACGCGTGCGCTACGTCAGCCCGGTGCGGCTGTTCGTGTTCCTGAGCCTGTTCGCGTTCTTCGCGGCGCAGCTGAGCTTCGACATCGACAACGGCGACGGCGGCGCCATCCAGGTCGTGACGCCCGGCGAACCCGGCACGGATGGCGTGGAAGCCACCGGCGCCGGCGGTATGCGGCTGCTCGAGGCCAGCACGGTGGCCGATGTCGAACGCATCCGCGATGCCGCGTTGGCCGAGATCACCGCGGCGCGCGAGGAGTCCAAGGGCGTGCCGGGGGTCTCGATCGGCCTGGACGTCGCCGAGAAGGCGATAAGGAACGACGCCGAGCGCCGCATCGCCGAGATCGAGGAAAGCCAGCGAACCGGCAAGCCGCTGGCCGTGGAGCGCGACCGGCAGGACGGCAGGATCAGCTTCAACGGCACGCCCTGGGACCCCGAGTCCAACCCGGCACGCATCGAGTGGCTGGGCGAAGGCGGCAATGCCAGGCTCAATGCCTACATCGGCCGCGCGCAGGGCAACATCAAGCGCATCCAGGACGACCCCAACCTGCTCAAGGACGCCTTCCTCTCGACGGTGCCGACGACGCTGTTCGTGCTGCTGCCGCTGTTCGCGGTGCTGCTCAAGGTCGCCTATGCCTTCAAGCGGCGGCTGTACATGGAGCACCTGATCGTCGCCCTGCACAGCCACAGTTTCCTGTGCGCGGGGCTGCTGCTGGTGCTGTTCCTGGACGCGCTGGCAGGGTGGACCAGCGGGCTGGGTTGGCTGTCGGCCGGCCTTCGCGTCGCCGAGGTGCTGCTGCTGTGCTGGATGCCGCTATACCTGCTGCTGATGCAGAAGCGCGTCTACCGCCAGGGCTGGATCATGACCCTGCTCAAGTACTGCGTGCTGGGCACCTGCTACCTGGTGCTGATCAGCATCGGCGCCACCGCCAGCCTGCTGGCCAGCCTGGTGAACATGTAGCCGCGGTCAGCGCGCCAGGCGTTCGCGCACCAGCGCTTCGCGGTCCTCCGCGGGCGCCTCCACCAGCGCGCGGCGCAGCTCCTCGCGCTCGCTTGCCGGCAGTCGGCGGGCCAGGATCGCGAGGTCGGCGCGGGTCGCCGGCGTCAGTTCGCGCAGCAGCGCGCGCAGGACGGCGCGCTCGCCCTCGGGCACGAAGGCGAACAGCGGCCGCAGCGCGGCGAACCCATCGCCCACCTCCGGGCCCAGCCACCAGTCCTGGCGCTGGTCCGAGGGCAGCTGGTCGAACGCCGCGCGCAGCGCCTGCTGGCGCTCCGGTGGCAGCGCGGCGAAGCGGGCGGCGGCGGCACGCAGCTGCGTGCGCTCCGCGTCGGACAGGGCCAGCCAGGCCGCGAACGGGCCGCGGCGGC
>NZ_JALHQI010000034.1 GCF_022842045.1 Arenimonas sp. | reverse complement strand
TCAGCGGCCGGTCTTGATGGTGGTCCAGGCGCGGACGCGCTCGCGGGTGACTTCCGGGTCGAAGGTGACCGGGTCGACCAGCTTGGCCAGCACCTCGGCCGGCGGGTAGATCGCCGGGTCGCCGGTGATTTCCGGGTCGACCAGCGCCGTGGCCGCCGTGTTCGGGCTGGCGTAAGCGACGTAGTTGGTGATGCCGGCCGAAACCTCGGGCTTTAGCAGGTAGTCGATCAGCGCGTGGGCATTGGCCGCGTGCGGCGCGTCCTTCGGGATCGCCATCAGGTCGACCCAGCGCACCGCGCCCTCCTTCGGGATGATGTACGCGATCTCGATGCCGTTCTCGGCTTCCTCGGCGCGGTCGCCGGCCAGGAAGATGTCGCCGGAATAGCCCATGGCCAGGCACAGGTCGCCGTTGGCCAGGTCGTCGATGTACTTGGAGGAATTGAAGTAGCGGATGTGCTCGCGCACGCCGGCATAGGTGTCGGTGACCACCTGGGTTTCGTCGCCGGTGAGAGCGTTGGCGTCGCGGCCGCGGTAGATCAGCGCGGCGGCGAAGGCCTCCTGCTCGTCGTCGAGCACGCTGATGCCGCATTCGGCCAGCCTGGCGGCGTTGGCCGGGTCGAACAGCAGCGCCCAGGAGTCCAGCGGTGCATCTTCGCCCAGGATCTCCTTTACCTTGGTGACATTGATGCCCAGGCCCGTGGTGCCCCACATGTAGGGCACGGTGTGGGTATTGCCCGGGTCCACGTCGACGAGGCCGGCGAGGATGGCCGGGTCGAGGTTGCCGTAGTTCGAGAGCTTCGACTTGTCGATCGGCGCATAGATGCCGGCCTGCACGTGCCGCTGCGCGAACGGGCGCGCCGACGGGAACACCAGGTCATAGCCCGAGGCGCCGGCCAGAAGCTTGGTCTCGAGCATCTCGTTGCTGTCGTAGTTGTCGTAGACCACGCGGATGCCGGTGTCGCGCTCGAAGTTGGCCAGCGTGTCGTCGGCGATGTAGTCGGACCAGTTGTAGACGTACACGACTTCCTGGCCGGTCGGCGCCGGCTTGGCGGCGGGGGTTTCCGCGGGGTCGGCGGAATCCGTGCCGCGGCCGCAGGCGGCGAGCAGCAGGGCCGAGGCGATCAGGCTCAGGCGCAGGGACGGGGACATGGCGGGCTCCAGGCGGAGGAAACGGAGGCTCATGTTCGACGCCGTGCCCGGGGGTGTCAACGCGGGCCCCGTGCCCGGGCGCTGCTCAACCCGCCGACGGCCAGTCGCTGGCCAGCAATCCCATCAGCACGCTGTCCTGCAACTCGCCGCCGACTTGCCAGCGCTGGCGCAGGTAGCCTTCGCGCCGGAAGCCCAGTGCCTCGAGCGTGCGTAGCGAGGGCAGGTTGCGCGGGTCCACGTCGGCCTCGATGCGTCGCATGGCCATCGCACCGAAGGCGTGGCCCATCAGCACCGTGAGCGCTTCGCGGGCGTAGCGCCGGCCCCAGTGGTCCCGGGCCAGGGCGAAACCCAGCTCGGCGCGGCCCTGGGCGTGGTCGATGTCGTACAGCGTCGTGGTGCCGATGATGCGGTCGTCGCCCCGGAGCGCGATGCCCCATTGGAACAGGTTGCCCTGCTGGAAGCCCTGGTGGATGGCCTCGAGGTAGATCGTGGCCTCGTCCGGGCTGCTCCAGGGCGGTTGGCTCCAGTAGCGGGTGACGTCCGGGTCGGAGAAGACGCCGTAGAGGTCCTCGAGGTCACCCGGCTCGATCCAGCGCAGTTGGAGCCGGGGCGCGACCAGCGTCGGCAGGCGGTCCGCGTCGACGGCCGCGGCAGGCGGCATCGGGGCGGTCCTCGCACGTCGGGAGATCGGCATCGGGTTCAGTGCCATGGGCGGGGGGCGTTGGAGCAACGGGGCGCTAGGGGGTACAACGCAATTCGCGCGCGCCGCAGGACGCAAGACTGGCGCGTGGGCGGGGACCATGCAACCCTGCGTTGCGGGCCGCGGGGATGTGAAGGCCGGTCACGGGCCCTATGTTGCGGTCAGGGCGCATCGACGCCGCCACCGGAGACCCCCATGACACTGCTTCGCCCCGTCCTTCGCAAGCTGCGCGGCATGCCCGCTTCCGACGGCGCCGGCGTCAAGCTGCGCCGCGTGATCGGCACGCCGCAGCTGCCCGACCTCGATCCCTTCCTGATGCTCGATGAGTTCGGCACCGACCGGCCCGAGGACTACCTCGCCGGCTTCCCCTCGCATCCGCACCGCGGCTTCGAGACGGTGACCTACATGCTCGACGGCCGCATGCGCCACAAGGACAACCGCGGCAACGAGGGCGTGCTGGTGCCGGGCGCGGTGCAGTGGATGACCGCCGGCCGCGGCATCGTCCATTCCGAGATGCCCGAGCAGGAGGAGGGCCGCATGCGCGGCTTCCAGCTGTGGGTGAACCTGCCGGCCGCGGAGAAAATGACCGCGCCGCGTTACCAGGAATACGGCCCGGATCGTTTCCCGGAAGTGGACGTGGCGCCCGGCGTGCGCGCGAAGCTGATCGCGGGCCGCCTCGGCGACCGCGAGGGCGCGATCCGCCAGCCCGCCACCGATCCGAACTATTTCGACCTCGGGCTCGACGAGGGCGCGGTATTCACGCATGCCTTGCCCGCCGGCCATTCCGCCTTCGCCTATGTCTATGAAGGCGCGGTCGCGGTGGGCGAGGGCGCCGATGCGGTATCGGTGTCGGCCGGCGAGCTCGCGGTGCTGGGCCCCGGCGACGCAGTGCGGCTTACCGGCCGCGCCGCCGGCACCCGCCTGATCCTGGTCGCGGGCCGTCCGCTGCGCGAGCCGGTCGCTCGCTATGGTCCGTTCGTGATGAACACGCAGGCCGAGCTGCGCCAGGCCTTCGAGGATTTCCAGGCCGGACGCTTCTGAGTCCGCGCGCCGCGACCCACTTACCCAGGAGCACGCGATGTCCGCCCGCCACACCCGCGCCAAGATCGGCAACACCTATCCGTCCTACGCCACCCAGCTGGTGGTCGGGCACCACCACCTGGTGGCCGACGAACCGGTGGACCTCGGCGGCGGCGACACCGGCCCGGCGCCCGACGAACTCGTGCTGGCCGCGCTCGGCGCCTGCACCGCGATCACGCTGCGCATGTTCGCGCAGCGCAAGCAGTGGCCGCTGGAAAGCGTCGAGGTGAAGCTCGACTTCGCGTCGCGCGACAAGGCCAGGACGGTCATCGAGCGCACCGTGCACCTGGTGGGCCCGCTGGATGACGCGCAGCGCGAACGGCTGCTGCAGGTCGCCAACGCCTGCCCGGTGCACCGCCTCCTTACCGGCGAGGTCGAAGTGCCGACCACGCTCGGCTGAGGACCTTCAGCGCTCGGGCAGCGGAATCGACTCGGTTTCGCCCGGCACCTGGCCGAGGCGGCCGTCACGCCAGTCCTGCTTGGCCTGCTCGATGCGGTCGCGCGAGCTGGAAACGAAGTTCCACCAGACGTGGCGGTGGCCGTCGAGCGGCGCACCGCCCAGCAGCATGACCCGCGCCGCGGTGTCGCCGGCGCGCAGCAGCGGCTCGGTGCCCGCGTCGAGCACGGCGAGGTGTTCGAGCGGCAGCGGTTCGCCGTCGAGCGTGGGTTCGCCGGACACCGGGTAGAGCGCGCGCTCGGCGTGTTCCGCCGGGATCGCCAGCGCACAGCCGGGTTCAAGGTCGATCGAGACGTAGAGCGTGTCCATCAGCACCGCCACCGGCGCGCGCGCGCCGAAGGCGTGGCCGGCGACGATGGTGAGGGTGGCGCCGGGCAGTTCGACCACCGGCAGCGTGGCCTTGGGGTGGTGAGCGAACGACGGCGCGTCTTCCTCGTGCGCCTGCGGCAGCGCCACCCAGGTCTGCAGGCCGTGCATGCGCTGGGGCTGGCCGCGCAGCCGGTCGGGCGTGCGTTCGGAGTGGACGATGCCGCGGCCGGCGGTCATCCAGTTGACGTCGCCCGGATTGATCTCCTGCACCGAGCCGACGCTGTCGCGATGCATGATCGCGCCTTCCCACAGGTACGTGACCGTGGCCAGGCCGATGTGCGGGTGCGGGCGGACGTCGAGGCCCTGGTCCGGTCCCAGTTCCGCCGGGCCGATGTGGTCGAAGAACACGAAGGGACCGACGGTGCGGGCCTTGGCGTGTGGCAGCAGGCGCTTGACGGTGAAGCCACCGCCGAGGTCGTGCACGCGCGGGGGGATCGAGAGGGTCATGGCGGGCTCCGGCGCACGGGTGGCGCCAGCATGCCGCGATCGCGGGGCGGCCACCACCGCAGATGCGGAACGGGATGTTGCAGCGAGGGGGAACGGGCCCGCGATGCGGACCTGCGGCTGGGAGGGGGATTGCCCGCGCTGTCTCAGTACCTCGACACGACGGTGTCGGCGCCACCCTCCGCGCGCAGCCTTACTGTCGTGAACCGGTCGTACTCGGTCTCGGGCATCGCGCGCTCCGGCCTGCCGTCGAGCGCGGCGACGATGCCGGGCACGGTGTTGCTGTGGCCCACGACCAGCACCACGCTGCCGGCGGGCAGGGCACGCAGGTCGCGGGCGAGGTCGGCGGCGTAGGTCGTTGCGTTGTTGCCATCGATCGGCCGAACCGTGACGTCCACGCCGGCCGCTTCGGCGGCCGGCGCGGCCGTCTGCCGCGTGCGCTTGAACTGCGTGGCGTGGACGGCATCGAGCCGGCTGCCGGCCAGCGCCGCCGCCAGCGCGCGGGCGCGGGCCTGGCCAGCGGCGTCGAGGTCCGGGTCGCGCGGGTCGTTGGTGGCCTTCTCGGCGTGGCGCACCACGACCACCAGCACGTCGGCGTCGGCGAGGGCGGGCAGGCAGGCCATGATCGCGAGCGCGAACGCCAGCAGCGCCCGGCTCACATCGAGTCCAGTGCGCCCAGGGCGCCGACGAACAGCACCAGGCCGATGAAGTACACGAAGGGGGATATCAGCAGGCTGCAGACCAGCTGTGCGACGCCGTGCCCGGTCTCGCCCTTGGCCAGCACCACGATCGACAGCACCAGCGCCACCAGGTTGCCGACCCAGCCCAGGATGCCCAGGCCCGGGAACGGAATCAGGAACAGCAGCCAGGTGATGCCCAGCGTGATCCAGCCGGCCATCACCGGTGCGTTGTTGCGGATGCGGTCGTCCATCGTCGGGCCCCGGATGATGAAGCCCCATTCTGGCCCCGGGACGGGGCCGCGCCAAGCGGTCGTCAGCCCTTGGCCAGCACCGCCAGCAATCCCTTGGCCGTGCGCAGGCGCGAGGTGGCGTCCGGCATCTCCAGGCGGATCCGGAGTTTCTCCGGCCCTTCCATCGAATAGACGCGCGGCTGCGACTGGATCATGCGGATCACCGACATCGGGTCGATGGTCGGCTGCGGCAGGAACGAGAGGCGGCCGCCGGTGGGGCCGAGTTCGAGCTTGCGGATGCCGAGCGGGGTCGCGGCGAGCTTGAGTTCAGCCACCGCGAACAACTGCTTGGCCGGGTCCGGCAGCACGCCGAAGCGGTCCACCATCTCCACCTGCAGTTCCTTGAGCTGGTCTTCGTCGCGGGCGCCGGCGATGCGCTTGTAGAGCGTCAGGCGCGCGTGCACGTCGGGCAGGTAGTCCTCGGGGATCAGGGCCGGGATGTGCAGCTCCACGTCGGCGCCGTGGCGGGTAGCCGGGTCGAAGTCGGGGATCTTGCCGGACTTGATCGACTTCACCGCGCGCTCGAGCAGTTCGGTGTAGAGCGAGAAGCCGATCTCGGCCATCTGGCCGCTCTGGTCCTCGCCCAGCAGCTCGCCGGCGCCGCGGATCTCGAGGTCGTGCGTGGCCAGGGTGAAGCCGGCGCCCAGTTCCTCGAGCGACGCCAGCGCCTCGAGCCGCTTCTCGGCGTCGCCGGTCATCGCCTTCTTGTCCGGCACCACCAGGTAAGCGTAGGCGCGGTGGTGCGAGCGGCCGACGCGGCCGCGCAGCTGGTGCAGCTGGGCCAGGCCGAAGCGGTCGGCGCGGTGGATGATGATGGTGTTGGCGCTCGGGATGTCGATGCCCGACTCGATGATGGTGGTGCACACCAGGACGTTGAAGCGCTGGCGGTGGAAGTCGAGCATGGCCTGCTCGAGCTCGCGCTCGGGCATCTGGCCGTGGGCGACGCGGATGCGGGCGCCGGGCACCAGCTCGGCCAGGTCGCGCGCCATCTTCTCGATGGTGTCGACCTCGTTGTGCAGGAAATAGACCTGGCCGCCGCGCGCCAGCTCGCGCTGGAAGGCCTCGCGCAACAGCGCCGGATCCCAGGCCGTCACCACCGTCTGCACCGCGAGGCGGTGCGCGGGCGGGGTGGCGATGATCGAGAGTTCGCGCAGGCCGCTCATGGCCATGTTGAGCGTGCGCGGGATCGGCGTGGCCGTCAGCGTGAGCAGGTGCACCTCGGCGCGCAGGGCCTTGAGCGCCTCCTTTTGGCGCACGCCGAAGCGCTGCTCTTCGTCCACGATCACCAGGCCGAGGTCATGGAACTTGACGTCGGCCTGCAGCAGGCGGTGGGTGCCGACGATCACGTCGATCTTGCCCTCCGCCAGCTGCGCCAGCGCCGCCTTCACTTCCTTGGCCGACTTGAAGCGGCTGAGCACCTCGACCTTCAGCGGCCAGTCGGCGTAGCGGTCGCGGAAATTACGGTAGTGCTGCTCGGCCAGCAGCGTGGTGGGCACCAGCACCGCGACCTGCTTGCCGGCGGTGGCGGCGACGAAGGCGGCGCGCACCGCGACCTCGGTCTTGCCGAAGCCGACGTCGCCGCAGACCACCCTGTCCATAGGTTGGGGATGACCCAAGTCGGAGATCACGGCTTCGATAGCCGCTAATTGGTCGGGTGTTTCTTCGAACGGGAAGGTCGCGGCGAAGGGCTCGTACATCGCGCGGTCGACGCCGAGCGCGAGGCCCTGCCGCGCGTGCCGGCGCGCCTGGATCTCCAGCAGTTCGGCGGCGACGTCGCGGACCTTCTCGGCCGCCTTGCGCTTGGCTTTCTCCCACTGCTCGCCGCCCAGCGAATGCAGCGGCGCCAGTTCGGGCGAGGCGCCGGAGTAGCGGCTGACCAGCTGCAGCTGCGCCACCGGCACGTAGAGCTTGTCGCCCTTGGCGTACTCGATCTGCAGGAACTCGCCGGTGACGCCGCCGCTGTCGAGCGTCACCAGGCCCTGGTAGCGGCCGACGCCGTGGTCCTCGTGCACGATCGGCGAGCCCATCGTGATCTGGCTCAGGTCGCGCAGCACCGTATCCGGGTCGCGGGTGGCGCGCTTGCGGCGGCGGCTCTGCTCGGCACGCTCGGGGAAGAGTTGGCGCTCGGTCAGCACCGCCAGCGGCGGCTCGACCAAAGCGAAGCCATCTTCCAGCCCGGCCACGGTGACGGCGAACTTCTCGTCGCCGGCAAGGAACGCATCCCAACCCGACACCACCGCCGGCTTCAGGTCGGCGGAGGCCAGCATTTCAATCAGCGCCTCGCGCCGCCCGGCGGAATCCGCGGCCAGCAGGGTGCGGCCCGGATATGCGCGCAGGAAGCCGTGCAGCGCGCTGCCGGGGTCGCCGCCCTTCTGGCTCCAGGCCAGCGAGGGCGCCGGCTGCTCCGCCATCGCGACGGCCTTGTCGCGCTGAGGGTGGGCCTCGCCGCAGACCTCGATGCGCGCGACCTGGTTCAGGCGCGTGCGCAGTTCTTCCGGCGGCAGGAACAGGTCGGCCGGCGCCAATATCGGGCGCTCCAGGTCGTGGCGGCGCTGTTCCCAGCGGTCGCTGGTCTGCGCCCAGAACGCCACCGCCGCCTCGGGCGCGCCGTCGCCGAGCACGACCAGCGTGTCCTTGCCCAGATGGTCGAACAGGCTGGCGGTTTGGTCGAAGAACAGCGGCAGGTAATACTCGATGCCGGCCGGTGCGCCGCCTTCCTTCAGGTCCTGGTACAGCGGGCAGCGGCGCGGGTCGAAGTCGAAGCGTTCGCGCAGCGCCTCGCGCACGCGCTTGGTGCTGGCCTCGTCGAGCGGGAACTCGCGCGCCGGCAGCAGGCGCACGCTGTCCACGGCATGGTCGGAGCGCTGGGTATCCGGGTCGAAGGTGCGCAGCGAGTCGATCTCGTCGTCGAACAGCTCGATGCGGTAGGGCAGGTCGGCGCCCATCGGGTAGAGGTCGAGCAGGGCGCCGCGCACCGCGAAGTCGCCCGGGTCCAGCACCTGCGGGACGTTGCGGTAGCCCGCGGCTTCCAGCCGGCGTTTCTCGGCGTCGAAGTCGAGCTTCTGGCCTTTGCGCAGGTCCAGCGTATTGCCGGCGATCCAGCTCGGCGGCGGCAGCCGCTGCATCAGCGAGGCCACCGGCACCACCAGCACGCCCTTGCGCGCCGTTGGCAGCCGGTAAAGCGCGGCCACGCGCTGGGACACGATGTCCGGGTGCGGGCTGAAGAGGTCGTAGGGCAGGGTTTCCCAGTCGGCGAAGTGCAGCACCGGCAGGTCGCCGGCCAGCACCTTCAGGTCGTGCTCGAGCGACTGGGCGGCGTGGCTGTCGCGGGTGACGGCCAGCACCAGGCCGTCGTGCGCACGCGCGGCCTCGGCCAGGCCCAGGGCCATGGCGCTGGCGCTCGCCGGCGCGCGCCAGAGCGCGCGCTGCTGGCCCGCCTTGGGACGCGGCGCGGAAGGAAGGAGGGGACGGGTCATGGGGCCGCGGAGTTTACCGCAGCCGGCGGTCGCGGGCGGGTCAACGCCGGCGCTTGGCCGGAGTGTCCAGCGCCAGCGACACCCGCACCAGGCCCGGGTCGTCGGGACTGGCGTGGCGCTCGAAGCCCAGCGACTGCGCCAGCGCGATCATCGCGGTGTTCTCGTCCAGCACGTCACCCCATATCCGGCGGATGCCGTGCGCGCGCGCCCACTCGAACAGGCGAAGCATGAGGAGTTGGCCCAGGCCCTGGCCGGACACGAAGTGCGAGACCAGGATCGCGAACTCGGCGCTGTCGCCGCCCGGGTCGCGGGTCAGCCGCGCGACCGCGCCGACCAGGGCCTCGCCCGGCGGCAGCGGCTCGGCCGCGCAGATGGCGAAGCCCTCGCCCGGCGCCGGAGCGACGAGTTGGCGCAGGTAGTCCTCGCTGAGGGCCTTCACCGGATGCAGGTAGCGGCTTCGTACTTCTTCTTCGCCCAACAGTTCGAAGGCGCCGGCGATCGGGGCGGCGTCGGCGGGCTGCACCGGGCGTACCCAGAGCTCGCGGCCATCGGCCAGGCGCAGCACTTCGGTGCGCTCAGGGCGCATCGAGGGCCGGGGCTTGCGGCGGCGGGTCGGGGTCATGGCGCAAAGGGTCTCAGGGGCGGGCTGGGGGCTTGCTCTAAACACCCCGTTCCTGGTTCATGCTACGGCGGGTTGTTGACGGGCAAGCGGCCAGCGTACGCTGCGTCGGTATGCCCCCCTACCGCGACCCGGCAGACAAGCGTTCCCCCTGGCCGGCCCCTTGGGCGGGCGGGATCCTTGCCCTTGGCCTGCTTGCCGGACTGGTCCAGGCAGCGCCTGCGCCCCCGGTCGGGTCGATGCCCGCGGCGCCGACCGCGTCCGCCGACCGCAGCGACACCCTCGAGCGCCATCCGCTGGAAATCCGCGCGCTGGTCGAGCCCGAGGCCGTGCTGGGCGAGCTTGGGCCCGCGCTCATCAGCGCGCGGCTGGCCAGCGACCCCCGCGAGGTGGCGAGGCTCGAGCTGGCGCGCGCCAACGCCTGCCGCGTCGTCGCCGACTGGGATTGCCAGCGCGAAGCCGGCATCGAGGCCCGCCGCGCCGCCCAGGAAGCCGGGCTGCCGCACCTGGCCATCCGCGGCCTGATCGCCGAGAGCCGCGCCCGCATCGCCATGCAGGACTACACCCGCGGCGAACGGCTGCTGGCCGAGGCCGAACTGCTGCTCAAGCAGGACCCGCAGCCGGAGCTGCTGGCCGACGTGCTGCTGGCCTATTCCTCGCTGAGCTACACCATCGGCAAGCACGCGCTGGCCGCCGACTACGCGCGCCGCGGCCTGCAGGTGCTGGGCGAGGGCGAGGGGCTGGCCATGCAGGCGCGCCTGCTGCGCAACCTGGCGCGGGCCCAGGCCCAGCTGGGCGAAGTGCAGCCGGCGCGCGAATCCCTGGTCGCCGCCACCCGCGTTTCGCAGCAGCTCGAAGACCCCAAGCTCGAGGCCGAGCTCTACCTCGAGGGCGCGCGCGTCGCCCGCATCGGCGGCGACATCGAGACGCAGCGGCGCAATGGCACCCGCGTGCTGGCGATGGCCGAACAGCTGCGCAACTCCCAGCTGCGCGGCCTGGGCCATGAAGTGTTGGGCCTGGCCGCGGCCGACGCCGGCGACGGCGCCGCCGCCACCCGCGAACTGCTGGCGGCGCAGCGCTCGTTCCGGCTGCTGGAGCTGCAGTCCGACGAGCTGCGCGTGCTGCGCGAGCTGGTGCGGGTGCTGCTGCGCTACGATCCCGGGAGTCCGGAATTGGCGCCCCTGTTCCAGCGCTTCCTGGCACTCGACAATGCCATCGCCCAGTCCGAACGCGCGCAGGCCGCGGACGACTTCGATGCCCGCCTGAAGTACGCCGAGCGCGAGAACGAGATCCTTCGCCTCGAGGGCGAGAGTGCCCTGGCGCGCGAGCGCAGCGAGGCGCTGGCGCAGGCAAACCGCCTGGGCAACCTGCTGATGGTGCTGGGCTTGGTCGCGCTGGTGGCGCTGGCGGCGCTGTTCTGGGTGCAGCGGCAGGGCCACCGCAGGCTGGCCGACGCCATGGCGCGGCTGCGCGATCGCGAGCAGGAGTACCGGACCCTGGCAGACAACGCCAGCGACCTGGTGCTGAGGATCGGCGCCGACGGCGAACGGCGCTACGTGTCGCCGTCGGTGCGCGACATCCTTGGCGTCGAGCCGGACGACCTGCGCTCGCCGCGCCCCGACCTGCTGCATCCCGAGGATCGCGAAGCCCTGGCGAGCCTGCTGTCCCGGGTGCTGCGCGACGGCGGCACCGAGACCTTGCGTTACCGCGCCCGCCATGCCGCGGGCCACTGCGTCTGGCTCGAGGCCGTGGTCCGCCGGGTGCGTGGTGCCGATGGCGGCCAGGAACTGGTGTACGCCGGCCGCGACATCAGCACCCGCGTGCGCGCCGAGCAGGCGCTCGAGGCCGCGCAGTCGCGGCTGCGCGCGGTCACCGACAACATCCCGGCGATGATCGCCCACGTCGACCTGCAGGAGCGCTACACCTTCGCCAACGCCGTCGGCGAGCGGCTGTTCGGCCACGTCGAGGGCGGGCTGGTGGGCAAGACCGTGCGCGAGATCCGCGGCGAGGTCATCTACAGCGAGATCAAGCCGCAGATCGCCCGGGTGCTGGCCGGCGAGCGGGTGACCTATTCCGGCGAAACCGAGGTCCGCGGCCGCCACTACCACTACCAGACTACTTACGTGCCCGACGTCCGGCCGGACGGCGTGCAGCAGGGCTTCTTCTCGTTCACCTATGACATCACCCAGCTCAAGCAGGCCGAGCAGGCACTGGAGACCCTGGCCCGAAAGGACGCCCTGACCGGGCTGGCCAACCGCCGCTACTTCGACGAGCGGCTGGGAGCGGCGCTGGCCCGCAGCGCCCGCCAGCACGCTCCGCTGGCGCTGCTGACAATGGACATCGACCACTTCAAGGGCATCAACGATGGCCTAGGCCATGCGGCCGGCGACGAAGTGCTGCGCGAGTTCGGGCGCCGGCTGGCCGCCTGCGTGCGCGCCGGCGACCTGGTGGCGCGCGTGGGTGGCGATGAGTTCGCGGTGCTGGTCGAAGGCGTGGGTTCGCTCGATAGCGCCACCGGCTTCGCGGACAAGCTGCTGAACCGGATGCGGACCCCGATCACGGTAGAGGGGCAGGCGCGGCTGGTCGGCACCAGCATTGGCATTGCCTATAGCCGCGGCGAGGCGGATGCGAAGGCGCTGATGCTGGCGGCAGACCAGGCCCTCTACGCCGCCAAGGCCGCCGGCCGCGGCAACTGGAAGCTGCGCGAGCTCGATTGAGGGCGCGCCGGGCGCCGGCTTCGGCGAGGATTCATGCGTGGGCGGGTCTAATGGCAGGCCTTGTCCGCACGAAGGCGACCCGCCCCATGATCCGAATCCTGCTGCCGCTGGCGCTGCTGGCCCTTGCCGGCCCCGCCGCCGCCGCCGAATGGACCCCGAAGGCCGAACTCGGCCTGGTCAACACCACCGGCAACTCCGACACCACCAGCGCCAACGGCAAGTTCGCGCTCAAGGGTGAAGACGAACTCTGGACCCACGAGTACTTCCTGGCCGCATTGCGCGCCGAGGCCGACGACGAGGCCACGGCCAATCGCTTCGAGCTGGGCGCCAAGACCGCGCGCCGGCTGGGCGAGCGCCAGTACCTGGGCAGCGCGGCGCGCCACGAGCGCGACGATTTCTCGGCCTACGAGCACCAGTCCACCCTGGCCGTGAACTACGGCGCCTGGCTGCTCAAGGAAGAAGGCCACACCTTCCAGCTCGAGGGCGGCCCCGGCCTGCGCCACGCGCGGCTGGCCGACGGCGGCGGCTCGGAAACCGACGCGCTGCTGCGCGGCTACGCCGACTACCAGCACCAGATCACCGAATCGACGCAGTTCTACAACACGCTGCTGGTCGAGGCCACGCCCGACAACACCTTCGCCCAGAACGACATCGGCATCGCGGTCAGCATCAACAAGACGCTGGCGCTGAAGGCGGGCTTCCAGGCCCGCCACAACACCGAGGCGCCGGACGGCGTCGAGCGCACCGACACGCTGACCTCGGTCAACATCGTCTGGTCGCCGCGCGCCAAGGCGAACTAAGGCCACGGCGCCGGGCACGCTACACGATCTACAGTGGCGCCGACGCTGGAAGCCTTTGACGCGGGTTCGCGCGAACCACTAGCCTCGGCGCTCGACTTCCCACCGAACGCCCGCGCCATGCCCGCGAACGCCACGCCGATCCCCTCCGTCTCCGAACGCCTTCCGGCGATCTTTGCCTATCCGGCGCACAAGGCCATGCTGTGGATGATCGCGGCGCTGTGTGTGCTGCGTTTGCTCAACCACCTGCCCAGCCTGCTTGGCTGGGTGTTCGAACTGGCGTTCTGGGTGATGGGCTTCAAGCTGGCGGTCGAGGCGCTGGTGAACACCGTGCACGGCCGCTTCGAGCCGATGGGCGCCGAGGACATGATGGCCACCGACGGCGAGGCCGTGAACCAGATCCTGCTGATGCTGGTCGTGTTCCTGCCGATCCAGGCCATCGCGCTCTGGGGCAGCCCGGTGCTGGCGCTGTGGCTGTTGGCGTTCGCGGTGCTGTTCCTGCCGGCGGCGGTGATGCTGCTGGCGGTGGACGACAGCCTGCCGCGGGCGCTCAACCCGCTGGCCTGGTTCCCGCTGATCGGGCGGCTGGGCGGCGTGTACTTCGGCGCGGTCGGGCTGCTGGCGGCGATGGTGGTCGCATCGATCGTGCTGCAGGTGCTCCTGCTGATGGCGCTGCCGGGCACGATGGCGCAGCTGCCGGGAAGCTTCGTCAGCCTGTACCTGCTGGTCGCGGGCTACCACCTGCTGGGCTACGTGATCCACGCCAACCACGCGGCGCTGGGCCTGGACGTGGCGCCTGCGGTGCCGCGCGCCCGCTTCGCCAACCCGATGGAAGACGATGCCGTCGCCGAAGCCGAGGCGCTGGCGGAAGCGGGCGACCTGGCCGGCGCCGCGCGGCGGCTGCAGGAGATGTTCCGCGGCCGCGGCGCCTCCGATGCCCTGCATGACCGCTACCGGCAGTACCTGAAGCAAGCGGGTGACAACGCGGGCCTGCTCGACCACGGGCGCGAGTACATCAGCCGGCTGCTGGCCACGAACCAGGACAAGCGCGCCCTCGCCGTACTCACCGAGCAGCGCGCGCTGGATGCGTCCTACCGCCACGCCTTGCCGGACGACGTCGCGCGCCTGTTCGCGCAAGCGGCCCGCACCGGCCAGGCGCAGTTGGCCGTGGCGCTGGCCGAGGGCTTCGAAACCCGATTCCCTGACCACCCGCAGGCCCCCCAGGTGGTGATGACCGCCAGCGAGCTGATGGCGGACCGGCTGGGCCGGGAAGCCGAGGCCGAGCAGCGCCTGCGCCTGATGAGCTACAAGGTCCGCGGCCATGCCCTCGAGACCCCGCTGACGGACCTGCTGGCACGGGTCGGCCGCCTGAGCGCTATCTCCCGGGGACCGTCCTGAGCGCCAGGGGCGCTTCAAGACATTGATTGGAAAGGGGGTGTAAATATTTTGCGGCCCCCTGACTTCCGGCCCATGGCGGCATTGCGTTGGTGTTGTAGATTACCAGCACACCAACTCACAGGCCGCCGCCATGAAGACCCTGAACGACTTCTACCGCCTCTTCCCGAACGCCCCGGTGCTGGCCGACCAGCCCGCCGCCGCCGCCGTGGCACCGGCGCTTGAAGCCGCTGCCGCCCCGTCCCCGGTTCGCATCGCCAGCCGTTACCGCCAGCGCGATTTCGGCACCGGTTACGGCCGCAGCAGTGGTTACGGCCGCGACAGCTCCTACACCGCCGCCCGCACCGACGGCCTGATCCGCGTCTGCTGAGTCTCCCCGGAGGGGGTGCCGCCACGGAGGGCGGCATCCCCTTTTTATTTGGCGCCGCGCCAAGGCTGGCGCCGGAGTTCCACCGCCTACTTCACCGGCACCAGCCGCAGGTGGTGGAAGTCGAAGCTGAAGTCGGTGAGCGACGACACCGCTTCCATGCGCAGTTCGCGCACCGTGGCATCGGGCGTGAGGTCGAAGCTGGCGAACGCATCGGCGTTCAGCGCGCGATCCTTCCAGCGCACGATGAAGGTGTCGTGCTGCCAGTGCTCCAGCTCGCCGACCAGCTGCGCCGTGTGCGCGAAGCGCATCACCAGCCGCTTTCCCTCCAGCGCGATGACCACGTCGCCGTACCACGGATCACGGTAGGTCGCCGCGTAGCGAGACAGCGGCAGCGAGGGTTGGCTGCTGCGGTCGCGGGCGCGCTGGTGGCCCTCCCACTTCTCGTCGGCGGCATCGCGCGACTTCGCCACGGCCTCGGCATAGGCCGCGACCCAGTCGGTGTCTGGCGCCTGCAGGTAATGGTCCAGCACTTCCATGGTCACGGCGTTGAAGGCCGCGCCGACTTCCTGGTTGGTCAGCACGACCACGCCCAGGTCGAGGCCCGGCACCAGGGTCAGGCGCGAGACCATGCCGGGCCAGCCACCGGTGTGCGAAACCAGCTTATGCCCGCGGTATTCGGTGATCGACCAGCCCTCGCCGTAGCCGGCGAACTGCGGCAGCGCGGGCGCCAGCGCCGGCACCGCGGGCTGCGAGGGCACGCGGATTGGCGTCACCACTTCCCACATCGCGCGATGGCGGTCGGCGCTGAACAGGCGGCGCTCGGTACCGTCGGCGCCGCTGCCGATCACGCCGCCGTCGAGCTGCACGCGCATCCACTTCGCCAGGTCGTTGACGCTGGAGTAGATGCCGCCCGCGGCCTGGTTGTTGCTCCAGGTCATCGGCGGCACCGGGCGCAGGTCGGTGAAGTCGAACTTGGCGTGGCCGGTGGCGACGTCGGCACCCGCCGGCAGGTGGTCGGCGTTGACCACGGTGTCGCCCATGCCCAGCGGCTGGAAGATGCGCTGGTGCAGGAACTCGCCGTAGGACAGTCCCGACGCGTCCTCGATCACCAGCTGCGCCACCGCGTACAGCACGTTGTCGTAGGCGTAATTGGCCCGGAAGCTGGTTTCCAGCGGCACGTGCCGCAGGCGGCGGACGATCTCGCGGGTGTCGTGGGTGGTGGTGGGCCAGAACAGCAGGTCGCCGGCACCCAGCGCCAGGCCGCTGCGGTGGGTGAGCAGGTCGCGCAGGCGCATCTCGCGGGTGACGTACGGGTCCGACATCTGGAACCAGGGCAGGTGGTCGACCACCCGGTCGTCCAGCGACAGCTTGCCCTCGTCGGCCAGGATCGACAGCGCCGCCGAGGTGTAGGCCTTGGTCAGCGAAGCGATGGCGAAGCGCGTATCGGCCGTCACCGGGGCCGGCTTGCCGGCCTCGCGCTGGCCGAAGCCTTCGGCCAGCACCACCTCGCCGTCCTTGATGATCGCCACGGCGATGCCGGGCACCTCGAAGGTCCGGCGCGTCGCGTCCGCGATGGTGGCGACATCCGGCGCCGCGGCGGCAGCGGTCGCCGTGTCGGCGAAGGCCGCGGGCGGCAGTGCGAGCAGCAGCGGCAGGCATAAGCGAAAAGCGGGCAGGGACACGGCGGGCTCCGGTGGGGTCGTCGCCCGATTATGCCCTTGCCCGCCGCAGCCGCTGTGCCCGCCGCAGGATGCGCGGGCGGCGCCCTTGCATCCCGCCGTCGATCAGTCCAGCGGCGGCAGGTCGAACACCAGCACCTCGGCATCCTTGCCGTGGCGGATCCGGACTTCGGGCTCGTCGCGCAGCTTCAGCGCATCGCCGGCGCGCAGCGCGTGGCCGTTGACCTCGAGCTCGCCGCGCACCAGGTGCACGTAGCCGAGGCGACCCGGCGCCAGCGCCAGCCTTGCGGACTCCGCGCCGTCGAAAAGGCCGGCGTGCATCCGCGCATCCTGCTGGATGGACACCGAACCCTCGGCGCCATCACCGCTCACGACCAGCCGCAGCCGGCCGCGCTTGTCTTCGGCGCTGAAGCTGCGCTGTGCGTAGGACGGCGCCACGCCCGTCACCCGCGGGATGATCCAGATCTGCAGGAAGTGGGTGGTGCCGCTGGCGTCGTAGTTGTACTCGGAGTGGGTGATGCCGGTGCCGGCGCTCAGGCGCTGCACTTCGCCCGGCACGATGCTGGCGGCGTTGCCCATCGAATCCTTGTGGCCCAGCGCGCCTTCGAGCACGTAGCTGATGATCTCCATGTCGCGGTGGCCGTGGGTGCCGAAGCCCTGGCCGGCGGTGACGCGGTCCTCGTTGATCACGCGCAGCGGGCCCCAGTGCACGTGCTCCGGGTCGCGGTAGTCGGCGAAGGAAAAGCTGTGCCAGGAGTCGAGCCAGCCGTGGTTGGCGTGGCCGCGCTCGGCGGCGGGGCGCAGGGCGATCATCGCGCACCGCCTTCGGCGTTCTGCACCAGCAGGCCGAACAGGACGAAGAACAGGCCGAGGCCGACACGGCCGGGCAGGGTGGCGAAGGCGTTCATGGGCGGCTCCGTTGTCGGGCGCTCCGGGGCGGCGGGATGCCGCCGGTGGACGGAGGTCCTGGCGTGGTCGCTACTATGCGAGCCAACAAAAAGGACAGCAATCCGCTTTTTCGACAAGCTATCGTTCCATCAAGAGAACGATAGCGCGTGCCGCCCCTCAGCCCTTCAGTGTCCGCGCGAACAAGGCCAGCGAGGCTTCCCAGGCCTGCTTCGCGGCCTCGGGGGCATAGCGCGGCGTGGTGTCGTTGTGGAAGCCATGCAGCGTGTCGGCAGGCTGCAGCAGCGTGTAGGTCTTGCCCGCGGCCTTGAGCGCGGCCTCGTAGGCGGGCCAGCCGGCGTTGACGCGCTCGTCGTCCGAAGCCAGCACCACCAGCAGTTCGGCGTGGATGGCCGGCACGTCGGCCAGCGGCGCGCCGCTGCCGTAGAAGGGAATCGCCGCGCGCAGGTCGGGCAGGCGGGTCGCCAGGAAGTTGGCGATGGCGCCGCCATAGCAGAAGCCGATCGCGCCCATGCGCCCGTTGCCGCCTTCAACCGAGGCCAGGTACGCGGCCGCGGCGAGCATGTCCTCGCGGGTCTTGGCCTGGTCGAGCTGCTGGAACAGGGCGCGCGCCGCATCCTCGTCGCCGGGGTAGCCGCCCAGCGGGGACAGCGCGTCGGGCGCGAAGGCCAGGTAGCCCTCGAGCGCCAGGCGGCGCGTGACATCCTCGATGTGCGGGTTCAGGCCGCGGTTCTCGTGGACCACGATCACGGTGGGCAGCGGGCCCTCGGCCCGGGCGGGGCGCACGAGATAGCCGCGGCCCTTGCCGTAACCGTTCGGCGAATCGAACTCGACGTGGCGGGCGTCGATCCGCGGGTCGTCGGTGGCCACCTGCCGGGCTTCGGCGAAGCGAGGGCTGAGCGAGGCCAGCAGGCCCACCGCCGCGCTGGCGCTGAAGGCCAGGGCCGAGGCGCCCTGCAGGAAGCCACGCCGGTCGATCAGCCCGTGCACGTACTGGTCGAACAGCTGCATCACGCGCGGGTCGAAGTCGCGGGCGGTCTGGCGCGGCGGTCGGGGCATGGTGGCAGTCCTGGGCGGGCGGTAAGCCGCGATCATTCCAAGCCCGGCGTCAGGCGGCGTGAAGGCAACCTGTCACGTTTCGCCCGGTGCGCCCGTCTGGGTAAGCGTGGATGACTAGGACACTTGTCATGGGACGGCGCCACCGTCTTCACCTACCATTCGCCGGCGGTTCGGGGAATCGCTGCTCCAACCACTCATTTCTTCGGGGAAAACACCATGTCGCAGCTGATCGATATCTTCCTGGAGCCGGGCAAGGTCTTCGCCGGGCTCAAGGACAAGCCGAGTTTCCTGGTGCCGGCCCTCATTGTCCTGCTGGCCACGACCGCTTCGGCCGTCCTGTATTTCTTCAACGTCGACCCGGAGTGGTTCACCAACTACCAGCTCCAGGCCGCGGCCCAGGAAATGAGCAAAGCCGAGCTCGAGCAGGCCAAGCAGTTCATGCCCGGCGCCCGCATGATGGGATACATCACCCTCGTCACCACGCCGATCTTTTTCGCCATCATCTTCAGCCTGGCGGCGCTGTACTACATGCTGGCCGGCAAGATCAGCGGCAACCCGACCGGGTTCCGCCATGGCCTGGCCCTGAGCGCCTGGTCGTCGATGCCGATGGTGCTGGGCGCGGTGATTTCGATCGTCGGCATCTACACCAGCTCGCCGCAGTCGAGCATGGAATCGATGCAGCTGCTGAACGTCGACCCGCTGTTCGTGCAGCTCGAGACCGGTCACCCCTGGGCAATGCTCGCCCGCAGCTTCAGCCTGCTCAACCTCTGGGTCTGGTTCCTGGCCGCGCTTGGCTGGAAGACCTGGTACCGCACCGGCTGGGGCCAGGCCCTGTTCGTGGTGCTGCTGCCCTACGTGGTGATCTACGGCGTCATGGCGGCCTTCGCCGCGTTCTGACCGACTTCGCTTACGGAAGAGAGTGATGAAACCCAACAAGAAGTACATCGCCCTCGCGGCGATCGTGGCCGTGATCGCCATCCCGCTGCTGGTGAAGATGACCCGCGGCGAGTCGAGCAAGGAAGTCGAGATCGCCATCGCCGCCGAGCAGGAAATCCGGCCGACCATCCTCGCCTCCGGCGTGCTGGCCTACCGCAACGAGGTCGACCTGACCTCGGAGCTGGTGGCCAAGGTGCGCGAGATCCTGGTCGAGGAGGGCGACACGGTGGAGAAGGGCCAGCTGCTGCTGCGGCTGGACCCCGAGACCTACCGCAACGCCATCGACCGCGAGCAGGCCACGCGCCGCCAGGCCGTGATCAGCATCGAGCGCCAGCGCCTGGCGCTGGCGCTGGCCGAGAAGCGGCTGGCTCGCGGCGAGCAGCTGGTGGCGCAGAAGATGATCGGCCAGAGCGAGTTCGATGACCTGCGCAACGCGCGCGACCTGGCCAAGGTCGAGCTCGACAGCAGCCAGGAAGCGCTGCGCCGCGCCGACGCCATCCTGGGCGAGGCCCGCGAGCAGCTGTCGAAGACCGACATCCGCGCCCCGATCGGCGGCGTCATCGTGGCCCTGCCGATCAAGGTCGGCGAGACCGCGATTGCCTCGACCAACGCCTTCGCCGGCGCGCAGCTGATGAAGATCGCCGACACCTCGTCGATCCAGGCCGACCTGAAGGTGGACGAGGCCGACGTGGCCAAGATCGCGCTGGGCCAGGAAGTGGAGGTCTACGCCGCCGCGTTCCCGGACACCGCCATCGCGGGCAAAGTCGAGCAAGTGGCGCTGGCGCCCACGCTGGAGAACCAGGGCCGTTCCTACCTGGTCACCGCCGAGCTGTCGCCGCCGGAGGGCCTGGCGCTGCGGTCGGGCATGAGCGCCCGCGCCGACATCTTCCTCGGCGACGGTGGCACCAAGCTGGCGGTGCCGGTCGAGGCGGTGGGCACCGAGGTGGACGAGGACAAGAAGGTCACCCGCCACGTGTGGGTGGACCGCGACGGTCGCGCCACCAAAGTGGTCGTCGAAGTGGGCCTGTCGGACGACAAGTGGGAGGAGATCACCTCCGGCCTGTCGGCGGGCGACCGCGTGATCCGTGGCCCGGCCAAGCTGCTGCGCGGCCTGATCGAAGGCGAGCGCATCCGCGAGGCCGAGGACAAGGCGGCGGACAAGGCCAAGGCGGGCGCGGACGACGAGGCGGGCGAAGAGTCGGACGAAGAGGCCGCCTCCGAATGATCCGGCTCAGCGGCATCGTCAAGCGCTACCTGATGGGCGAGGAGGAGTTGATGGCCCTGGCCGGCGTCGACCTGCACATCGGACGCAACGAGTACGTCGCCCTGATCGGCCCGTCCGGCTCGGGCAAGTCGACGCTGATGAACCTCATCGGCTGCCTGGACACGCCCAGCGAAGGCACCTACGTGCTCAATGGCCGCGATACCTCGTCCATGACCGACAACGAGCTGGCCCAGGTGCGCAACCAGGAGATTGGCTTCGTGTTCCAGAGCTTCCACCTGCTGCCGCGCCTCACGGTGCTTGAGAACGTGATGCAGCCGCTGGTGTACCGCGGCATCCCGCGCGCCGAGCGCGCGCGGCGGGCGAAGGAAGCGCTGGAGCAGGTGGGCCTGGGCAACCGGCTCGGCCACCGCCCCAACCAGCTCTCCGGCGGCCAGCGCCAGCGCGTGGCCGTGGCCCGCGCCCTGGTTGGCAAGCCCTCGATCCTGTTGGCCGACGAACCGACCGGCAACCTCGATTCGCGCACCTCGGAAGAAATCATGGCGCTGTTCGACGAGGTCCACCGCAGCGGCCAGACCGTGGTGGTGGTGACGCACGAGCCCGACATCGCCGCGCACTGCCGGCGCACCCTGCGCGTCAGCGACGGCAAGATCGTCGAGGACCGCCAGAACCCGCCCCGCGAGGTGCACTGATGTACGCCTTCCTCGAAGCCTTCCGCGCCGCGCTGACCAGCCTGATGGCGCACCGGATGCGCAGCTTCCTGACCACGCTCGGCATCCTGATCGGCACCGCGTCGGTGATCGCCGTGGTGTCGCTGGTGCAAGGCTTCTCCAAGTCGGTCTCGGACCAGTTCGCCGACCTCGGCGGCAGCGCGCTGACCCTGCAGCCCTACACGCCCTTCGCCGACGCCTCGGTGGGCAAGGAGAATTTCCTCAGCTTCAACGACGTGGACACCCTGCGCTACCGGGTGCCCGGCGTGGCCCAGGTGGTGCCGACCATGCTGGTGCCGACCGCCGTCGGATTCCGCGGCCGCCTCAGCAGCCCGCAGGTCATCGGCACCACGGCGGATTTCACCGCCGTGCGGGGCATCTATCCCGAGCGGGGCCGCTTCATCGTCGCCAGCGACGACGTCGGGCGTCGCCGGGTCGCCGTCGTCGGCTACAAGGTCATCGAGGACCTGGACCTGCCGGAGGATCCGATCGGGGAGTTCATCCGGCTCGGTACCGAGTGGTTCAAGGTGGTGGGCGTGATGGAGAAGCGCGGCGAGCTGCTGGGCTTCAGCCAGGACAACCTGGTGCTGATTCCCTTCGACGTGGGCCGGGCGATGACGGGCAACAACGTCAACACGCGCATGTCAATCTCCTTCACCGCCGAGAGCCTGGAGGACGTGGAGGCGCTGCGCGAGCGCGCCAAGCGGGCGATCCGTATCTCGCACCGGCTCAAGCCCGACCAGGAGGACGATTTCCGCATCCAGGCGGCCGATTCCTTCGTCAAGCAGTTCGAGCAGATCACCGGCACGGTGACGGCGGTGCTGGCCGGCGTGGTCAGCATCTCGCTGCTGGTCGGCGGCATCGGCATCATGAACATCATGCTGGTGTCGGTGACGGAGCGGACGCGCGAGATCGGCATCCTCAAAGCGCTAGGCGCGACGCGCCGCGACATCCTGGTGCAGTTCCTGCTCGAGGCGGCGCTGCTGGCGTTGCTGGGCGGCCTGATCGGGATCTTGCTGGGCATCGGCATCGGCGTCGGCGTGGCCAGCCTGATCCCGGGCTTCCCCGACGCGTCGGTCCCGCTCTGGGTCATCTTCGCCGCGGCGGGCTTCTCGGCCCTGGTCGGCATGATCTTCGGGATCATGCCCGCCTCCAAGGCCGCGAGCCTCGACCCCATCGAAGCGCTTCGTTACGAGTGATTCGCTACCTGGTGGCCGGCGCCAGAACTTCAGATGGCAGCCCGCGGAGGCCCGTTCGGTTCGACGACGATCTTGCCGTCGCGGGCGCCGCTGGCGGCGGCCTGCACCGCCTGCTTGATGTGGTCCAGGTCGTAGGTGGCCTGCACCCGCGCCTGCAGCTTGCCTTCCGCGATCAGGCCCGCGATGTGGCCGAAGACCTCGGCGCGCTTCTGCGGCGTCGCCTGCTTGAACCACTGCGACAGCCAGAACCCCCGCAGCGTGATGTCGCGGAACACGAAGTAGCGCGGCGAGATCATGCAGCGCTCGCCGCTCATCGCCCCGTAGTTCACCAGCGTGCCGCCCTCGTCGAGGCAGCGCGCCAGGTTCTCGGTGCTGACGCCGCCGACGCAGTCGATCGCCAGCTTGACATGCGCCCCGCCGGTGGCCTCGCGCACCCGCTTGGGCAGGTCCTCGGCGTCCACGACCACGTGCTCGGCGCCGCTCGCCTTCACCGCCTCGATGGCGGACGCGCGTCGCACCACGTTGATGGTGTTGAGGCCCCGCAGCTTGGCCAGCTGGATCAGGTAGCCGCCGACGGCCGAATTGGCCGCGTTCTGGATCACCCAGTCGCCGGGCTGCAGGTCCACGAACTCGGTGAGCATCAGCAGCGCCGTCGGCGGGTTCACCGTCAGCATCGACAGCTGCACCGGGTCGACGTCGTGCGGCAGCTCGACCAGGTGCTTGGCCGGCAGGTCCAGATGCGTGGTCCAGGTGCCGCAGCCCACCGGCAGCAGCACCAGGCTGCCCACGGCCGGGGCCGACACGCCTTCGCCGCATTCGATGACGCGGCCCACGCCCTCGTTGCCGCCGGTGGCGGGCAGCGGCGGCAGCAGGCCGTACTCGCCGGTCAGGGTGAGCACGTCGGAGGGATTGATGGGCGAGGCCAGCACGGCTACGCGCACCTGCCCCGGCGCCAACGCGGGCAGTTCGAACTCGACCGCACCTATCACGTCCTGCGGCACCGGGCCGCGCTGGCTGTACTGCGCTTTCTTCGCTTTCATGGCTCAGGCCTTGTCTTGCTTCAACCACGTGAGGCGCCAGGAGGCGCCGGCTTCGCCCATGGCCTGGGCGAGGGGTTTGAGGGCGGGCTCGATGTCCTTCTCGATCTGCCAGGGCGGATTGAGCAGCAGCATGCCGCTGCCGTTCATGCGCAGCGGGGAGTCGTCGGGGCGAACCAGCAGTTCGATCGCCAGCGCCGACTTCACCGGCAGGGTGGCGACCTTGCGGAAGAACGGATGCAGGCTGGGCCGCTGCTTGATCGGGTACCAGATGGCGAAGATGCCCTGCGGGAAGCGCTGCAGGGCGTCGGCCAAGGCGCCGGTGATCAGCGGGTACTCCTCGTCCTGTGCCTCGTAGGGCGGGTCGACGAGCACGAGCGCGCGCGCGAACCTGGTGGCGCCATCGCGCGGGGGTAGCAGGGCCTTGAGCGCCGCGTAGCCATCGCGGGCGTGGACGTGGCTGTGCGGGTCGTGGGCCAGGACGCCCTTGAGCGCGTTGGCTTCGTCGGGCAGCAGCTCGCAGGCGGCCAGCCGGTCCTGCGGGCGCAGGGCCTGGGACACGATCAGCGGCGAGCCGGGATAGGTGTCGGGCGCGCCGGCGTGGGCGTCGGCTACGGCCGCCAGATAGCGGGCGAGGGCAGGCGGCGGGCTCGGCATGGACGCGGCGAGGGTCCACAGCTTGCGGATGCCGGCCTTCGCTTCGCCGGTGCGGCTGGCCTGCAGGCCGGCCAGGTCGTAGCGACCGCGGCCGGCATGGGTGTCGACCACGAAGAAGGGGGCTTCCTTTTTCTTGAGCGCGTCGAGCAGCGACACCAGGACCAGGTGCTTGAGCACGTCCGCGTGGTTGCCGGCGTGGAATCCGTGGCGATAGTTCATGGCGCCAGTCTACCGCCCCGGCCCGGCGCACGGGCGGCCGCCGGGCCGGCTCTGGTATGGTCCCGGCCTGGCCAAGGAGTGAACCGATGAGAACCCTGATCCGCTGGACCACCTGGCTGCTGCTGGCCAGCCTGCTGGCCCTCGCCGCGCTGGTGCTGCACACCGTTTATGCCCGGCCACTGAAGATCGACTGGTTCTTCGAGCGCGTCTTCATCGAGTACGCGGTGGACGACCCCGAGTTGCTCAGCTCGATGCGGATGCTGCCGCCCTGGGCCGACTGGTTCAGCGACGACCTGACCGACCGCTCGCCGGCCCGCCAGCGCGAACTGCAGCAGAAGCTGCGCGACGACCTGGCCACGTTGCGCGAGTACGACCGCCAGTCCCTGGACGAAGGCCGCAAGCTGTCTTACGACATGCTTGAGTACTTCCTGGCCACCCAGGCCGAGGGCGAGCGCTTCGCGCTGCACGATTACCCGCTCAACCAGATGTTCGGCGTGCAGAGCCAGCTGCCGACCTTCCTGGCCACCCAGCACCCGGTGGCCTCCGAGGGCGAGGCCCGCGACTACCTGGCGCGCCTGCGTAAGTTCCCGGTCGCCAGCGGCCAGGTGATGGAAGGGCTGGAGGCCCGCGAGGCCGCGGGCATCCTGCCGCCGACCTTCGTGGTCCAGAAGGTGCTGGCCGAGATGCGCCTGTTTGCGGACGCGCCGGCCGCGGAGAACATCCTCTACACCTCGTTCCAGGAGAAGCTGGCGAAGGTGCCCGAGGGCGACATGGACGCGACCACCCGCGAGGCCCTGCTGGCCGAAGCGCAGACGGCCATCGTCGAGGCCGTGCAGCCCGCCTACCGCCGCTACATCGCCCACTACGAGGCGCTGCTGCCCAGGACCACGGGCAACCACGGCGTCTGGGCGCTGCCCGACGGCGCCGCGTTCTACGCCTGGCAGGTGAAGCAGAACACCACCACCGACATGACGCCGGCCGAGATCCACGCGATGGGCCTGTCCGAAGTGGCGCGAATCGAGGCGGAGATGGACGCGATCCTGGTCGCCGAAGGCCTGGTGGAGGGCAGCATCGGCGAGCGCGTGCAGCAGATCGCGGCCCGCCCCGACCAGCTTTACCCGGACACTGACGAAGGCCGCGCCGCGATCCTGGCCGACTTCGACGCGATCATCCGCGAGATCGACGCCGGCATCGGCGGCCTGTTCAACGTGCGGCCTTCGGCGGGCGTCAGGGTCGAGCGCATCCCCGTGTTCCGCGAGCAGACGTCGGCCGGCGCCTACTACAACGCGCCCGCGTTCGATGGTTCGCGGCCCGGCGTGTTCTACCTCAACCTGCGCAACACCGCGGAAGTGGCGCGCTTCGGCATGCGCACGCTGGCCTACCACGAGGCGATCCCGGGGCATCACTTCCAGATCGCGCTGCAGCAGGAAATGACCGGTGTGCCGATGTTCCGGAAGATCCTGCCGTTCACCGCGTTCTCGGAAGGCTGGGCGCTGTACGCCGAGCGGCTGGCCTGGGAAGAGGGCTTCCAGTCGAAGCCACTCGACAACCTGGGTCGGCTGCAGGCCGAGATGTTCCGCGCCGTGCGCCTGGTGGTCGACACCGGCATGCACGACCAGCGCTGGACCCGCGAGCAGGCCATCGCCTACATGCGCGACAAGACCGGCATGCCCGAGACCGACGTGGTGGCCGAGATCGAGCGCTACCTGGTGATGCCGGGGCAGGCGCTGGCCTACAAGGTCGGCATGAACCGCATTCTGGCGATGCGCGAGAAGGCGCGCTCGGCGCTGGGTCCGAAGTTCGACGCACGCGCCTTCCACGACCTGGTGCTGGGCGGCGGCTCGATGCCGATGGCGCTGCTGGAGCGGCGCGTGGACGCCTGGATCGGCGAGCAGGCGGCGAAGTGAGCGAGCTCGCGGTGCGGCGCCTGGCCGGCGCTGCCATCGGTCCGTGGCTGGATGCCGTGGCGCGGCTGCGCATCGCCGTGTTCCGCGACTGGCCCTACCTGTATGCGGGCGATTTCGGCTACGAGCAGGACTACCTGCGGGCCTACTCGCGCTCGCCCGACAGCGTGTTCGTGCTCGCGTTCGACGGCGACGCGGTGGTGGGGGCGTCCACCGGCCTGCCGCTGGCCGACGACACCGCCGAGTTCCAGCAGCCTTTCCTGGATGCCGGTCGCGACGTGGGCGAGGTGTTTTACTTCGGGGAATCCGTGCTGCTGCCTGCCTATCGGGGCCGCGGTATCGGCCGCCGGTTCTTCGACGAGCGCGAAGCGCATGCGCGCGCGCTTGGCCGCTTTTCGACCACGGGCTTCTGTGCGGTAGATCGTGCCGACGACGACCCGCGGCGCCCCGCGGGATATCGCGGCAACGAAAGCTTCTGGGCCGGCCGTGGCTACGTGCGCCAGCCGGGCATGACAGTGCGGCTGGCCTGGCAGGAAATCGGCGAGGACAAGCCCACGGAGAAGCCGCTCACCTTCTGGCTGCGCCCGATCTGAACACTGTGGGAGGGACTTCCGTCCCGATGCTTCCTGGCGAAGGGCGTCGGGACTGAAGTCCCTCCCACACGGATGTCAGAGCATCGCTTGGAAGGCCCAGACCGACAGCGCCGCCAGTGCCGAGGCGATGCCCGACGCCGCCAGCACGTCGCTGGGGTAGTGCAGGCCCAGGACCACGCGCGACGCGGCGACGCTGGCGGTGAAGGGCACCAGCAGCCAGGCCAGCATCGGGTAGTGCGCGAGCGCGACCAGGGTGAAGGACACCGCGTGCAGCGTGTGCCCGGAGGGGAACGAGAACTCGTCGAGCGGCGCTTCCCAGGCGCGGATGCGGCCATCGGCCGCGAAGGGGCGCGGGCGTCGGGTCCAGCGCTTGAGCTTGCGGTACATCGTCAGCGCGACCAGGCCGGTGGCGGCCAGCTGCGCCGACACCGCGAGGCCGCGCCAGCCGTCGAACAGCACCAGCGCCGCCATCAGCGCGTACCAGAAAGCCCCGTCACCAAGCCGGCTGACGGCGCGGAAGTAGAGTCGCACCCAGGCGCGCGCGCCCAGGCGATTGGCGGCCAGGCACCAACCGTGCTCGCGAAGGACGAGCCGGCGGGTGCGCGGGCTCACGCGGCTTCCCGCCAGTGGCTGAGCGCCCCGAGCAGGGCGGCGAAGTCCGCGGCCACCTGGCCCGGCTCGAGGTGCAGCACCGCTTGCCGGGCCGCGCTGCCGAGCGTCGCGAGATCCGGGCGCAGCCCGGTCCGCACGAACGCGTCCACGAAGCCTGCCTCGTCGCCGAAGGCCGCCGTGGCGCCGTGCGCCCCGTTGCACAGATGCTCGCGCGCCGCACCGTAGTCGAACGCGACCGTGGCCAGGCCGCTGGCCATGGCTTCGAGCGTCACGTTGCCGAAGGTTTCCGACAGGCTGGGGAAGCAGAACAGGTCGGCGCTGGCGAAGTGCCGCGCCAGTGCATCGCCGCGCTGCACGCCGGCGAAGATGAAGTCGGGGTTGGCCGCCTGCAGCTCCGCGCGTGCCGGGCCGTCGCCAACCCACACGAAGCGCGCGCCCGGCCGCTCCGCCTGCAGCGCGCGGAAGCTGCGCACCGCCAGCGGCAGGTTCTTCTCGGGCGCGATGCGGCCGACGTGCAGCACGATCGGCGCGCCATCCGGCGACCACTGCGCCCGCAGCGTTTCGTCGCGCCAGCCGGGATGGAACTGCCGGGTGTCCACCGCGCGGCCCAGCCGGCGCACGTGGCGGAAGCCCTGCTGGCGCAGGTCGTCCTCGAGCTCGCGGGTCGGCACCAGGGTGGCGTCGGCCTTGTTGTGGAAGCGCCGCAGCCACGAGAACACCCAGGGGCTCAGGAAGCCGGCGCCGTAGCGGCCGACGTAGTCGTCGAAGCGGGTGTGGAAGCCGGTGGCCACCGGGATGCCCAGCCGGCGGCAGGCGCGCAGCGCGGACCAGCCCAGCGGGCCTTCGGTGGCGATGTAGACCGCGTCGGGCCGCTGCGCCATCCAGCGCGCCGCCAGCCGCTTGCCGGCGGGCAGGCCGAAGCGCAGGCCGGGGTAGCGGGGGATCGGCGCGCCTTCCACCAGCAGCAGGCCGGGGTCGGGCCGCGGGCTCTCGTCGTCGCGCTGCGGGCGGACGATGCCGACCGTGTGGCCCTGCTGGCGCAGCCCGTGCTCGAGCGACTGCACGGTGAGGGCGACGCCGTTGACGTCCGGCGGGTAGGTCTCGGTGACCAGTTCGATGTGCAGGAGTCTGTCCATGGCGACAGGCTGCCGTGCGCCCGTGCCAGTGCCGTGACCGCCGGGTTGCAGCGCCGTGACTCAGGCGGCCTTGATGACCAGCTTGCGGCCGATTTCCTGGAGGTGCTCCCGCTCGGTCTCGAGGTCCAGGCGGGTCAGCGGGTGGCCTTCGAGCCAACGCTTGGACAGCTTGATCGACAGCGTGTCGCCGTCGGCGGTGGCTTCGGCCAGCGGCAGCGGGTCGCGCTCGTGGCTGCGGTGCAGCAGCACCGCCAGGCGCAGAAGCAGGGCGCAGCGCAGGGTGTTGGGGATCAGGCGGTCGGGCAGCTTCTCGATGCTGCCCAGGTGGACGCCGCGGCGCTGGTTGCGCACCAGTGCGGCCAGGATCTGCTGCTCGGTGCGCGAGAAGCCGGCGATGTCGGAGTGCTCGACCACGTAGGCGCCGTGCTGGTGGTACTGGCTGTGGGCGATCGCCAGCCCCAGCTCGTGGATGCGCGCGGCCCAGGCCAGCAGCCGGCGGTTGTCGCCGTCCAGGCCCCAGGCCGCCTCGACCTGGTCGAACAGCCGCAGCGCGGTGGCCTCGACCCGCGCCGACTGCGCGGGATCGACGCCATAGCGGTTGCTCAGCGCGACGATGGACGCCTCGCGGGGGTCGGTTTCGCTGGCGCGGCCGACCAGGTCGTACAGCACGCCCTCGCGCATCGCATGGTCGCTGACGTACATGCGCTCGATGCCGAGCTCGGAGAAGGCGGCGTCGAGCACCAGCAGGCCACCGGCGATGATCGGCCTGCGCTCGGACGACAGGCCCGGCAGCCGGATGTCCTCGAGCTTGTCGAACTCGAGCAGCTTCTCGCGGATCGCGTCCAGGCTCTGCGCGGTGATCGAGGCCTTGGTGATCTTGAGTGCGATCGAGATGTCGCAGATCGCCTTGATGGTGCCCGACGAGCCCATGGCATCGTGCCAGCCACGGCGGCGGTAGGCGCTGGTGAACTGCTGGAACTCGGCGGTGATCTCGGTGCGGGCCTCCTTCCAGCGCTTGCGCGAGAGCTTGCCGTCGCCGAAGAACCGGCGGGTGGTGGCGATGCAGCCCATCTGCAGGCTCTCGCGCTCCACCGCCTCGAAGCCCTCGCCGATGATGAACTCGGTGCTGCCGCCGCCGATGTCCATCACCAGCCGGCGTTTGCCTTCGGCCGGCGGGCTGCCGTGCGCCACGCCCAGGTAGATCAGGCGCGCCTCCTCGCGGCCGGCGACGATCTCGATGCCGTGCCCTAGCGCGGTTTCGGCCGGCATCAGGAAGCCCTGCGGGTTGCGCAGCGCACGCACGGTGTTGGTGGCGATGGCGCGCACGCGGTGCGCCGGGATGGTGTCGAGCCGCTGGCCGAAGCGGGCCAGGCAGTCGAGCGCGCGCGGCATCACGTCGGGGTTGAGGCCGCCTTCGCCGTCCAGGCCCTCGGCCAGGCGCACGGTTTCCTTGATGCGGTCGACGATGCGCAGCTGGCCCAGCACGTAGCGGGCCACGACCATGTGGAAACTGTTGGAGCCCAGGTCGACCGCGGCCAGCAGGTCACCATCTTTCAGTGGCTGCTCGGCTTCAGTCGGCATCCGGTGTCATCCGCAAAGACGGGCGAGTAGCGCGCCCTGCGCAGAATAAGGCATCTCGCCCTCCGGCGGCGAGACCCGCGCGTAGTGGCCGTCCTCGTGCAGCACCCAGGCGTTGAGGTTGTCGGCCAGGTAGTTGGCCAGCTCCTCGTCGTAGACGCGCTCGGCCAGCTTCGGGTCGAGGATGGGGAAGCAGGTCTCCACCCGGCGCATCAGGTTGCGCTCCATCCAGTCGGCGCTGGAGCAGAAGATCTCGGGCTTGCCGCCGTTGCCGAACCAGTAAACGCGGCTGTGCTCTAGGAAGCGGCCGATCACCGAGCGCACCCGGATGTTCTCCGACACGCCCGGCACGCCCGGCCGCAGGCAGCAGGCGCCGCGCACGATCAGGTCGATCTTCGCGCCCGCCTGCGAGGCCTCGTACAGCGCGCGGATCACGCCGGGCTCGTTGAGTGCGTTCATCTTGGCGATGATGCGGCCACCCTTGCCGGCGCGGGCCAGCTCGGCCTCGCGGGCGATCTTCTTGAGCAGCGCCGCGTGCAGGGTGAAGGGCGACTGCAGCAGCCGGCGCAGCTTGATCTTCGGCGCCAGGCCCGAGAGCTGGTGGAAGATGTCGTGCACGTCGGCGGCGATGTCCGGGTCGGCGGTCATCAGGCCGATGTCGGTGTACACGCGGGCGGTGCCGGCGTGGTAGTTGCCGGTGCCCAGGTGCACGTAGCGCTGCAGCTTCTTCCCCTCGCGGCGCACGATCAGCATCATCTTGGCGTGGGTCTTGTAGCCCACCACGCCGTACATCACCTGCACGCCGGCCTCCTGCAGCTGGTCGGCCAAGCGGATGTTGGCCTCCTCGTCGAAGCGCGCGCGCAGCTCGACCACCACGGTCACGTCCTTGCCGTTGCGGGCGGCCGTGATCAGGTGCTCGATGATCTTGCTGTCCTTGCCGGTGCGGTAGAGCGTCTGCTTGATCGCCAGCACGTCCGGGTCGTTGGCGGCGTGCTGCAGCAGGTCGAGCACCGACTGGAAGCTCTGGTAGGGGTGGTGCAGCAGCACGTCGCCCTGGCGCAGCGTGGTGAAGGGCGAATCCTCGTCGAGGTCGGCGGGCCGCTGCCGGAACGGGCGGAACTTGAGCTCGGGCCGGTTCACCAGGTCGTAGACCTGGGTGACGCGGTTGAGGTTGACCGGGCCGTTGATGCGGTACACCGCGTTCTCGGTCAGGCCGAAGTTCTGCAGCAGGATGGCGACGATCGGCTTGGGGCAGTGCTCGGCGATCTCCAGCCGCACCGCGGGGCGGAAGCCGCGGCTGGCGAGTTCGTCCTTGAGCGCGCTGGCCAGGTTCTCCACTTCCTCCTCGTCCACGAACAGCTCGGAGTTGCGGGTGACGCGGAACTGGTAGGCGCCCTTGACCTTCATGCCCGTGAAAAGATCATCCACGAAGGCGGTGAGCACGGCCGAAAGCAGCACGAAATCATGCTGGCCGCCCGAGACTTCCGGCGGCAGCTGGATGATGCGCGGCAGCGAGCGCGGCGCGCGCACGATCGCCATGCCGCCGCTGCGGCCGAACGCGTCCTTGCCCTCGAGCACCACCACCACGTTCAGCGACTTGTTGAGGATGCGCGGGAACGGATGCACCGGGTCCAGGCCCAGCGGCGACAGCACCGGCAGCAGTTCGTCCTGGAAGTACTTGTGCAGCCACTTCTTCTGGCGCGCGTTCCAGGACGAGTGCGCGAGGATGCGGATGCCGGCGGCGTTGAGCTCGGGCCGCAGGGTTTCGTTCCAGTAGCGGTACTGCTCTTCGACCAGGCTGGCGGCCTTGTCGTGGATGAGCTCCAGCGCCTGGGTCGGCGGGATGCCGTCGGGCGGCAGCGGGCCGCCGAACTGCTGGGCGGTGCGCACGGTGGCCGCGCGGATCTCGAAGAACTCGTCGAGGTTGGTGCAGCTGATGCACAGGTACTTCAGGCGCTCGAGCAGCGGCACCGAAGGGTCCTGGGCCTGCGCCAGCACGCGGAAGTTGAACTCCAGCTGGGACAGCTCGCGGTTGAGGTAGAGCCCCGGGGCGTGCAGGTCGAGGGCTTCGGGCAAGTCTGGGCTCATGGTCGGTTCGTGGGGCGATGGCGCCGGTGGGGTGCCCTAGCTTACGCCGGGCGGGCGATGCGGAGGCGTCAGGCCTCGCCGGCGGCGTCGCGCGGCCGCACCCGGGCCGGGCCGAAGACGCAGGCGAAGGTGCTGCCGCGGCCCACTTCGCTGTCGATCTCCAGCCAGGCCTGGTGCAGGCTCAGCACGTGCTTGACGATGGACAGGCCGAGGCCGGTGCCGCCCGATTCGCGCGAGCGGCTGGTGGAGACCCGGTAGAAGCGCTCGGTGATGCGCGGCAGGTGCTGGGCCGGGATGCCCTGGCCGCTGTCCTGCACCGCGAGGCGGGCGCCGCGGTCGGCGGTGCGCTCGAAGCGGATGACGATGCGGCCGTCGGTGGGCGTGTAGCGCACGGCATTGCTGACAAGGTTCGAGAAGGCACTGTGCAGCTCCTTCACCGAGCCGACCAGGTCGCAGCCGGCGGCGTCCTCGACGACGATCTTGTGGCGACCCTGGCTCAGCGCCTCGGCCTCGCGCCGCAGGGTGACCAGCATCGGCGCCATCGCCAGCGGCTCCTCGGGAAGGTGCTCCTGGGCCTCGAGCCGCGACAGCGTCAGCAGGTCCTCGACCAGCTGGGTCATGCGCTGCGACTGCCGGCGCATCTCCTCCACCATCACCGCCAGCTCGGGGTGTTCCTCGGGCTCGATCATGTCGAGGTAGCCGTGCACCACGGTCAGCGGCGTGCGCAGCTCGTGCGAGACGTTGGCTACGAAGTCGCGGCGCACCTGTTCGAGCCGCATCAGCTTGGTGACGTCGCGCACCACCACCATCCACTGGGTGGCGGAGTAGGGGATCAGGCGCAGGCTGATGCGCACCATCGGGTCCGCCGGGCTGGCCAGGTCGAGCAGCGGCTCGTCGGTCTGGCCGGCGGCCAGCCACTCGCGCACGCGCGGCTGCTCGGGGAAGCAGTCGAGCAGGGGCGTCTCCAGGCTCTGCGGGTAGTGCAGGCCCAGCAGGCGGCGCGCGGTCTTGTTGAACCAGACCAGGCGGCCATCGCGGCGCTGGATCACCAGGGCGCCGTCGGGCATCGCGGTCGCTGCCTGGCGATAGGCCCGCAGCAGGCGCACCAAGCGCCGGCCGCGGCTGCGGTTCTCGGTCTGGCGGCGGTGGATCAGGGTTTCCAGCGCGGCCCACAGGCCCTGCCCGTCCACGGTGCGCAGCTGCTTGCGCCAGTCCAGGAAGCGCAGCACCCGGTACAGGCGCCAGTAGGCGCGCGCCGCCAGCACCGCGGTGGCCAGGCCCAGGGCCCACCAGGGTTCGCCCAGCGCCAGCCCGATGCCGAGCGCGAAGGCATAAAACAGCAGCATCCGGATCAGGGACTGGCGCCAGGCCAGCCGAAGCAGCATCGATACGCTCATGTCCGGCGGTCGCCCATCCTCAGGCCGCCGCGGCGGAGAAGCGGTAGCCGGAGCCGCGCACGGTCTGCACCATGTCGTCCAGGCGGTAGGGCTCGAGCGCCTTGCGCAGGCGGCGGATGTGCACGTCCACGGTTCGCTCCTCGACGTAGACGTTGCCGCCCCAGACGTGGTCCAGCAGCTGGGTGCGCGAATACACGCGCTCGGCGTGGGTCATGAAGAAGTGCAGCAGGCGGTACTCGGTCGGGCCGACGTGCACCGGCTGATCGCCGGCGTAGACGCGGTGGGCGGCGCCATCGATGCGCAGGCCGCCGACTGTCACCGAACCGTCATCTTCGTCCTCGCGCGAGCGGCGCATCACGGCCCGGATCCGGGCCAGCAGCTCGCGGGCCGAGAAGGGCTTGACCACGTAGTCGTCCACGCCCGATTCCAGGCCGCTGACGCGGTCGTTCTCCTCGCCGCGGGCGGTGAGCATGATGATCGGCACGTCGCGGGTCAGCTCGTCCTTGCGCCAGCGCCGGGCCAGCTCCAGGCCGCTGGCGCCGGGCAGCATCCAGTCGAGCAGGATGAGGTCGGGCACCTTTTCCGCGATGGCGTGCTGGGCCTCGCGGGCGTCGCCGGCGTGGACCGGGTCGTAGTCGCCCTTGCGCAGGGCATAGGCCACCATCTCGCGGATGGCGGGTTCATCGTCGACGATCAGGATGCGTTTTTGCACGAGGGGTACCGTGTCACCGGGTGGGCCGTGGTGCAAGTAGATAAAACTTTTGTGACCGGCGGGTGACAGGGTCGGCGGGGCTTACTGGCGGTCTGGGCGCTGCTGTTCCGGACGGATGCCCTGGCGCTCCATCTCCAGCACCACGGGGGTGATCGCGGCCATGCGAGCCTCGATGCGGGCGCGCTGGTAGTAGTCCAGGTCGTCCCGGCGCTTGAGCGCGTCGAGCTGGTTCAGGGCGTCCACGGCGCGGCCGTTGAGGTAGGCGGTCTCGGCGTAGGCCTCGCCGGCGCGGACGAGGTCGCCGGCCAGCTCGCTGGCGCGGGCGAAGCTGCGCTGGAACACCGGGTCGTCGCCGCCGGTGGCCAGAAGCGGGCGCAGCACGGCCTGGGCGCGACGGCCGGCCTCGGGCGTGGCCTGCTTGCCCAGGCCTTCGGCGTAGGCCAGGCGGACGGCGCGGTTGTCGGGATGGCGGGTAACCAGGGCCTCGAAGCGTTCGCGCGAGACGGCGTGGCGGCCACCGATCCCGGCGGCCTCGGCCTGGGCCAGCTCCAGCCACAGCTGGCCCGGATGGCGCCGGAGCAGGTCGGCCAGCGTGGCCTCGGCCTCGGCCGGGTAGCCGCCGCGCATCTGGGCCAGGGCCAGCCCGTAGCGCTGGGCGTCGCTGACTTGGGCGCCCGGCGCGTTCGCCAGGGCGCGGTATTCGCGCAACGCCGCCGCCGCATTGTCGGCGCTGAGCACGCGCAGCCGCTCCCGCGCCCAGGGGAAGGCCTCGCTGCCGCCGCGCAGGCCGCTGTCGCCCAGGCTGAACTCGCCCGGCAGCAGCAGCGAGGTGGCCACGGGGGCGCGGATCGGGCCGTGGCCGGGCTGCGCGGCCAGCTGTTCGGCGCGCTGGCGGGTTTCGCTGATGCGGGTGGTGGTGACCGGGTGGCTGCGCAGGTACTCGGGCAGCTGGTAGCCGCCGCGGTTGCCGCGGCTGGCGCGCTGCATGCGCTCGAAGAAATCGGCCATGCCGCCGGGTGAATAGCCCGCGCGGGCGAGGGTCTGGATGCCGACGCGGTCGGCCTCGGACTCGTTCGAGCGGGTGTAGTCGATCTGGCGCTGCTGCATCAGGGCCGCGGCGCCGGTGATGGCGGCCGCGGTGGCGTCGCCGGCCTGGCTGCCGCCGCCGCTGGCGCGCGCGCCGCCGCCCTGCGACTGCGACAGCGCGATCG